>DASWIG010000402.1:0-33511 GCA_036397835.1 Thermoanaerobaculia bacterium
TCCGCGAAACCGCCACGGAGGACGCCGTCATGCACGCCCGATCGCCGCGTTATGTCAGACTCGCCGTCCTGATCCTCTTCGCCGCCTGCGGCCGTGAGGGCGCGGAGAACGTGCCGCGCAAGCTGCCGCCGGAGACGCCGAGCGTGCCGGAGAACGTGGTCGACCTCACCTACGGCTTCGGTCCGGAGACGATCTACTGGCCCACGGACACCCAGGGCTTCCAGCTCGAGGTCCTGGCCGCCGGGGTCACCGACCAGGGCTATTACTACGCGGCCAACCGCTACAGCTCAGCCGAGCACGGCGGCACCCACCTCGACGCACCGATCCATTTCAACGCCGAGGGCCTGACCGCCGACGCCCTGCCCGTCAAGCGACTGGTCGGCCTCGGCGCGGTGGTCGACGTCACCGAGAAGGCGCACCGGGACCGCGACTACCAGGTGAGCGTGGGGGACCTCGAGCTCTGGGAGCAGCTCCACGGGCCGTTGCCCGAGGGCGCGATCGTCTTCCTGCGCACCGGCTTCGGGCGTCACTGGCCGGACCGCGAGCTCTACCTCGGCACCGCGCTCACGGGACCGGAGGCGGTGCCCGAGCTGCACTTCCCCGGCCTCCACCCGGACGCCGCCCGCTGGCTGGCCGCCGAGCGCGACGTCAAGGCCGTGGGCATCGACACGCCATCGATCGACCACGGCCAGTCGACGCTCTTCGAGAGCCACGTGGCGCTCTTCGCGGCCAACGTCCCGGCCTTCGAGAACGTCGCCAACCTTCTCCAGGTTCCCGACCGCGATTTCCTGGTGGTGGCGCTGCCGATGAAGATCGAGGGCGGCAGCGGCGCGCCGCTGCGCATCGTCGCCATGTGGTGACCGGCCCCCGATTCCGGCCCCTGGAGAAGGAGGAAACATGACGCAGGGGAAGCGAATTTACGGTCCGAAGCTCGCGCTGCGTGCGGCCTTTGCGCTCCTGGCGCTGTCGCCGGCGACGCTGGCGCTCCTGGCGCTGTCGCCGGCGGCGCTGGCGGCGCAGGAGCGCTACGCCCTCGGCCGGGTCGTGGTCGAGGGCGGCCTGCCGGTCGCCGACGTCCGCGAGCACGTCCTGATGTCGCGGACGTTCGACGACGCCTGCCGCACCGTGCCCATGCGGCTGCAGCCGCACCACGCGGCGCTCGCCGGCACCCTGTCGTCGACGGTCGAGCTCGCGGTCTCGGTCTTCGGCTGCCGGACGTCGGCCGAGCCGGAGGTGGAGTGCTCGTGGAAGATCGCCAGGAGCCCCTGGCAGGACGCGAGCTGCCGCGCCGCCGCCGGCGGCGCCTCGTCGGGGGCCGCGAGCTGGCGCGGCTGGCGCGCAACGATGGCGCTCGACCTGCCCGCCGAGACCGGGGTCTACGACCTGGCCCTGAGCTGCCGCATCACGGGGTCGGGCACCACCGACGACGATGGCATGGTCCGCCAGGTCTACGTCACCTACGCCAGCCCGCTGGCGGCGTTCTCGCCGCCGCAGACGAGCTGGTACGAGAAGGCGGCCTGCTGGGGCGCGGGCCTCACCGCCGAGTCGCCGGAGGCCGACGTCCTGCGAGCGATCCTCGACGGGCTCTACCGCCACGGCGGGGCGAGCTGGCTCTACGGCTTCGCCAACAAGATCGACGCCGGCGTCTACCACTTTCCCCTGGCGGCGGAGAAGAGCGGGACGAAGAGGGTCGAGTACCGCCTCGACGCCGACGAGATCGAGCTCACCTGCTATGGCGGCTCGCCGCCGTATTGCCAGTGCCCCTGGCAGGCGCTGGTGGCCGCGGATGCGCTCTGCGACTTCGCGAGCTGCTATCGGTTCAGCGAGACGTTCCAGGCCATCGCCGGGGTGATGGGAGTGGGGGGGCTCGCGGCCGTGGTCATCGAGGGCGCGGTCGGGGCGGGCTTCGTGACCATACCGGCGCGCTCGCTCGATCCGCGGTTTCCGCGCAACGTCCGGTGCGGAACGTCGGCCGAAGAGTGCTTGCCCTATTACTTCAGCAGTCACAGCCTGCGCGCGCGGGACGGGCTGCTCTACGACGCGACCTTCGGCCGGACCTACGAGACCCCGAGCGAGCCGGTCGCCCTGAGCCGGGCGACCTCGATCGGGCGCGTGATGACTTTTCTCGAAGCTCCCCGCCACCACCTGTACTCGCTGCGGGAGGGCTACGGCACCTGGCCGTTCTACCTGCGGCTGCCGCCGGGCGAGCTCTCGAGTCCGCACGCGACGGCTCCCGAGATCGTCGGCCGATCGGTCGTCTTCACCGGCGACGTCGAGTTCTCGACGTCCCCTTCCAGCAGCGCGCGGCCCATCGGGACCCTCAGTGCGCAGGTGGGGGTGGAGATCCTCGAAGTGGGCGACTACGTCATCCAGGGGGCGCTGTTCAAGGACGGCAAGCTGATCACCATGCGTTCGAGCTGGGATTCGGCGCGCCCCACGGCCGGCGTGGCGGCCGGCCCGCCGGGGGAGTACCAGGTCGAGCTCACCTTTTCCGGCGAAGCCGTTCGCCGCTCGCGGACCGACGGGCCTTACGAGCTCCGGGCCAACTTCACCGGGCTCGCGGAGGAGCTCAGGCCCCTCACGGCCCGGACGCTCGCCTACGGCTTTCAGGACTTCGGCGAGGATCCGGCGCAGCTCGACGGCTTCGCGGCGGCGGGCGTCGACGGCGACGGCGACGGGTTCTTCGACGAGCTCGCGATCACGGTCTCGCTCACGGTCTGGGAGCCGCAAACCTACGCCGTGGAGGCGCGGCTGGCACAGGGGACCTCGACCATCGCCTACGCCGGAGCCAAGGAGAGCCTCGACGAGGGGTCGCCGACGGTGAGGCTCGAGATCCCGGGCGAGCTCATCGCTCGCGAGAGCGATCCGGCGGCGCCCTACAACCTCACCCTGGTACTCTATGATGGCGATTCGATCGAGATCGACTCCTTGCAGCAGCCGATCGGCGGCCTGGCGCCGGCGAGCTTCCGATGACCGGCGCGAGCGGCGCGCCGCCAGGGACCCATCGATGCGACGGAAACGACTCACCTTCAGCTTGACATTCGTCCTGATCACCGCGGCCGGCACCGCTCCCGCGGCGCCGGCCGCGCTGAGCTACGCGCTGGAGCGCGTCGCCGTGGCCGCCGGCGGCCTGCCGGTGGGCGGGGTCGGCGACGGCGTGATCCTCGCGCAGGTGTTCGACGGCCAATGCCGGAAGACGGCGCTGCCGTCGGCGATTCCCGCGCCGCCGCTGGCCGGCCGGGTCGACTCGGCGATCGTCCTCGAGATCGCCGTCGCCGGCTGTCAGGCGCCGGCGCCACCGCGCGTCGACTGCGCGTGGACGATCGCCGGCCGCCCGGCCCCCGACGCCAGTTGCCGCGCGCTCGCCAGCCCCCCGTCGTCGGGGGAGTTCTCGTGGATCGGCTGGCAGGGCAGCCGGCCCGTCGTCCTGCCGGCGGAAACGGGCATCTTCGATTTCACGCTGCGCTGCCGCATCGGCGCTCCCGGGGCGGCGGCGGTGGAAGAGGTGCTCGAGCGCGCCCTCTACGTGACCTATTCCGACCCCCTGATCGCGTTCTCGCCGCCGGAGGTCGCGTGGTACGAGCGGGCGGCCTGTTGGGCCGCGGGGCTCGGTCGCGACGCCGCCGAGGACGACGTGGTGCGGGCGATCCAGGACGGCATCTACGCCTACGGTCAGCGCCGGTGGCGCTACGGATTCAGCGACCGCGTCGGCTCCCGCGTCTTCCGCTTTCCCTTGCTGGACCGGGCCTCGGGAGCGATGGTCGTCTACGAGCTCGGGGAGCAGATCCCGACCGAGTGCTTCGGCAACGTCGTGCCGTTCTGCAAATGCGGCTGGCAGGCGCTGCTCGAGCCGGAGGGCGACTGCAACTTCGCGGACTGTTACATTTTCAGCCACGTGCTGCAGGCGATGAGCGGCGTGATGGGCGTGGGCGGGCTGCGGCCGGTCAAGGTCAAGGGGGAGGACGCGGCGGGATTCATCACGCGGCCGGCGGCCTCACTCGACCCTGACTTTCCGGGCAACGTCGTGTGCCGGGAGGTGGGGGCGTGTTATCCGTACTATTTCAGCAGTCACAGCCTGCTCTTGCGCGACGGCGTCTTCTACGACGCCACCTTCAACGCGACCTACGAGCGGGCCGAGGATATCATCGCGCTCAGCCGCAAGAAGACCGAAGAACCCGTGCTCAGCTTCATCGACAGCGACTTCAAGCTGTATCTGATCAAGGAGCACTACGGCACCTGGCCTTTCTATTTCGATCACGAGATCATCAAGCCGGATTTGAGATCCTCGCCCGTCTCCTTTACGGGTAAGGTCCAATTTTCGCCGCCTTCCCTCGCCGAGGGGGAGGTCTCCAGGCGTCTCGAAGCGACGTTCGAGGTCGAGATCATCGAGGCTGGCGACTACGTGATTCAAGGTCATCTCCTCAAGGGCGACGTCGTGGTCTCGGCCAAGTCCCTCGCCGAGACGCCGTTTCCCGCCGTCAATCACCTGTCGGGCGGGCCGGGAAAGTACTGGGTGTCGTTGTACTTTTCTGGGGACGACATCTACCAGTCGGGAATCGACGGGCCGTACGAGGTCGCCGCGTTCGTTCCGGTCCACGGCGCCGAGGCGGTGACGATGAAAGCGAAGACGCCGCTCTACGATTACCGGAGGTTCGGCGAGGCCGCGGTCGAAGAGGGCTCGATCTCGGCGACGCTCGCCGAGCCGGCGGCGCGCTCCGAAGACCCTGCCGCGACCGAGCCGGTGGGCGTGAAGGTCGATTTCGACGTCCGCCGGGAGGGTCGTTTCTGGGTCGAGGGCAGGCTGGCCAAGGATGGCCGCACCCTCGCCTACGGCGGAGCCAGCGCCGTTCGGGGGTCGTCGTCCGCGGAGGCCTCGGTGGAGCTCCAGCTCGTCCCCCGGGCCGGCTTCGAGCGCGTACCGCCGCCGTTCGAGCTGACCGTCGTCATCTACGACAGCCAGCGCAAGGCCGTGGGCAGCTACTTTACGAGGCTCGATCCCGCGGCGCCGAACTAGCGCCGGTTGCGGGCGGAGGCCAGGGACGAGATGCCACGATCCGGCGACGCGCGGCCCTCTTGCCTGCACGAGCTCTTCGCGGCGCGGGCCGCGAGGACGCCGGAGGCGGTCGCGATCGTCGACGGCGGGGCGAGCCTGAGCTATCGCGAGCTCGCGCGTCGGTCCCGCCGGCTGGCGCGCCGGCTGGCGAGCCTCGGGGTGGGTCCGGAGACCCTGGTCGGCCTCGCGGCCGAGCGCTCGGCGGCGGCCCTGGTCGGGCTCCTGGGGATCCTCGAGGCCGGCGGCGCCTACCTGCCGCTCGACGCGGACCTGCCCGGCGCGCGTCTCGGGCTGATCCTGCGCGACTCCGAAGCCCGCTTCCTGGTGGCCCCCGCGCGCCTCGCGGCGGCGGCCCGCCGGCGGGTGCCCGGCCTGCGATGCGTGGCCCCGGATGCCGCGGCACCGGGCGTCGCCGCGCGGCCGCCGGCCGGCGCCGCGCCGGGGAACCTGGCCTACGCGATCTATACCTCGGGCTCCACGGGGCGCCCGAAAGCCGTGCTCGTGGAGCACCGGTCGGCGGTGAGTCACACCCGAAGCGCCGCGCGGAGCTATCGCCTCGGGACCGGCGACCGCGTGCTCCAATTCGCTTCTCTCGCCTTCGACGCCAGCGTCGAGGAGATCTTCCCCGCCCTGGCGCAGGGCGCCACCCTGGTGCTCTTCGAGCCGGCGCGGCTGGGGTCGGCCGCCGGCTTCCTGCAACACGTCGCGATGCTTCGGATCACCGTGCTGCCCCTCCCCACGGCGTTCTGGCACCAGCTCGTCGCCGCGGCGGTGCACGATCCGCCGCCGCCGTCCCTGCGCCTGGTGATCGTCGGCGGCGAGGAAGCGTCGGCCGCGCGGCTCGGGGAATGGCGGCGCTGGCTCGCCGGCCACGGCAGCGGCGTGCGGACGGTCAACACCTACGGGCCGACCGAAGGCACGGTCGTCGCCACGCGCTGGCCGCTCGACCGCGAAGCGCGGAGGGCGGTGCCGATCGGCCGCGCCATCCCGGGCGTCGCCACCCACGTGCTCGGCGGCGACGGCCGGCCGCTGCCGCGCGGCGTGCCCGGGGAGCTTTTCCTGGGCGGCGCCGGCGTCGCCCGCGGCTACCTGGGCCGGCCGCGGCAGACGGCCGCGAGCTTCGTGCCGGATCCGTTCGGCGCCCCGCCGGGGAGCCGGCTCTACCGCACCGGCGACCGCGTCCGCGAGCACGCCGGCCGCGTCCTGGTCTTCCTCGGGCGCCTCGACGACCAGGTCAAGGTCCGGGGTTTCCGGGTCGAGCCGCGGGAGGTCGAGGCGGCCCTCGCCGGCCATCCGGCCGTCCTCGAGACCGCGGTCGTGCTCCGCCAGACGGCGGCCGGCGACCGCGGGCTGGTCGCCTTCTGGGTGCCCCGGCGCGGCGCCGCCCCGGCACCGGGCGAGCTGCGCCGCCACCTCGCCCGGGTCCTGCCGGCGCACCTGGTGCCCGCTTCCTTCGTAAAGCTGGCGGCGCTGCCGCGGGGGACGAGCGGCAAGGTCGACCGCGCGGCTCTGCCGTCGCCGCCGCCTCCGGCCGTGGGCTCGCGGCCGCCGGCGACGGCCGCCGAGCGGACGGTGGCCGGCCTCTGGCGCGAGCTCCTCGGAGTCGAGCGCATCGGCCGCGACGACGACGTCTTCGAGCTCGGGGCGCACTCGCTGCTGGCGACCCGGTTCGCGTCGCGGCTGCGCGAGGTCTGCGCCCTGGAGATCCCGCTCGAGCGGCTCTTCGACCATCCCACCGTGGCGGCCCAGGCGGAGCTGCTGGCGGCGGCCGCGGACGAGGATCCGATCCGGCCGGTGGCGCGCGCGGGTCCGCTGCCGCTGACCGCGGCCCAGGAGGCGGTGTGGTTCATCGCCCAGCTCGCGCCGGACAACCCCGCCTACAACACCCAGGACAGCCTGCGCTTCACGGGCCCGCTGCGCCTGCCGGCGCTGCGGGCGGCGCTCGACGCGGTCGTGCGCCGTCACGAGGTGTTCCGGACGACCTTTCCCGACGCCGAAGGCCGACCCGTCCAGGCCGTCCACCCGGCGTGGCGCGTGGAACTGCCGCTGATCGACCTCGGCCGGCTGCCGCCGCGGGTCCGCGGGCGGCAGGAGGAACGGGTCATCGGGCGCTGGGTGCGGACGCGCTTCGCCCTCGACCGCCTGCCGCTGACCCGCTGGGCGCTGGTGCGTCTCGGCGCCCGCGAGCACCTGCTCGTCCACGTCGAGCACCACCTGGTGCACGACGGGTGGTCGTACAACCTGCTGCTGCGCGAGATCGTGGAGCTCTACGCGGCGGCCGCCGCCGGCCGCCCGTCGCCGTTGCCCGCGCCGGCGATCCAGCTCGCGGACTACGCGAGCTGGCAGCGCCGGTGGCTGGCTGGCCCGCAGGCGGCGCGCCAGCTCGCTTTCTGGACGCGGACGCTGGCCGGCGCCCCGGCGGAGTCGGCGCTGGCCGGCGACCGGCCGCGGCCGCCGCGCCCGAGCTTTCGCGGCCGCCTCGCGACCTCGCGGCTGCCGGAGGAGCTCTCCGCGGCGCTGCGCGCCTGCGGCCGCCGCCACGGCGCGACGCTGTTCATGACCATGCTCGCCGCCTACCTGGCGCTGGTCCGGCGCTACACGGGGCAGGACGACCTGGTGGTGGGCAGCGCCCTCGCCAACCGGCGGCGGCGCGAGACCGAGCCGGTGATCGGCATGCTGGTCAACGTGGTGGCGCTGCGCGCGGAGCTGGCGGGCGATCCGACCTTCGAGGAGCTGCTGCGCCGCCTGCGCGGCGTGACGGTCGCAGCCTACGCCCACCAGGAGGTCCCATTCGAGCGCGTGGTGCGGGCGCTGAAGCCGCAGCGGCCGGCGAGCCACAACCCGCTCTTCCAACTGACCTTCAGCTTCCACGACTCGCCGTTGCCGCCGCTGGCGCTGCCGGACCTGGAGCTCGAGGCCGTCGACGTCCTGCCCAACGGCTCCGCGCGCTTCGACCTCGGCGTGATCGCGATCCCGCATCGCGAGCAGCGGGTGGGGCTGGCGCGCGGACCGCGCTCCGCGCCGGGAGGGATCGACCTGGCGTGGACCTACAGCACCGACCTCTTCGACGCGTCGACGATCGCCAGGGCCGCGGGCCACTACCGGCGGCTGCTCGAAGGCGCCCTGCGCGATCCCGGCGCGCGGATCTGCGAGCTCCCGCTCCTCGCGCCGGCCCAGCGTCACCAGATCCTCCGCGAATGGAACGACCGCGCGGCTACGCTCCCCCTGGAGGCCTGTCTGCACGACCTGGTCGCGGACCAGGCCCGGCGCACGCCCGACGCGGTGGCGGTGGCGGCGGGAAGAGCGCAGCTCAGCTTCCGCGAGCTCGACCGCCGGGCGGGCGCCCTGGCGCGCACCCTCGCGGCGCGGGGAGCCGGGCCCGAAACGCGGGTGAGCGTCGCCGGTGAGCGCTCGCTCGAGATGGTGGTGGCGCTGGTGGCGGTGCTCAAGGCGGGCGCCGCCTTCGTGCCGATCGAGCCCACCGACCCCGAAGAGCGGCGGGCTTTCGTGCTGCGCGACGCCGAGGCGCGATGGATGCCGGACGGCGGCGCCGAGGCCCCGCTCGGCGCCGACGCGGCGGCGCCCGCCCGCGCCGCGCGCCCCGACAACGCGGCCTACGTGATGTACACCTCCGGCTCCACGGGGCGTCCCAAAGGGGTGGTCGTCACCCATCGCGGCATCGTCAACCACCTCCTCTGGATGCGGTCCCGGTGCCCGCTCGGCGCCGGCGACCGGGTGCTGGCGAAGACGCCGCTCGGCTTCGACGTCGCGGTGCGGGAGGTCTTCTGGCCGCTCGCCTGCGGCGCGCGCTTGCTGCTGGCGCGCCCCGGAGGGCACCGCGACCTCCCCTACCTCGCCGCCGAGCTGGCCGCTCGCGCGGTCACCGGGGTCTACTTCGTGGCGTCGGCGTTGCCGGCCTTCCTCACCGAGCTCGGCGGCGGCCCCTGCTCGCTGCGCTGGGTGATCTGCGGCGGCGAGGCGCTGGCCGCGGAGCACGCGCGGCGATTCCACGAGCGGCTGCCGGGCGTGCGCCTTTTCCACTTCTACGGCCCGACGGAGACGACGGTCACCGCCACCGGCGGGTGCTGCGATCCCGGCGACCGGCGGCTCCGGGTCGCCGTGGGCCGACCGGCCCACGGCGTGCGCGCCCACGTGCTGGACGCCGGCATGGACGCGGCGCCGGCGGGCGCCGCGGGCGAGCTCCACCTCGCGGGCGTCCAGGTGGCGCGGGGCTATCTCGGCCGGCCGGCGCGGACCGCCCGGAGCTTCGTGCCCGACCCCTTCGCCCGGCACCCCGGCGAGCGGCTCTACCGGTCCGGTGACCTGGCGCGCCACCTCGCCGGCGGCGAGCTCGAGATCCTCGGCCGCCGCGACGCTCAGGTCAAGGTCCGCGGTTACCGCATCGAGCCCGGCGAGGTCGAGGCGGTCCTCGAACGGCATCAGGGAGTCCGTGCGGCGGCCGTCGTGGCGCGCGCCCACGACCTCGCGGCGTGCGTGGCCGCGGCGGCGCCGGCGCCGCCGGCGAGCGCGCTGCGCGCCTTCCTCGCCCGCCGTCTCCCGGACTACATGATCCCGGCGGCGTTCGTCTTCGTCGACGACCTGCCGCGAACCTCCGGCGGCAAGGTCGATCGCCGCCGGGCGGCGATCGCGGCCGCGGCGGCGCCGGCGGCCGCGGCGGCCGCCGGCGGGTCTCCCCGGACCGCCCTCGAGGAAATGCTGGCGGAGGTCTGGGGCCAGGTCCTGGGACGGGAGCGGGTCGGCGTCCACGACGACTTCTTCGAGCTCGGGGGGCACTCGCTCAACGCCGCGGAGGTCGTCGCGCGGGTGCGCCGGGCGAGCGGCCTGGAGCTGCCGCTGCGGCTGCTCTTCGCGGCGCCCACGATCGCCGCTCTGGCCGCCGAGCTGGAGAGCGTCCTGCGCGCCGCGCACGGCCGCCGGCGCGCCGATCAGGGAGCCGTGAGCAGGGTCGCCCGCGACCGCGAGCTGCCCCTGTCGTTCGCCCAGCGGCGCCTCTGGTTCCTCCACCGGATGGCGCCGGAGATCCCGCTCTACACCCTGGCCGCGGCCTGGACGCTCGCGGGTCCGCTGGACGCGGCGGCGTTGGCGGCGGCCTGGGCCGAGATCGTGCGCCGCCACGAGGTCCTGCGGACGATCTTCCGCGACGACGACGGACGGCCCCGGCAGGTCGTGGTGGCGCCGGGCGAGGCTGCGGCGCTGCCGCGGGTCGACCTCACTCGCCTGCCGGCGCGCCGCAGGCGGCGCGAGGCCCGTCGCCTGGCGACCGTCGAGGCCGCGCGTCCGTTCGACCTGGCGCGCGGCCCGCTGGCGCGGCTGGTGCTCGCGCGCCAGGCGCGGGACCGGCACCTGCTGCTGCTCCGGCTCCACCACGCCGTCAGCGACGGCGCCTCGCAGGGGATCCTCTGCCGCGAGCTCGCCGCGCTCTACGAGTCCTTCGCCGCTGGCCGCGGGGTGCCGCCGCTGCCGGAGCTGACGGTCCGGTACGCCGACTACGCGGCGTGGCAACGCGAGCGCCTGCGGGGCGAGGCGGCCGACGAGCTGCTCGGCTACTGGCGCCGCCAGCTCGCCGGCCTCGCGGCGCTGGAGCTCCCCGCCGACCGGCCGCGGCCGCCGGCCGCGAGCCACCGCGGCGGCGTCGTGACCTTCGAGCTGCCGGAGGACCTGACCGCCGGGCTCAGGGCGCTGGGGCTGGCGGCCGGGACATCGCTCTTCATGACGCTGCTGGCCGCGTTCATGGCGCTTCTCCACCGCCTCACGGGACAGGACGACGTCGCGGTCGGCACCGCGGTCGCCAACCGCGACCGCGAGGAGCTCGAGGGGCTGATCGGCCTCTTCGTCGACACGGTGGTGATGCGCGGCCGCCCGACGGGCGAGCTGTCCTTTCGCGACTGGCTGCGCCGGGTGCGCGCGACGGCGCTGGGCGCCTACGCCCATCGCGACCTGCCCTTCGAGAAGCTGGTCGAGGAGCTCCGGACGGCGCGCCGGGCGTCCACCCATCCGCTCTTCCAGGTCTTCTTCAGCCTGGTGGCGAGGCCGGCGGCCGGGCTCGAGCTGGCCGGCGTCACGGCGACCGCGCTGCCGGTCGAGACCGGCCGCTCCCTGTTCGACCTCCTGCTGGGGATGGAAGACGCGGGAGACCGGCTGACCGGCCGGCTGTCCTACGACGCCGAGCTCTTCGACGCGGCGAGCGCCGAGCGCCTGGTCCGCCGCTTCCGGCGCCTCCTGGCGGACGCGGTCCGCGCCCCCGAGACCGCCCTCGGCGACCTGCGGATGGAGGAGCAGCCGCGGCTGCCGCGGCTGCGGCCGGGCCGGGGCGCCGGCCCCGAGCCGCTCTCCTATCACCAGGAGCGGCTGTGGTTCATCGACCGCTTCGAAACCGGCGACGTCTACGACACCAGCCCCGTCTACCACAACCTGCCGCTGCTCCTGCACCTTCGCGGGCCGGTCTCCGCCGCCCTCATACGCGTCTCCCTGGCGGCGCTTCTGCGCCGTCACGAGGCGTTGCGCACCCGCGTCGGCGTGGTGGGAGGCCGCGGCGTCCAGGTGGTCGATCCGGCGGCGACGGTCGAGCTCACGCAGGCGGCTTGCCACCGGCTCGACGAGGCGGTCGAGCGCGCGTTGGCGGAGGCGCGGCGGCCGTTCTCGCTGGCCGGCGAGGCGCCGATCCGGGCCGCCTTGCTCACCGCCGGCGACCGTGAGGCCCTGCTCCTCCTCACCGTCCATCACGTCGCCGCCGACCGGCGGTCGTTGCGCGTCCTGGCCGAGGAGCTGGCGGCGATCTGTCGCGGGCGGGAGCTCGCCGCGCCGGCTCTCCAGCACCGGGACTTCGCGCGCTGGCAGCGTGGCCTGCCCGAGGAGGCGCTGGCGCCGCTGCGCTGCTATTGGCGTTACCAGCTTCGCGGCGGACCGCGGCCCCTGGAGCTGCCTGCCGACCGGCCGCGGGCCGCCGTCCACACCTGGAGCGCCGGCCGTCATACCTTCGTCCTCGGCGGCGAGCTCGGCGGCGACGACGCGTTCGCAGCGCTGTGCAGCGCGCTGGTGGCCCTGCTGCGGCGCTACACCGGCCGGCGGGAGATCGTCGTCGGCACCAGCGAGCCGTGCCGCGGCCGGCGCGGCCTGGCGCGCCTGGTGGGTCCGGTGGCGAACCTCGTGGCGTTGCGCTGCCAGGCGCCGGAGGAAGCCTCCCTGCGCGAGCTGTCGCGGCTCACGGCGGCGACGATCGCCGCGGCGCGCCGGCACCGAGACATGCCGTTCGACCTCCTGGTCCGCGAGCTCGACCCCGCGAAGGACATGAGCCGCACCGCCCTCTTCGACGTGCTCTTCGAGGTCGTGGAGCTCCCGCCGGCGCTGGCGATGGGCGCCGCGACGGCGACGGTGCTCGAGACCAACCTCGGCTACGGCAAGTACGACCTCCATCTCCTGCTCGCGCGGCGGGGGGACGGCTACGACGGCCACGCCGTCTACAACGCGGACCTCTGCGATCCGTCGACCATCGAGCGCTGGATGCGCCACCTGCGGGCGGCCGTCCGGGCCCTGGCGCACAACCCGGAGGAGCGGGTCACCGACTTCGCGCTGCTGAGCGGCGCAGAGGAGCGCGAGCTGCTGGCGGCGCCCGACGTCGCCTATCCGGCGGAGGCGACGATCCACGGGCTCGTCGCGGCCCAGGCGGCGCGGGCGCCGGAGCGCGTCGCCCTCGTCGACGGCGAGCGCCACCTGAGCTACGGCGAGCTCGCGGCGCGCGCCGGCCGCCTGGCCCGCCGCCTGCGGGCGCGCGGGGTCGGACCGGAGACCCTCGTCGCCGTCTGCCTCGAGCGCTCCGCGGCGACGATCGCCGCCGTGCTGGGCATCCTCGAGGCGGGGGGAGCCTACCTGCCGATCGACCCCGCCTATCCCGCGGCACGGCGCGATTACATGGCGCGCGACGCCGGCGTCGCGCACCTCGTCACCGCGTCCTGGCTCGCCGGCCGGCCGGCGCCCGACGTGCCCGACGTGCTCCTCGTCGACCGCGAGGAGCGGCCGGCGCCCCCGGCAGCGCCCGACCGCGCGCCCGGCCGCGCGGCCACGGCCCGCGATCTCGCCTACTGCCTCTACACCTCGGGCTCGACCGGCGACCCCAAGGGCGTGCTCATCGAGCACCGCAACGTCGTCCGCCTGCTGGTCAACGACGCCGTGCCCTTCGCCTTCGGCGCCGGCGACGTCTGGACGCTGCTGCACTCGCCGAGCTTCGATTTCTCGGTGTGGGAGACCTTCGGCGCCCTCTTCCACGGCGGCCGCCTGGTGATCGTCGCCGAGGAGGCGGCGAAGGATCCGCCGGCGCTGCTCGACCTGCTCGCGCGCCACCGGGTCACGGTGCTCAACCAGACGCCGAGCGCCTTCGGCCCGCTCGCCGCGGCGGCGCGGCGGCGGGGCTTTCCGCGCCTCGCCCTGCGCGAGGTCGTCTTCGGCGGCGAGGCGCTCGACCCGCCGCGGCTGGCGCCGTGGCGCGCCGCCTATCCCGCGGTGCGCCTCGTGAACATGTACGGGATCACCGAGACCACCGTACACGTGACCTTCAAGGAGATCACGGAGCGCGAGATCCGCCTCGGCGCCAGCAACGTCGGCGTCCCCCTGCCCACCACGACGGCCCACGTCATGGACGCGCGCCAGCGTCTGCAGCCGGTCGGCGTCGCCGGGGAGATCTGCGTCGGCGGCGCCGGGGTGGGCCGCGGCTACCTGCGGCGCGACGAGCTGACGCGGCAGCGCTTCGTCGACCATCCCTACCGGCCCGGGGAGCGGCTCTACCGCTCCGGCGACCTCGGCCGCCGGTTGCCCGGCGGCGACCTGGTCTACCTCGGGCGGCTCGACGACCAGGTGCAGATCCGCGGCTTCCGCGTCGAGCCCGGAGAGGTCGAGAGCCACCTCGCGCGCCACCCCGCGGTCGTCGAGGCGGCGGTGGCGGCGCGCCGGGTCGGCGATCAGCCGGCGCTCGTCGCCTACGTCGTGACGGGCGGCGACCTGCCGCCCGGCGCCCTGCGCGAGCACCTGGCGCGGTCGTTGCCGCCCCACATGGTGCCCGGCCTCTTCGTGCGCCTCGACGCCTTGCCGCGCAGCGCCGGCGGCAAGCTCGACCGCCGCGCCCTGCCGGCGCCCGAGCGCGCCGGGCCTCTGCGCGGGCGCTCTCGGGTGGCGCCGCGCGACGCCGTCGAGCAGGTCGTGGTGGAGATCTGGGAACAGGTGTTGGGGATCTCCGGCGTCGGCGTCCACGACAACTTCTTCGAGCTCGGGGGCCACTCGCTGCTGGCCACCCAGGTCGTGGCGCGAGCGCGGGACGTGCTGGGGATCGAGGCGTCGCTGCGCGGCCTCTTCGAGCGGCCGACGATCGCCGCCTGGGCCGACGAGATCGAGCACGCCCTGCGCCGCGGCGCCGGGCTCGAGACGCCGCCCCTGCGGCCGGCCGCGGACCGCCCCCGCGAGCTCCCGCTCTCCTTCGCCCAGCAGCGCCTGTGGTTCCTCCACCAGCTCGAGCCCGCGAGCCCGGCTTACAACATGCCCGCCGCCTACGACCTCGCGGGCGGTCTCGAGCCGGCGGCGCTGTGGGCGGCGCTGCGCGCGGTCGTGCGGCGCCACGAAGCGCTGCGCACGACGTTGCCGAGCGCCGGCGGCCGTCCCGTGCAGGCGATCCGATCCCGGCCGGTCCTCGCCCTGCCGATCGTCGACCTGGCGGCCCTGGCGTCGCCACGGCGCGACGCCGAGGCCGCGCGCCTGGCCGCCGCCGAGGCCCGTCGTCCCTTCGACCTCGAGCGCGGCCCGCTGCTGCGGGCGAGCCTGGTGCGGCTCGGCGCTCGCCGGCACCTCCTCCTGCTGACGCTCCACCACGTGGTCTCCGACGGCTGGTCGACCGGCGTTCTCGAGGGCGAGCTCTCGCTGCTCTACCCGGCGCCGGCGGCGGGCCGGCCGTCGCCGCTGCCGGCGCTGCCGGTGCAGTACGCCGATTTCGCCCTCTGGCAGCGGCGGTGGCTCGCCGGGGCGGCCCTCGAGCGGCAGCTCGCTTTCTGGCGCCAGGAGCTGCGGGGGCTCGAAGCTCTCGAGCTCCCGGCCGACCGGCCGCGGCCCACCCGCTCGTCGTACCGCGGCGCCGCCCGCGACTGCGAGCTGCCGGCGGCGCTGGCGGCCGAGCTGCGGCGGCTGAGCCTGACGGCCGGGACGTCGCTCTACATGACGCTGCTGGCCGCCTTCTTCGCCCTGCTCCACCGCCTCTGCGGCCGCGACGTCGTCGTGGGCTCGCCGATCGCCAACCGCAGCCACAGCGCCACCGAGGGCCTGATCGGCTTTTTCGTCAACATGCTGGCGATGCGGTCGCAACTCGCGCCCGGCCGGCGCGGCCGCGACTTCCGGACGCTCCTCGAGCGGGTCCGGCGCAGCGCGCTCGCGGCCTACGCCCATCAGGACCTGCCGTTCGAAAAGCTGGTCGAAGAGCTGGCGCCGGCGCGCGATCCGAGCCGTCATCCCCTCTTCCAGGTCACCTTCGCGTTGCAGAACGCCCCCCCGGGGCGGCTCGAGCTGCCGGGGATCGCGGCGACGGTCCTGCCCCAGGGCACGCGCTCCGCCCGCTTCGACCTCGAGCTCCACCTCTGGGAACGCGGGGAGACGCTCCGTGGACGCTTCGTCTATCGTACCGATCTCTTCGACGCCACGACCGTGGCCCGGTTCGCCCGCCACTTCGCCAATCTGGTCGCCGGCGCCGCCGCCGATCCCGCCTCGCAGCTCGACGCGCTGCCCCTCGCCACCCGCGCCGAGCGCCACCAGGCGCTGGCGGAATGGAACGACCGCGCCCGGCGCTACGCCGGCCCGGCGACGCTGCCGGCGCTCTTCGAGGCCCAGGCGGAGTCGACCCCGGAGGCGACGGCGGTGGCGGGCGACGGCCTGGCCGTGAGCTATGGCGAGCTCGACCGGCGCGCCGCGCGGCTGGCCCGCCGCCTGCGGGCTCTCGGCGTCGCGCCGGAGACGCCGGTGGCGCTGCTGGCCGAGCGCTCACCCGAAGTGGTGACCGGGCTGCTCGGCATCCTCAAGGCCGGCGGCGCTTACCTGCCCCTGGACCCGAGCTATCCGATCCGGCGCCTGGCGTCGATGGTGGAGGACTCGAGGGCGCCGGTCCTGCTGGCGCAGGCGCACCTGCTCGAGCGCTGGGGAGGAGCCCTGCCGCCGCTCGTAGTCGTGATCGAGGCGGACGCCGGCCCGGACGGCGGCGGGCGGCTCCCCCGGCGCGAGATCGCCGCCGGCAATCCGGCCTACGTGCTCTACACCTCGGGCTCCACGGGCCGGCCGAAGGGCGTGGTGGTCTCCCACGCCGCCATCGTCAACCACATGCGCTGGATGCAGGAGGAGCTGCCGCTCGCCGCGGGCGACCGGGTGCTGCAACGAACGCCGCTGAGCTTCGATGCCTCGGTGTGGGAATTCTGGGCGCCGCTCTTCGCCGGCGCGCGGCTGGTGCTCGCCTCGGCCGCCGCCGCTCGCGACCCGGAGGCGCTCGCCGCGGCCGTCGCCCGGCACCGGATCACGGTCCTGCAGGTGGTGCCGAGCCTCCTGCGGTCCCTCCTGGAGCACGACCTGGCCCGCGGCCGCGACCTGCGGCGGATCCTCTGCGGCGGCGAGGCGCTCGCCGCCGAGCTGGTGGAACGGTACTTCGCGGCGGGCCCGGCGGCGCGCCTGTTCAACGTCTACGGCCCCACGGAAGGGACGATCCACGCCAGCTTCGCGGCCTGCGCTCCGCCGGCGGCCGGAGAGCGCGTCAGCGCCGGCCGCCCGATCGCCAATGCCCGCCTCTACCTGCTCGACGCCGCCCTCCGCGCCGTGCCGGCGCGCGTGACCGCGGAGCTCTGGGTCGCCGGCGCCGGGCTGGCGCGCGGCTACCTGGGCCGGCCGCGGCTGACCGCCGCGAGCTTCGTTCCGGATCCTTTCGGCGCGGCGCCGGGCGGCCGCCTGTACCGGAGCGGCGACCTGGCGCGGGCGCGGCCCGACGGCGCGCTCGAGCTCCTCGGCCGTCGCGACCTCCAGGTCAAGGTGCGCGGCTTCCGGATCGAGATCGAGGAGGTCGAGGCCGTGCTGCGCCGGCACCCGGCGGTGCAGGAAGCGGTGGTGGCGGCGCGCGCGGCCGCCGGCGAGATGCGCACCGGCGAAACGCGTCTGACCGCCTACGTGGTGCCGCGTCCGGGGCCGCGGCGGGCCTGGGCCGGCGAGCACGTGGCGCGCTGGCGCAACGTCTACGAGGACCTCTATGGCCGGCCCGGGGAGGCCCCGAACGCCGGCGACGCCGAGCTCGACACCACCGGCTGGCGCAGCAGCTTCACCGGGCGGCCGCTGGCCGCGCCGGAGATGCGCGAGTGGGTGGACCGCACGGTGGAGCGGATCCGGGCGCTCGGACCACGCCGGGTGCTCGAGATCGGCTGCGGCACGGGGCTGCTGCTGTGGCGCCTGGCGGCGCGCGCCGACCGCTACGTCGCGAGCGACTTCTCGCGCGCCGTGCTCGACTCCCTGGCCGCCCGGCTGGCCGGCCGCGCCGTGCCGCAGGTGCGGCTGCTCGAGCGGACGGCCGATGACTGGGAGGGCATCGAGCCCGGCTCCTTCGACGTCGTGATCCTCAACTCGGTGGCGCAGTATTTCCCCGGCCTCGACTACCTGCGCGACGTCCTCGCCGGGGCGCTCGCGGCGGCGGCACCGGGGGGTGCGGTGTTCGTGGGCGACGTGCGCAGCCTGCCGCTCCACCACGCCTGGTGCGCCGCGGTGGAGCTGTGCCAGGCCCCGGCGTCGTTGCCGCCGGAGCGGCTGCGTGAGCGGGTGCAGCGGCGGCGGCGGCGCGAGGAGGAGTTGGTGATCGATCCCGCGTGGTTCTCCGCCCTGGCCCGCGAGCTGCCGGGGCTCCCGGACGTCCGCGTCGAGCCCAAGTGGGGCGCGTGCCGCAACGAGCTGACGTGCTTCCGCTACGACGTGACCCTGCGCCGTGACGGCGGCGCACCGCCCGCCGAGTCGGCGCCCGAGATCTCGCGCGCCGCCTGGGGCCGCGACGTCCGAAGCCTCGACGACGTCCGCAGGATCCTCGACCGGCAGCCGGCCTTGGTGCTCACCGCGGTGCCCAACGCCAGGGTCTCCCGCGAGCTGCTCCTGCTGGACCTGCTCGCGAGCCCGGACGGCGCCGGGCCGACGGCCGGGTCGTTGCGCGAGACGCTGGCCGCCACGGCGGCGGACGGCGTCGATCCGGAGGCGTTCCGAGCCCTCGCCGGCGAGCACGGCTACGGCGTCGAGCTCAGTTGGGCCGGCGCGCGCGACGACGGCGCCTATGACGTCCTGCTCACCCGGCCGGACGTCCCGCCGCCGGCTCTCTCTCCTTTCCCGGCCGCGTTTCCCGCGCGTGCCGGGGGGCCGCTGGCCACCGACCCTCTGCGCGACCGGACCGCACGGCGGCTGGTGCCGCGGCTGCGCGATCATCTCCGCCGACGCCTGCCCGAGCCCATGGTGCCCGCGAGCTGGGTGGTCGCGGAGACCCTGCCGCTGCTCCCCAGCGGCAAGATCGACCGGCGGTCGCTGCCGCCTCCCGACTCCCTGCGCCCCGAGCTGTGGACCGCCTTCACGCCGCCCCGGGGCGAGGTCGAGGAGACGCTGACGGCAATCTGGAGCCAGGTCCTGGAGGTCGAGCGCATCGGCGCTCACGACGATTTCTTCGAGCTCGGAGGACACTCCCTGCTGGCCACCCAGGTCGTTTCCCGGGCCCGGCGGGCCTTCGACGTCGAGCTGCCCCTGCGGGCCCTCTTCGAAGCCCCGACCGTGGCCCGGTTGGCCGCGGTGGTGGCGGGGCTGCGGCGGGAGGCGACGCCCGCCCTGCCGCCGCTCGAGCCGCGGCCGCCGGACGGCGTCGTGCCGCTCTCCTTCGCCCAGCGGCGCCTGTGGTTCCTCCACCAGCTCGAGCCGGCGAGCGCCGCCGACAACACCGCCGCCGCGTTCGAGCTGACGGGCGCCCTCGACGTCGCCGCGCTCGCCGGCGCCCTGCGGGAGATCGGCCGCCGTCACGAGGTGCTGCGGACGACCTTCGGGCTCGCCGGCGGCGAGCCCTGCCAGATCGTCGCGCCGGAGCCCGGCTTCGCGCTCGGATGCGTCGACTTCGCGGCGCTGCCGGAAGAGGCGTGCCGTTGCCAGGCGCGGCGGCTGCTGGCGGCGGTCGCGAGGCGGCCCTTCGACCTCGCCCGCGGACCTCTCCTGCACGCCGTGGTGCTGCGACGGACCCCGTCGTCCCACGTCCTGCTCCTGGCGCTCCATCACGTCGTCTCCGACGGCTGGTCGCAGGGCGTCCTCTACCGCGAGCTGGCGGCGCTGTACGCGGCCCTTGCCGCCGGCGTTCCGGCGCGGCTCCCCCCGTTGCCGGTGCAATACGCCGACTACGCGCTCTGGGAGCGCCGATGGCTCCGGGGCGAGGAGCTGGCGGCGCGGCTGCGCTACTGGCGCCGGCAGCTCGCCGGCCTGGCCACCGTCGCGCTGCCCGCCGACCGGCCGCGGCCCGCGGTCCGGTCTGACGCCGGCGCCGTGACGCGGGGGCGTCTGTCGCCGCGCCTGGCGGGCGCGCTCGCAGGGGTGGGCCGCGAGGCCGGCGCCACCCTGTTCATGACGCTGCTGGCGGCGGTGATGGCGATGATCCGGCGGCTCACCAGCCAGCTCGACGTCGTCGTCGGCTCGCCGGTGGCCAACCGCGGCCGCCGGGAGGTCGAAGGGCTGATCGGCTTTTTCGTCAACATGCTCGTGCTGCGCGCCGACCTGCTCGGCCGGCCGACGTTCCGCGCGCTCCTGCGGCGGGTGCGTGACACGGCGCTCGCGGCCTACGCCCACCAGGAGGTCCCCTTCGAGCGGCTGGTCGAGGAGCTCCGGCCGGAGCGGGACCTCGCCCGCCATCCCCTCTTCCAGGTCTCCCTGGCGACCGCCGAGGGTCCCCCGCCGGAGCTCGCGCTCGCCGGCGTCGTCGCGCGGCGGCGCTCCCTCGCGAGCGCGGGCGCCGTGTTCTCGCGCTTCGACCTCGAGATCGACGTCGTGGCGCACGCCGGGGCCCTGAGCTACGTCCTCACCTACGACCCCGAGCTCTTCGACCGCTCGACGGCCGCGCGCTGGGCACGGCTCTTCGAGCGTCTGCTGGAGGAGGCGGCGGCCGATCCGGACCGGCGGGTCGCGGACCTCGACCTGCTCGGCCCCGCCGAGCGCCATCAGCTCGTGGCGGAATGGAACGACAGCCGGACGGCGCTCGCCGAAAGGACGTCGATCCCCGCCCTGATCGCGGCCCAAGCCGGGCGGACGCCCGACGCCGTGGCCGTGGTCGGCGGCGGCCGGGCGTTGAGCTACCGGGAGCTCGAAGCGCGCGCCGGCCGCCTGGCCCGCGAGCTGCGGCGGCGCGGCGTCGGTGCGGAGACGCGGGTCGCCCTCGAGCTCGGCCGCTCTCCCGAGATGGTGATCGCGGTCCTCGCCGTGCTGCGCGCCGGCGGCGCCTACGTTCCCCTCGACCCGGCCTATCCCGCTGCACGGCGGGCGTTCATGGCGGAGGACTCCGGAGCTCTCGCGCGGGTGACGGGCGCCGGTCGCGGGCGGGCGGCCGCGAGCTACCCTCCGCTCGGCGATCCCGATCCGCGCCAGATCGCCTACGTGATCTACACCTCCGGCTCCACCGGCCGGCCCAAGGGCGTCATGGTCGAGCACCGGTCCCTCGCCAACCACACGTTGAGCGCCGTCCGCGGCTACGGCATCGGCCCCGGCGACCGAGTGTGGCAGCACGCCTCGCTGAGCTTCGACGCCAGCGCCGAGGAGATCTTCCCCTGCCTGGCCGCCGGCGCCACCCTGGTCTTGCCCGCGGGAGCCGTCGCCGGCGGCGCCGGCGAGCTGCTGGGACGGCTGCGCCGGAAACGGATCACGGTCCTCGATCTGCCCACCGCCTACTGGCACGAGCTGGTCGCCGACGCGGCCGCCGGCGGGGCGATCCTGCCGCGCTCCCTGCGCCTGCTGATCCTCGGCGGCGAGGCGGCCTCCGGCGAGCGCCTGCGGACCTGGCGGCGCCTCGCCGCGGCCCAGGGCCGCGCGATCCGTGTGGTCAACAGCTATGGCCCGACCGAGGCGACCATCGTCACCACCCGGCGCGCCCTGGGCGAGGAGGCGGACGCGGGCGATCCGCCGATCGGCCGGCCGATCGCCAACGCCGCGGTCCACCTGCTCGACGCCCGCCTGCGGCCGGTCGCGATCGGCGTGGCCGGCGAGCTCTGCGTCGCCGGGGCCGGGGTCGCCCGCGGCTATCTCGGCCGTCCCCGGCGGACCGCCGAGGCCTTCGTTCCCGACCCGTTCGCCGCCGCGAGCGGCCGGCGGCTCTACCGCACGGGGGACCTTGCGCGGCGGCTCGCCGACGGCACCCTGAGCTACCTCCGCCGCGCTGACGAGCAGGTCAAGATCCGCGGCTGCCGGGTCGAGCCGGGCGAGGTCGAAGCGGCGCTGCGGCGGCACCCGGACGTGCGCGCGGCCGCGGTCGTGGCCGGCCACGGCGCCGGCGGCCGGCGGTTGGTGGCCTACGTCGTCGGCAGACCGTGGACCGGGAGCGATCCGGTCGCCGCCGGACCGTTGCGCGAGTTCCTGCGCGAGCGGATGCCCGAGTTCATGGTCCCCGCCGTCTTCGTGCCTCTCGAATCCCTGCCTCTGACCCCCGCCGGCAAGGTGGACCGGCGGGCGCTGCCGGCGCCGGACGGCGCCCGCCCGGTCACCGAGACCCCGTTCGTCGCTCCCTGCGACGATCTCGAGCAGACCGTTGCCGCGGTCTGGCGCGGCGCTCTTGGTCTCGCCGAAATCGGCGCCGGCGACAACTTCTTCGACCTCGGCGGCCATTCCCTGCTCCTGATCCAGGTGCGCGGCGAGCTGCGCCGGCGGTTGGGGCGCGAAGTGCCGATCGTCGAGCTATTCCGGTATCCCACCGTCGCGGCCCTGGCCGGCTATCTCGGCCAGCCGCGCGCCGCGGCGCCCGCGGCCCCCGGGCGCCTTCGGCACTCAGCCGCGTCCCGGCTGCTCGCCGCCCGGCGAGCGCACCGGGCGGCGCCGCGCCAGGACCAGGGGAGCCGCGGCTAGACCGGGAAGGTGCGCCGGCCCATGAGCGAGCACGAGATCGCCATCGTCGGCATGAGCGGCCATTTCCCGGGCTGCCTGCGCCAGGGCGGCGCCGAGGAGCGTCTCGCCGCCTTCTGGCGCAACTTGCGCGAGGGCGTCGAATCGATCTCCTTCTTCTCCGAGCAGGAGCTCGCGGCCTCCGGGGTGGACGCCGCCCTGTACCGCGATCCACACTACGTGCCGGCGGCCGCCGTGGCGGACGGCGCCGAGCTCTTCGACGCCGCCTTCTTCGGGATCAGCCCTCGGGACGCTGCGTTGACGGATCCCCAGCACCGCGTCTTCCTCGAGCTGGCGTGGGAGACCCTCGAGAACGCCGGCGTCGACCCGGCGCGGTTCGGCGGGCCGATCGGCGTTTTCGCCGCCGCCAGCCTCACTCGCTGCGCGCTCTCCCGGCTCGCCGGCGCCCGGCGGGGCGCCGAGGCCCTGCAGGTCGACCTCGGCAACGAGAAAGACCACCTCCCGACCCGGGTCTCCTACAAGCTCGACCTGAGGGGCCCCAGCGTCAACGTCCAGACCGCCTGCTCCAGCTCCCTGGTCGCCGTCCACCTGGCCTGCCAGAGCCTGCTGGTGGGCGATTGCGATCTCGCCCTGGCCGGCGGCGTCTCGCTCGCCGTGCCGGCGCGGCAAGGCTATCTCTGGCAGGAAGGCGGCGTGACCTCGCCCGACGGCCATTGCCGGGCCTTCGACGCCGCCGCCGCCGGAACCGTAGGGGGGCAGGGACTGGGCGTCGTCCTGCTCGAGCGGCTGGCGGACGCTCGCGCCGGCGGCGACCTCGTCCGTGCGGTGATCAAGGGCTCGGCCGTCAACAACGACGGCGCCGCCCGGGTCGGCTACGCGGCGCCCGGCGTCGCGGGTCAGGCGGCGGTCGTCGCGGAGGCTCTGGCGGTCGCCGGCGTCGCTCCCGAGACGATCTCCTACGTCGAGGCCCACGGCTCGGGGACGCCCCTCGGCGACGCGGTGGAGATCGCCGCGTTGTGCCAGGCCTTCGGCCGCGCGGGCGGGCCGGGCTCCTGCGCCCTGGGATCGGTGAAGACCAACGTCGGGCACCTCGACGCCGCCGCCGGCGTCGCCGGCCTGATCAAGGCGGTTCTGGCCCTGGAGCGCGGGGAGATACCGCCGACCCTGCATTTCAGCGCGCCGCATCCGGAGGTCGACCTGGCGGCGAGCCCGTTCTACGTCAACGCCCGGCGGCGGCCCTGGCCGCGCCGGGGGCCGCCGCGGCGGGCGGGCGTGAGCTCGTTCGGCGTCGGCGGCACCAACGTCCACCTGGTGTTGGAGGAGGCTCCTCCGGCCGCCGCCGCGGCGCCGTCCCGGCGATCCCACCAGCTCCTGGCGCTGTCGGCGAAGACGTCCTCCGCCCTCGCCGCCGCCGCCGGCAACCTCGCCGCTCATCTGCGGCGTCATCCGGAGCTCGAGCTGGCCGACGTGGCCTTCACGCTGCAGGTCGGCCGGCAGGCCTTCGTCCACCGCTCGACGGTCGTCGCCGCCGACGTTGGGAGCGCGATCGCCGCCCTGGAAAGCGGGGCCGGCCGTTCGTCGCGCGCGCCGGGAGAGCCGCCGGTGATCTTCCTCTTTCCGGGACAGGGCACCCAATACCCCAACATGGGCCGGGAGCTCTACCGCGAGGAGCCGGTCTTTCGCCACGAGCTCGACCATTGCCGCGAGCTCCTCGCGCCCGTCCTCGATCTGGAGCGGATCCTCTTTCCCCCCTCGGAGGGGGGCGCGGGCGGCGGCGCGGCGCTGCGCCGGACCTCGCTCGCCCAGCCGGCGCTGTTCGCGGTCGAATATGCCCTGGCCCGTCAGTTCATGGCGTGGGGAGCGCGACCCCACGCCATGGTCGGCCACAGCGTCGGCGAGCTCGTCGCCGCCTGCCTCGCGGGCGTCTTCTCGCTCGCGGACGCCTTGTCGCTGGTCGCACTGCGGGGCAGGTTGGTCGAAGAAGTAGCGGCCGGCGCCATGTTGAGCGTGCCGCTGCCGGCCGCCGAGGTCGAGGCCCGGCTTGGCCCCGAGCTCTCGCTGGCGGCGATCAACGCCCCGGCGCGGTGCACCGTCGCCGGCTCGCCCGCGGCCATCGACTCCCTGGAGCGCGAGCTCGCCGCCGGCGGCGTGAGCTGCCGCCGTTTGCGGGTCGCGCACGCCTTCCACTCGCCGGCGGTCGAGAGCGTCCTGCGACCGTTCGCCGAGGCGGTGGCGGACGCGCGCCCGCGGGCCCCCGAGATCCCGTTCCTCTCCAACGTCACCGGCACCTGGATCACGCCGGCGGAGGCGACGGATCCGGGCTATTGGGCGCGTCACTTGCGCCTGCCCGTTCGCTTCGCCGAGAACCTCGGCCACGCCCTCGAGGCGGACGGTCCGGTGCTGCTCGAGGTCGGCCCGGGCCGGAGCTTGAGCGCGCTCGCGCGCCAGCATCCGGCCTCCGTCACCGCCGGCGACCTGGTCAGCTCGTTGCCGGCGGCGCAGGAGGGCCGTCCGGCCACGGCCGCGGTGACGGAGGCTCTGGGCCGGCTGTGGAGCGCGGGCGTGACCGTCGACTGGGACGCCTATCACCGGCACCAACGCCGCCGACGGGTCGAGCTGCCGACCTATCCTTTCGAGCGCCGGCGCTTCGGCGTCGAGGGCACGGAGCCGGCGGCCAGGAAGCCCGACCCGGCCGACTGGCTCTACCTGCCGGTCTGGCGGCCGTCGGCCGCGGCGCCGGCAGCGGGGGCGGCCGCCGGCCGATGGCTCGTCCTGGCCGCCGGCGACAGCCTGAGCTCGGCGCTCGCCGACGGCCTCCGCGGTCGCGGCGGGACGGTCGTGCGAGTGATGCCCGGCGAGCGCTTCGCACGCCGGGACGGCGCGACCTACGTCGTGCGTCCCGCCGCGGCCGACGATAGCCGGCGCCTCGTCGTCGAGGCGCTGTCCGGCGGACCGCCGCTGCGGGGCGTCGTCCACATGTGGAGCCTCACCGGCGACGCCGAGCCGTGCCCGGAGGCCTGGGAGCCGGCCCTCGAAAGGGGCTTCTCCGGCCTGGCCGCCCTGGTCCCGGCGCTGGCGGCCGCCGCCGGCGGGAACGCCTGGCGGCTGGTAGTCGTCTGCGATCGCGTGCAGGACGTCAGCGGCGAAGAGGCCATCGATCCCGCGAAGTCGACGCTCCTGGCGCTGTGCCCGGTGATCCCTCTGGAGTATCCCGGCGTCGCTTGCCGCGCCGTCGACGTGCGGGTGCCGCAGGCCGGCAGCCGGCACGAGCGCCGGCTGGTCGAGATGCTGCTGCGCGAGCTCGTCGACGACCTGCCGGGCACGGCGGTCGCCTACCGCGGCGACCGCCGCTGGGTCCGCGATGCCGAGGCGGTCCGCCTCGAACCGGCCGCCGTCTCTGCTCGCCCGCGCCGGCGCGGCGCCTACCTGGTCACCGGCGGGCTCGGGCGGGTGGGGCTCGCGGTGGCCGAATCGCTCACCCGCGACTTCGCGGCGCGGTTGGTCCTGACCGGACGCGATCGCCTGCCGCCGCGCGGGGAGTGGGATCGGTGGCTCGCGAGCCCCGGCGCGGACGAGCGGACGCGCCGCAAGATCCTCGCCGTCCGGGCGCTGGAGGAGCTCGGCGCCGAAGTGCTCGCCGTGGCGGCAGACGCCGGCGACCTCGAGCAGATGTGCCGGACCGTCGAGCTCGCCGAAGAGCGTTGGGGCCGGATCGACGGCGTGCTGCACGCCGCGGGCGTCACCCGCGACGAGACCTTCGTCGCGCTCGCCGAGACCCGCCGTGAGCACGTCGAGGAACACTTTCGGCCCAAGGTCCGGGGCGTCCTCGTCCTGGAGCGTCTGTTCCGCTCTCGCCCGCCCGACTTCTTTCTGCTCTTCTCGTCGCTTTCCACTCTGCTGGGCGGAGTGGGATTCGCCGGCTATGCCGCGGCGAACCAGTTTATGGACGCCTTCGCCCATGATCGGAGCCGCACGGGCACCGTGCCCTGGATCAGCGTGTGCTGGGACGGCTGGCGGTTCCGCGATCGGTTCCCCGGGGAGCCGACTCGGAATCCGGCCATGACGGCCGCCGAAGGGTGCGAGGTGCTGCGCCGGGTCCTGGCGGCCGGGGTCGCCGGTCAGGTCCTCGTCTCCACCAGCGACCTGCGCGCGCGCGTCGATCGTCTGCCGCAGCCCATGGTCGGCCGGGCCGCGCCGAGCTCCGGCGAGGTCCCTCCCGACCCGCCTTTCGTGATCGCCGAGAGCGACCTGGAGCGCCGAATCGCCGGCGTCCTGGGGGACGTTCTGGGCATCGCCCGGGTCGGCGCCGACGACAACTTCTTCGAGCTGGGAGGGGACTCGCTGCTCGCCGCCCAGGTGCTGGCTCGGCTGCGCCGGAACGGCCTCGAGATCCCACTTTCCCGGTTCTTCACGGCCGCTACCGTGGCCGATCTCGTCCGCGCCGTAAAGCCGTCGCTTGCTCCGCGATCAGGGTGAGCCCGCGCTGCCGGGCTTCCGCGGCGAGGGTCGCGAGGTCGCTGCCGGCTTCCGCCTGTCCCATCGCCAGGGCGATCCGCCCGTGGACGAGCCGCGCCTCGCAGGCGAGGGCGATCAAACCGAAGCGGAGCGCTTCGTCGCGGGCGTCCTCCAGCCGCTTCAGGGCGGCCCGCCGGGCGCCGCCGGCGGCCTCGATTCGGGCCACGGCGAGGCCGGCCGTCAGTCGCACCCGAGGATTCTGACTCCGCGCCGCCCGCGCCTCCAGCGGGCCGAGGAGCTCTCGGGCGTCGGCAAGTCGGCCGCCGGCGAGCCGGGCGCGGGCCGAGATGGCGTCGGCGAGGAGCTCGTCGTCGGCGCGTTGCGCGCGCGCGAACTCCGCGGCGGCGTCCTGCGCCAGCGACCCGGCTTCCGCGGGCCGGCCCAGCTCGAGGAGGACCGCGGCCCGGGCCAGGCGCGTCGTGGCCAGATTGCCGAGCTCGTGGAGCTCGACGCGAATCGCCTCGGCCTGATCGAGCCGGTTCAAGGCCTCGCTCGTGGCGCCCTCGGCGAGCAGGATCTCGGCGAGAAGCTGCTGCGCCTGGCCGGCGGAATGGCGCGCCTCGAGATCGGCGGAGATCGCCAGCGACTTCTCGCATTCCTCCCGTGCCCGCGCCACCTCGCCGCCGGCCAGGAAGATGCGTCCGCGCAGATAGGAGATCTCTCCCATCTTCTGGCGGCTTTCGATCGTTTCCGCCAACGCCAGGGCGTCGCGCGTCTGCTCCTCCGCAGCGGCCAGGTCGCCCTGCTCCAGGGCCACCCAGGCGAGGTTGGCGAGCCGTTCCGCTTCCCTCCCCGGATCCTTGATCTCGCGGACGATCGTCAGCGACTCCCTGAGCATGCTCTCCGCCGTCTCCAGGTCTCCCCGCTCGAGGATCAAGGTCGCGTGGTTGTTCAAGAGGGTCGAGAGCCAGCTCTTGTTGCCGGTGTGCTCGAGCAGCGGCAAGGCCTCGCGGTACGTGTGCTCCGCCTGCGCGAACTCCCCCTGCTCCCAGAGCTGCACGGCGTGGGCGTTCATCGCCCTCACCGCGCTCACCCGATCGCCGATCTCGACGAACAGGCGCCGGCTCTCCTCGAGGGCGCCCGCCGCCTCCTCGAGCTCGCCGAGCATCGAGAGCGTCCGGCCCTTGCGGAAAAACGCCTCGGCCATCAGGGTGCGCGCGTTGTGTTCCTGCCCCCGCCCCAACGCCTTCTCGGCGAGCGTCAGCTCGCGCTGGTAGTCGGCGACGGCGAACGCCACCTGGGCCTCCGTCAGATCGATGCGCGGATCGTTGCCCGAGGGCTCCGGGAGCTGGCGCAGCGCGTTCAACGTGGCGAGCGCCTCGGGGACGCGGCCCGCGTACTCCTGCATCCTCGCGAGCTGCAGGCCGTACTCCAGATTGTCGGGATAGAAGCCCCACAGGGCCTGGTACGACCGGATCGCCTGCTGCAGTTGGCGGGAGGCTTCGTAATAGCGTCCCTCGATCAGGAGCACGTCTTCGCGCGGCAGGCCCCGGCGCCCCTCGAAGGCGAGGCGCGCGTTCTCCGCCGCGTTGCCGTCATAGCCGAGCGCCGACCAGGCCTGGCTCAGCGCGGCGTGGGCGAGGGCGTAGCCGGGATCGGCCGCGACCGCTCTCTCCAGCACGTCGCGAGCCGCGAGGGCGTCGAAGCGGCGGAGCTTCTCGAGGCCCTCGAAGTAGAGCTGCGACGCCATCGGGCTCGACGAGAGCGTCGCCTCGACCGCCTCGTGCTGGGGCGCGGAGAGACCGCCGGCGCCCAACGTGTCGCGCAGGCCGGCCCCGACCTGCGTCACGAGCTGGAGGAGCTCGCTCTCGAGGCCCGTGCGGCGCGACGCGACGATGGTCTGGCCGGTCGCCGTCGCCTGAAGAACCGGCTGGATCGTCAACTGACGGTCGTTGTCCTGATCGATCAGGAGATACCAGCCGAGCACCACGTACTCGGTGCCCAGGTTGCGCCGGATCGCCCCCAGGGTCTCCGGCGACAGGCTGTCGGTCTCGAGCAGCGACAGGTCGAGCTTCATCCGGGCGACGCTCTCGCCCGGAATCAGGCGCAACTGACCGCCGGCGGCGAGCTCGCTCGAGAGCAGCTCGGCCAGCGCCGTCGACAGCCAGGCGCCTCCCGGCTGCCGCGAGAGGTTCTTGAAGCCGAGCACGGCGACCGCGGTCCGCGCCTCGGCGTCGGGAACGGCGTTGCGCGAGAGCTGCCAGCCGACGCCGAGCGCGACGAGCGCCAGTGCCGCCACGGCCGGCAGCAGCCGCCGCCGTTGCCGCGCCTTCTCGGTGTCCCGGGGGACGGTGAAGGGCGCCTGCTCGGCGTCGCCGACCTCGAAGATCCTGACCGGCTCCTTGACTCCCTTGAACTGATACGTGCCGTGGCTCACCCAGCGCACGGCGCCGGCGGCGAGCTCGTCGAGGGCCCGGCGTACCAACTCGAACGCCGTCTGGGTGAGCAGCGTCTGGCCCCCTCTGGCGAGCGACATGACCCGCGCCGCGAGGGGCTTGGCCAGCCCTTCGATCTCGAGCGGCTTGGCGCCCCGGGCGACGTCCTGGGGCTCGTTCTCGCGCAGGTAGATCTCGCCCACGTGGATGCCGACCCGCGCCCGGACGTCGACGCCCAGCTCCTGTGACAGCCGGCGCAGCTCCCGGTGGTAGGCGAGGGCCCAGGCGACCGCGTGCCGGGGACGATCGAACAGCAGCAGAAAACCGTCGGACTTGTCGATCTCGCGGCCTTCGTGGCGCGCCACCAGGTCGCGCGCCAGCCGGTCGTGGCGGATGAATGCATCGTTAGCGCGGGCTTCGCCGAGCTTCTCCAGCAGACCCGTGCTGTCGACCAGGTCGGTGAGGACGAGAGTCTTGAGGGAAACGTCGAGAGCGACCTCGCGGCTTGGCGGGCCACCGCTGCGTGACTCGTCGTGCCGGGATCCACCTGGACTCGCCATCGTCGATCTCTCGCCAACGCCTTGCTGCAAACCGATGCCGCCTGCGGGTCCGGACGGTGGGCGCCCGATCGCACTGTCCAGGTTCGTCCGCATTTTTCTCCAGGCGCTGGCCCGGCACATCCTACACGGAACTCGGCAAGACCCGAAGCGCCGAAGGATACAATCCCCGGCCATGAGCCAGACCCCCGCCGCCCGCGCCGCCGCGTTGCGCGCCGAGATCGACCGCCACAACGAGCTCTACTACGCCCACGGCAAGCCCGAGATCACCGACCAGGACTTCGACGCCCTGCTGCGCCAGCTCGCCGAGCTCGAGGCCGCCTACCCCGAGCTGCGCGCCTCCGACAGCCCCACCCAGCGCGTCGGCGGCGCCCCCGTGGAGGGCTTTGCCGAGGTGCGCCACGACCCGCCCATGCTCTCCCTCGACAACTCCTACGACCTCGAGGAGCTCGGCGAGTGGAGGCGGCGCCTCGAGCGTCTGGCGCCCGGCGAAGAATGGACCTACTGCGCCGAGCTCAAGATCGACGGCGTCTCGATCTCGCTGACCTACGAGGACGGCGTGCTCGCCCAGGCCGTCACCCGCGGCAACGGCCAGGTCGGCGACGACGTGACCGCCAACGTGCGCACCATCCGCCGCCTGCCCCTGCGCCTCAAAGGCGACGCGCCCGCGCGCCTCGTGCTGCGCGGCGAGATCTACATGCCGCGCGACGTCTTCGAGGCCATCAACCGGCAGCGCGAGGAGGCCGGCGAGCCGCTTTACGCCAACCCGCGCAACACCACCGCCGGCACCGTGCGCCTGCTCGACAGCCGCGAGGTGGCGCGGCGCAAGCTCGACGTCGCCGTCTACCAGAGCGTCACCGACCTCGGCGCCGCGACCCACTCCGGCACCCTCGAGCGTCTCGCCGTCCTCGGCTTGCCGGTGGAATCCGAGTGGCGGCGCTGCCGCGACGGCGCGGAGCTCGAGCGCTACGTCGAGACCTGGCGCGAGCGTCGCCGCAAGCTCCCCTTCGAGACCGACGGCGTGGTGGTGAAGGTCGACCCGCTGGCGCTCCACGCCCGCTTCGGTCGGACCTCCAAGGCGCCGCGCTGGGCCATCGCCTACAAGTACTCGGCCGAGCGCGCCGAGACCGTGGTCAAGGCGATCAACGTCCAGGTCGGCCGCACCGGCGTGCTGACGCCGGTGGCCGAGCTCGAGCCGGTGCCGGTAGCGGGCACCACCGTCGCCCGCGCCACCCTCCACAACTACGAGGACCTGGCGCGCAAGGACATCCGCGTCGGCGACACCGTCTACGTCGAGAAGGGCGGCGACGTCATCCCCAAGGTCGTGGGCGTACGTCTCGACCGCCGGCCCGCCGGCGCAGCGGCCTTCGAGGTGCCCAGGGCCTGCCCGGTCTGCGGCGAGGCGGTGGTGCGCCTCGAGGGCGAAGTGGCCTGGCGCTGCGTCAACCCCGGCTGCCCGGCGGTGGTGCGCGAGTCCATCCGCCACTTCGTATCGCGCAACGCCATGGGCATCGAGGGTCTCGGCGACAAGCTGATCGACCAGCTCCTGCGCGAGGAGCTCATCGCGGACTACACCTCGCTCTACGGGCTCGATCCCAGCGACCTCTGGTCGCTCGACGGCTGGGGCAAGGTCTCGGCGCACAAGGTCGTCGCCGAGATCGCCGGGAGCAAGCAACGCCCGCTGTCGCGCCTCCTCTTCGCCCTCGGCATCCGCTTCGTTGGCGAGCGCGTGGGGCGGATCCTGGCCGACCACCTCGGCACCCTCGACGCGGTTGCCGCCGCCTCCGCCGAGGAGCTCGAGGCGATCCCCGAGATCGGCCCCAAGGTGGCGGCGTCGATCCGCGCCTTCTTCGACAACCCCCACAACCTCGAGCGGGTGGCGGCGCTCAAGCGGGCGGGGGTCAACGCCGAGGAGCCGCGCGACGCGCCGCCCGCCGCCGAGAGTCCCTTCTCCGGCAAGACCGTGGTGCTGACGGGCACCCTCTCGGCGATGACCCGCGGCGACGCCAGGCGCCGGCTCGAGCAGCTCGGGGCGCGGGTCGCCGGCTCGGTGTCGAAGCAGACCGACCTGGTGATCGCCGGCGAAGGCGCCGGCTCCAAGCTCGACAAGGCCCGCGAGCTCGGCGTCGACGTGATCGGCGAAGAGGCCTTCCGCGAAAAGCTGGGCGAATCCGGCGGCGGGTAGCCAGACTCCGTGCTAAGATCGGGCGCCGGTCGTATTCGGCCGCGGTGGTATATCGAGGGGGCCTCGGACAGCCGACCCCGGGGGATCGGCGAGCCGCCGCCTGGGAGAGATTATGGACACACTCAAGACGGTTCTTCTCGTCGAGGACGACGAGGATCTTCGCGAAGTCGTCCGCATCACGCTCGAGAAGCCGACGCTGCACATCCTCGAGGCGCGGGACGGCATGACGGCGATCCTCCTGGCCCGCCAGGTCATCCCGCACCTGATCCTGCTCGACTGGATGATGCCGGGCATGGACGGTCTCGAGGTGATCCACGCCCTGCGCGGCGATCCCGACACCGCCGGCATCCGCATCATCATGCTGACCGCCCGCGACCAGCGAGAGGACATCGACCGCGGGCTCGAGGCGGGCGCCGACGCTTACCTGGTCAAGCCCTTCAGCCCGCTCGAGCTCGTGCGCACGGTGGAGGCCGCCCTGTGAGCCAGAGTTGCGGTGCAGTCGTCCCGCCCGCACCCGGACCCGTCGAGCGCGAGCAGGACCTGGCGCGGATCCGCAAGCAGCTCGTGCTCTACGCCCGCGACCTCAAGCAGACCCTCGACGCCGAGCGCCGCCGCGCCGGCGAGCTCGAGAGCGCCTATTACGACACCGTCCTGCGGCTGATGCTGGCCTCGCAGTACCGCGACGACGAGACCGGCGAGCACATCCGCCGCATCGTCGACTACGTGCGCCGCCTCGCTCTGGGTCTGGGCATCGACGGCGGCGAGGCCGAGCTCCTGGCCGCGGCCGCGGCGCTCCACGACGTCGGCAAGATCGCCATCGACGACGCCATCCTGCGCAAGCCCGGCCCGCTCACCGCCGCGGAGTGGAAGGTCATGAAGCGCCACACCACGATCGGCGCCCGCATCCTCGAGGGCTCGCCGTCGCCGCTCCTGAAGCTCGGTCACGACATCGCCCTCACCCACCACGAAAACTGGGACGGCACCGGCTACCCGCGGGGGCTCGCCGGCGAGGACATTCCCCTGGCCGGCCGTCTGGTGATGCTCGCCGACCGCTACGACGCGCTGCGCAGCCGGCGGCCCTACAAACCCGCCTTCGACCACGAGACGGCGGTGCGGATGCTCCTGCACGAGGACGACGTCCGCACGCGGCCGGCACACTTCGAGCCGCGGCTGCTCGAGCTCTTCACGCAGATCCATCCCGACTTCGACGCCATCTGGCGCACCTGGCAGCTCGACGGTGGCGTCTTCGTTGCGCGGGGCGGTGGAAGGTAGATCCGATCCGATGCGGACCCGCTCCATGCCGTCCGATGCGCCGACCGTCTTCATCAGCTACAGCCACGCCGACGAGCCCTGGAAGGACCGTCTCGTCGAGCACCTCCAAGTGCTCGCTCTGGAGGACGTCCTCGACGTCTGGGACGACCGCCGGATCGACGCCGGCGACGACTGGCGGCCGGCCATCGAGGACGCCATGGAGCGGGCGCGGGTGGCTTTGTTCCTGGTCTCGACGAAGTTCCTGACGTCGAAGTTCATCCGCGAGAGCGAGGTGCCGCGGATCCTGGAGCGGCGCAAGAAGGGGTTGCGCGTCATTCCGGTGATCGTCCATCCATGCGCCTGGCGAAAGGTGCCCTGGCTGGCGTCGATCCAGGGACGTCCGCGGGACGGTCAGGCCCTGGCGCTGATGACCGACGCTCTGGCTGAAGCC
>DASWIG010000403.1:0-9325 GCA_036397835.1 Thermoanaerobaculia bacterium
GATCCCGACCAAACCAGTGGCCTATGGAGCTCCGGAGAGCATACGCCCCGGCTACCAGCCATTCTCCTCACCGCAAATCGCCCTATCCCATTGAAAACACGCGGTTTTCTGTCTGTTCCAAAAGAGCCGCACCCAAATGAAGACCGGCGGCGGCATCGTCCGTGCCATCGCGCGTATAGGCGAAGTTTCGATAGACCAACTCGCGAGCCCACCAGATGCGATACAGGCCCAAGAGACACAAAGCCGTGATCCAGACCAGAAGGCCTGAGGCCAGTACCTTGAGTGCAAACTGAGAGAAATTGACGAGGTTCACAGTTCGGTTCCTTACTTTATAACCTTTCGTTGACTCCTCAATACGATCGGCTGTTCGCCGCATCTTCTCTCCTTGGCTGGCGGAGCTATGCCGTCAAACGGTAGCAACAGTCTCCTGGATCAAAAACGTCGGAGCCGGCACATTGAAGTCCTCGGCGAAAAGGCTCATCAACGGGAGATGCTACCCCCTCGGGGCTCCGTTGTCAATCGCTGGCGTCTGGCCGGCATGAAAGAGCCACCAGCAGTGGACAGGTTCACGCGGCTCGGCATTGCCGGCGGCGACGAGGTGCGGGTGTGGAACGAGCTCGGCGAGGTGCGCTGCCGGGCGCGGGTGGCGCGCGACCTGCGGCCGGGCGTGGCGATGCTGCCCAAGGGCCTGTGGAGCCACAACACCCTGAACGGCGCCACCAGCAAATCCCTGGCGCCGTCGACGCTCACCGACCTGGCGGGCGGCGCGTGCTTCAACGACGCCCGGGTGCAGGTGGAGAAGACGGGATAGGCCCTCGCGCGGGCGCGCATCGGTGTTGGCCCTCGACGGCCAGGAGGATGGCATGGCCGTCGCATAGGCCCTCGCGCGGGCGCGCATCGGTGTAGGGGCGCAAGGCCTTGCGCCCGTCCGGACGGCCCCGCCGGGGCCGGGCGCACGCCGTGCGCCCCTACACCCGACGGATCAGGGTCCTGTGATGCCTCTCAGCGCGTCGGGTCGAAACGGGTCGCCTGGCGCAAGAAGCTGTGGTCGAGGTACTCGTGGCGGATCACCTCGGCCATCTCCTCCACGGTGGGGAAGCGGCCGTAGTCGACCCGGATCAGCGGGATCACCCGCGAGATGTCGTCCACGAACTCCTCGTACCCCTCGTAGAGGGCGCGCAGGTAGTCGAGGGTGATGCCCTGCTCCATCTCGCGGCCACGGCCGCGGATGCGCGCCAGCGACTCCTCGGGCGGCACGTCGAGGTAGACGATGACGTTCGGCTTGCACATGAAGTTCGACATGTGGCGGAACAGCGTCACGTAGGTGCGGTAGTCGCGCTCGTCCATCAGAGCGCTCGACGCCAGCATCTTGGCGAAGATCGAGTCCTCGTAGATCGTGCGGTCCTGGATCGCCGGACGCCCCCGCCAGATGATCTCCTGGTGCTGCTGGAAGCGCCGGTTGAGCAGGTAGATCTGGGTGGCGAAGGAGTAGCGCGGAGTGTCGCGGTAGAAGTCCTCCAGGTAGTCGTTGTCCCCGATCGGCTCGTAGTAGACGTCCATGTCGAGGTGCTGGCCCAGGGTCTTGGCCAGCGTCGATTTGCCGGCGCCGATCATGCCGGCGATGCCGATGAACAGGGTCTCGAAGTGGGCCATGGGTCCTCCGGATCGCGTCCAGGTCCGCCGTCCATTATCTCACGGTAGCCAAACGGACCGACTCCATGGTATGCTGACAAACGGGTTCGAAGGGCGCCGGAACCCCCCGGAGAGCATTGAGGATGCGATCGAGACTGCATGGGACGCCAGGGCGGATTCTGGCCCTGGTATTGGCGACGGCGGCGTTGGCCGGGCCGGCCGCCGCGATGACCTACGTGCGCCTGGGCGACGCCGAGCTCTTCGACCGCTCGCCGGTGGTGGTCGAGGCGCGGGTGGCGGCGGTCGAGGCGGCGGCGGGGAGCGAGCTGCCCGCGATCGACTACCTGGTCGAGGTCGAGGAGCTGTTCAAGGGTTTCGTGCCCGGCTCGAGCCTGATCGTGCGGGTGCCCGGCGGCGTGCGCCCCGACGGCGTGGGCCTGCGGCTCTGGGGCTCGCCCCGCTTCGCCGAAGGCGAGAGGGCGCTCCTTTTCCTCACCCCGCGCCGCGACGGGGCCTTCGCCCTCGAGCAATTCGCGCTAGGCGCATTCCACTTCGCCCGCAAGGACGGCCGCCGGATCGCCTACCGCGACCTCGAGGAGGCCCGCGAGGTGACGCTTCCCGGCAAGGCGGCCGCCGACGGCGCGCGCGACCTCGCCGCCTTCCGCGGCTGGCTGCGCGACCGCGCCGCGGGGCGCGAGCGGGCTCCGGACTACTTCCTGGCGCGCCCTTCGGCCAGCCCGGGGCCGTCCGGCCCGGAGCCGGGGAAGTACGCGCTCATCGTCTCGACGCGCGAGCCGATGCCTTTCGGCTGCGGCGAGGACGGCGGCCATCCCGTGCGCTGGTTCGACTTCGACACCATCCGGCCGGTGAGCTGGCGCTACCAGGCCCACGAGCGGATGGGGCTGACGAGCTCCGGCCTGCCCGAGTTCGCGGCCGCGCTCCAGGCCTGGAACTCCGACCCCAACACCTCGGTGCAATACGTCTACCTCGGGCAGACCACGATCACCAACGGCTTCACCCGCCAGGACGGCGTCAACGCCGTGATCTTCGAAGACCCCAACGACGAGATCGGCGGCAGCTTCAGCGACGGCGGCGTCCTCGCGCTCGGCGGTCCCTGGTTCCTGTGCGGCGTCGCGCCCCTTGCGGGCCTCGACTTCCACCCCATCGTGGAGGCCGAGATCATCACCCAGGACGGCGCCCACGCCTTCTTCGAAGGGCTCGCCGACCCGTCTTCGGCCGGGCGCGAGCTCTTCGCCCACGAGCTCGGCCACACCCTCGGCCTCGCCCACACGCCGCGGCGCGAATCGCTGATGCACGCCGCGATCCACGACGACGGGCGTGGCGCCGCCTTCCACGTCGACGACCTCGCCGCGGCCTATTTCCTCTACGGGCGCCTCGAGCGCACCAGCGATGGCCCACTCCCGCGGCCGGCCCCGCCTTCGGGGCTCACCGCGACGGTCGCCGACGTCCCCACAGTCGAGCTCGCCTGGACCGACCACTCCGACGTCGAGAGCAACTTCCTCATCGAGCGGCGCCGGCGCGGCGAGATCGGTTTCCGCACGGTCACCACGGTGCCCTCCGGCCGTAACTCCTACGCCGACGCGGTGGCGGGGGAGGCCACCTACACCTACCGCGTGCAGGCCCAGAACGCCGCCGGCCGCTCGGGACCCTCGGAGCTGATCCAGGTCGAGACCCCCGAGGACCTGCGGCCGCTGGCGCCTTCTCATCTCTGGGCCGCCGCCGTCTCCCGGTCGCGGGTGCGGCTGCGCTGGCGCGACCGTGCCGACAACGAGACCGGATTCGTGATCCAGCTCAAGCGGCAACTGGCGTTGGTCGACCTGCCCTTCGTGGTGCCGCCGGACGTCAGCCAGGTCGAGGTCTTCGGCCTGACGCCCGGGCTGGCGTTCACCTTCCGGGTGCGGGCGCAAGGCGACGTGGGCGATTCCGGGACCTCGAACGAGGCGACGGCGAGTATGTTCCCGGTCGATTCGACGTGCGCCAGCGACGAGCGGCGCCTGTGCATGGGCCGCGGCCGCTTCGCGGTCGAGGTCGACTACCGCCTGCCCGGCGGCGAGGAGCGTCCCGCCGTGGTCGAGGCGGTCACCGACGACCGCGGCCTGGCGTGGTTCTTCCACCCCGGCAACGTCGAGCTCCTGGTGCGCACCGTCCAGGCGGACGGGAGCGTCCTCTTCGTCGTGACCGGCTCGACCCACATCGAGTACCGGGTGAGGATCACCGACGTGACGGCCCAGGAGACCTGGGAGATCCACCATCCGTCCGGCTCGCTTTGCGATCCGGAGCCGCTCGCCGTGCCCATGCCGCCGTTCACGGAGGAAGCCCTCGCCGCCGCGGCGCCGGCCGCCGGCGGGGACGTCGAGCCCGACGCGCTGTCGCTGACCTGGGACGACGCGCCGGCGCCACGAGCCCTGGGCGCAGCGAGCGAGGACTGCAGCATTCGCGGCGAGCTGCTCTGCCTGGGCGGCGGGCGTTTCCATGCCGAGCTCACCTGGACGCCGGCGGCCGGCGAGGCGCCGGTGCCGGCGAGGGCGGCGACGGTGATCGGCGACACCGGCTTCTTCTCGCTCAGCGAGCCGAGCCGGCCGGACGTGCTGCTCAAGGTGCTCGACGGCCGGACGCTCAACCAGCGCTTCTGGGCCTTCGCCAGCGTCGCCGAGCCGCCCGTGGCCTACGAGCTGCGCGTCCGCGACACCCTCACCGGCGTCGAGCGCACCTACCGCCGCGCGGCCGGCGAGCGCTGCGCCGTCGCCGACCTCAGCGCCTTCTCCGAGGCGCCGGCCGAGACGCCCTGACCCGGTTCACTTCCTGGTCCCGATTCAGCACGTAAGGCCGGCTTGGATGTAGACTCCACACGCTTGGAGAACGGGACCACATCTGCCGTGGGCCGGCTGCGCCACAGCAATCCGGAGCTGACCGAGGCGCTGAACCTCGCCGATGGCCTGGCGCGGTCGCCGGCTGAGCTCCAAGAGCGTCGTGCTAGGCTTGCACGGGATGCCCCGCTTCTTCAACACCGCCGGCGTCTGCGAGCCGCGGAAGCACTACATGCTGCCCCCGCGGCGTCGTATCGGGACCGTCATCCCGCTGATCGGTCAAGAGGCGTATTTCGTCGTCCACGCGCCCCGCCAGTCGGGAAAGACGACCTGCTTCCATCACCTGGCCCGGGAGCTGACGGCCGAAGGACGCTACGCCGCGCTGCTGACCAGTTGCGAGACCGCCCGGACCGCCGGCGACGACGTCGACCGCGGCGTCAACGTGGTCGTCCGGGCCGTCGAAACGGACGCCGGGGGCGACCTCCCGCCGGAGCTGCGTCCGCCGCCCGCCGAATCCGTCCACCACGTCGACGCGGAGCTTCGGCTCAACAGGTACCTCGTCGACTGGTGCGAACGCTGCCCGCGCCCCGTCGTGCTCTTCCTCGACGAGATCGACGCCCTCTCCGGCAAGACGCTGCTCGCCGTGCTCCAGCAGGTGCGCGCCGGCTACCGCGGCCGCCCGCAGCGCTTCCCGCACTCCCTGGCCCTGATCGGTCTGCGCGACGTCCAGGACTACAAGGTGCGCGACGTCCCCGGTGTCCCGGATCCGGTGATTCGCGAGCTGCAGGAGATCTTGGGAACGTCTTCGCCCTTCAACGTCAAGGTGGAGTCGTTGACCCTGCGCAACTTCACGGCCGAGGAAGTGGCGGAGCTTTACTCCCAGCACACGGAGGACACCGGACAGGCCTTCTCCGCCGAGGCGACGGAGCTGGCCTGGGGCCTGACTCGTGGCCAGCCCTGGCTGGTCAACGCCCTCGCCCGGCAAGTGGTGACGAAGGAGGCGCCGAATCCCGCGACGCAGGTGACGGCGGCGCAGGTCGAAAGTGCCAAGGAAGCCCTCATCCTGCGCCAGGACACCCATCTCGACTCCCTCGTCAAACGGTTGCGCGAGGCGCGGGTCCGGCGGGTCGTCGAGCCCATCCTGGCGGGTGAGTATCCGGAGAAAGAGGTCCCCGAGGACGACCTGGCCTTCGTGGAGGACCTGGGGCTCGTCGCGAAGGGACCCTCCGGCTACGGCATGGCCAATCCGATCTATCGCGAGGTCGTCCCGCGGGCGTTGACGTCGGGGACGGAGAGATTCCTGCCGGTGGACGAACGGACCTACGTCCTTGCTGACGGCGGCCTCGACTTCGATCGCCTCCTCGACGACTTCGTCGCCTTCTGGCGCGAGCACGCCGAGTCCTTCCTCGAGAGGCAGCCGTACTCGGAGGCGGCGGCGCAGCTCGTCTGCATGGCCTACTTCCAGCGAGTCATCAATGGCGGCGGCTATATTGACCGCGAATACGCGGTAGGCAGCGGGCGTGTCGACCTCTGCATCCGCTGGCCACTGCCCGACGGCACGTTGCAGCGCTTTGCCCTGGAGCTCAAGGTATGGCGCCAGGGCCGGCCCGACCCCGTTGACGACGGACTGCGCCAGCTCGGACGCTACCTCGAGCGCCTCGGCCTCGGCGCGGGCACCCTTCTCATTTTCGACCAGCGAAAGGAAGCGCCACCTTTCGTCGAGCGCGGTGCCCGCGAGACCCGGACGCTCGACGGACGGGAGATCCTCGTCCTGCGGCTCTGAGCTCTTCGGATCGCGGCCCCCGTCGTCGGAAAGCCGTCCGGCGCGCTTCAGCCCCCGATCCCCGCCAGCCGGTCGATCAGGTCGACGACCCGGTTCGAGTACCCCCATTCGTTGTCGTACCACGACACCACCTTGACGTACTCGTCGCCGTCGGTCGCGGTCGACGGCGCGTCGAAGATCGACGAGTGGGGGTTGCCGATGATGTCGCTCGACACCAGCGGCGCCTCGCTGTACTCGACGATCCCCGCCAGCGGCCCGGCGGCCGCCCTGGCGACCGCGGCGTTGACCTCGTCGCGGCCGGCGCGACGCTTGAGACGGCACACCAGGTCGACGATCGAGCCGTCGGGCACCGGTACGCGGATGGCCATGCCGTCGAGCTTGCCCTCGAGGTGCGGCAGCACCTTGCCCACCGCGCGGGCGGCGCCCGTGGAGGTGGGGATCAGGTTCTCCGCCGCCGCCCGGCTGCGCCGCAGGTCCTTGTGCGGCACGTCGGCCAGACGCTGGTCGTTGGTGTAGGCGTGGACGGTGGTGATGAAGCCCTCGGCGATGCCGAACTCGTCGTCGAGGATCTTGGCCAGCGGCGCCAGGCAGTTGGTCGTACACGAGGCGTTCGAGACGATGCGGTGCTCGGGCCGCAAGGCGTCGTCGTTGACGCCGATGACGATCATGGCGTCCACCGGCTCCTTCGGCGGCACCGTGAGCACCACCTTGCCGGCCCCCGCCGCCAGGTGGCGGGCGAGCGGCTCGCGGGTGCGGAAGACGCCGGTCGCCTCGACGACCACGTCGACCCCGAGCCGGCGCCACGGGATCTGCGCGGGATCGCGGAACGCCGTCATCTCCACCTTGCGGCCGTCGACGTAGATGGCGTCGGCGTCGGCCTCGACCTTGCGCGGGAAGATCCGCATCACGGTGTCGTACTTCAGCAGGTAGGCGAGGAGCTCGTTGTCGAACAGGTCGTTGATCGCCACGACCTCGACGTCGTCGCGCTCGCTCAGGATACGGAAGACGGTGCGGCCGATGCGGCCGAAGCCGTTGATGCCGACGCGTACGGTCCCCTTGGAGGGGATCGGGGGGGGCACGGTCATGACGCGGCCTCCTTGAGGGACGCGGCCCGGTCGAGGGTCCGGAACCGGCGGATCAGGTCGACCACCCGGTGGGTGTAGCCCCAACTGTTGTCGAACCAGGTGAGGGTCTTGGAGACGTTCCCGCCCAGGACCATGGTGGACTTGGAATCGAAGACGCCCGAGTAGGGGGTGCGGATGACGTCGCTGGAGACGATGGGCTCGTCCTCGTACTCGACGATGCCCTGCCAGGGGGGGCTGGCGGCGGCGGTGCGCACCACCTCGTTGACCGCCTCGACGGTGACCGGCTTGTCGTGCCAGCACACCAGGTCGACGACCGAGCCGTTGGCCACCGGCACGTTGATCGCCTTGCCGATGACCCGCCCCGCGAGCTCGGGCAGCAGCTCCATGACGAGCTGCGCCGCGTTGGTCTCCTGGGGGATGATGTTCTCGGCGGCGGCGCGTCCGCGGCGCGGGTCCTCGTCCGGCACGTCGGCCAGGCGCTGCTGGTTGGTGTAGGCGTGGACGGTGGAGAGGAAGGCGCGGCGGATGCCGAAGGCGCGGGCGAGGATCTTGACCATCGGCGCCGCGGCGTGGGCCGTGCACGAAGAGTTGGAGACGATGCGGTGCCGCGTCTCGAGCCGGTCGTCGTTGACCCCCATCACCACCGTCAGGTCGGGCGGGTCGCTCGGCGGCGAGCACAGGATCACCCGCCGCGCGCCGCGCTCGAGGTGGCCCTCGAGCTCGCGGCGGCTGCGGTGCTTGCCGGTGGCCGAGACCACCACGTCGACCCCGTGGTCGCCCCAGGCGACGTCCTCGGGATCGGCGGCCGAGAGCATGGGGACCTGGCGTCCCGCCGCGTAGAGGAAGCCGTTCCTGACGCTGACCTCGGTGGGGAAGCGGCCGAAGATGGTGTCGAAGCGCAGGAGGTATTCGAGGCCCGCGGGATCGGCCACGTCGCTGATCGCCGCCACCTCGACGTCGTCGCTGTCGTAGAGGATCCGGAAGAGGCTGCGGCCGATCCTCCCGAATCCCATCAGCCCGATGCGGATCGGGTCCATGTTCTGTCTCCTTGAGGTTTCATGAGAGGTGCCACTCTAACACCGCGGCGGGTAGCCAGGGATTGAAATCCCTGGCTATCTCTCCACCGTCCCTGCGGGACGAGTATCCCGCTTCGCGGCGTGGTAGGTTGGGCCGGGCGCGGCCGACCCGCGCCGTATGACCAACGGCTTCCCCTGCATGGACCTCCTTTCCCTCGAACGTTACCGCGACCTGGTCGGCGATTGGGACGCTTTCGCCGCGTACCAGGTCCGTCCCCTGCGTCCGACGATCTGGACCAACACCTTGCGCGTCACGCCGGGCGAGCTTTCCGGCTACCTGGCGGCCGACGGCATCGAGGCCGAGCCCATCTCATGGCTGCCGGGCGGCTTCCGGCTGCCGGCCGGCTGCGCGCCGGGCCGCAGCCTCGGGCGTCTGCTCGGCCTCTTCCACATCCAGGAGGAGGTGTCGATGATGCCGATCCCCCTCCTCGACCCGCGCCCCGGCGAGCGCCTGATCGACCTCTGCGCGGCGCCGGGCAACAAGACGGTGCAGGCCGCGGTGCGCATGGAGGACCGCGGCACGGTGCTCGCCGTCGACGCGAATTCCTACCGCGTGGGGCTGATCTCCCAGAGCGTCGAGCGTCTCGGCGTGACGAGCATCGCCATCCTCCACCAGGACGCCGGCAACCTCCCTCGCGCCGTGGGCACCTTCGACCGGGTGCTGGCCGACGTGCCCTGCTCCTGCGAGGGCACGGTGCGCAAGAACCCGGCGATCCTCCTGCGCTCGTGGCGCCCGGGCTGGCGCCACAACACCCAGGTGGCGATCCTGCACAAGGCCGTGCAGCTCTGCCGGCCCGGCGGCCGGATCGTCTACGCCACCTGCACCTACGCGCCGGAGGAGAACGAGGCGGTGGTCGACAAGGTGCTGCGCCGGCCGCCCTCGGGCTCCGCCGTGCGGGTGCTTCCGGCGCGCATTCCGGG
>DASWIG010000404.1:0-14272 GCA_036397835.1 Thermoanaerobaculia bacterium
CCCGAAGGACGCTCCTCGTCCCGACCAACGCTGACCGAACCTGGGGCCGCGGGAGGCTGGCGGCGCCTGATTCAGGGATTTGAATCGCTTTTTGGGCGAAACAGGGTGCCGTTTTGGCCGGATGGGCTCTCTCAGAGGACGGATCGGGCGCCGTTGGACCCGCTGAACTTTTTTCGTGGCCGAAACGAGTGCCGTTTTGACCGGAAAACTTTTTCAGCGGCCAAAACGAGTGCCGCTTTGGCCGGAAAACTTTTTCAGCGGCCAAAACGAGCGCCGTTTGACCCTCTGAACTTTTTTTGCGGCCGAAACGAGTGCCGTTTTGGCCGCTGAGCTTCTTCAGCGGCCGGATCGGGGGTCGTCTGGCGCGATGAGGTTCTTCAGCGGCCGGCTCGGGGGTCATCTGGCCCGCTGAGCTTCTTCAGCGGCCCGATCGGGTCGCGTCGCGGCACGCCGGGAGCGGTTTCCGCTACAATTCGAAGACTCGATTCCTGAGACCCGACAGGCATGCAGGCACAGCGAGGCAAGAGATGACGAGGACCGACCTCATCGCCCTCTCCCCCCTGATCGTGCTCGGCGCTTCCGCCGTGGCGCTGATGCTGGCGATCGCCGTGCGGCGCAGCCACCGCGCGGCGGCGGCGATCGCCGCGCTCGGCCTCGGGGCGACGCTGGCGTCGCTCGCCTGGGCCGCGTCCGTGACGCCGCGCCAGGTCACGCCGCTCCTCGTCGTCGACGGCTACGCCCTCTTCTACACGGCGCTGCTCTGCGCCGCGAGCCTGGCGGTGACCGTGCTCGCCTACGGCTACTTCGCGCGCCGCCCGGGCCAGCACGAGGAGCTCTACCTGCTGCTGCTGCTGGCGACCCTGGGCTCCGTGGTGCTCGCCGGAGCCACGCACTTCGCGTCGCTCTTCCTGGGGCTCGAGCTCCTGAGCGTCTCGCTCTACGCCATGATCGCCTATCCCCGCGGTGACCGTCGGCCGCTGGAGGCGGGGGTCAAGTACCTGGTGCTGGCCGGCGCGTCGTCGGCCTTCCTGCTCTTCGGCCTGGCGCTGATCTACGCCGAGACGGGGTCGATGGAGCTGACGCCGGTGGCGGCGCTGCTCGCCGAGAGCGGCGGCGTGCTGACGATGGCGGGGCTGGGGATGCTGGTCACCGGCATCGGCTTCAAGCTCGCCCTGGTGCCGTTCCACATGTGGACGCCCGACGTCTACGCCGGCGCCCCGGCGCCGGTGACCGCCTTCGTCGCCAGCGTCTCGAAGGGCGGCATGTTCGCTCTCGTCCTGCGCTTCTTCGTGGCCGCCGACGGCGACGGCGGCGCCCTTTTCACGGCGCTCGCCGTCATCGCGGTGGCATCGATGACGGTGGGCAACCTGCTGGCGCTCTTGCAGGACGACGTCAAGCGGCTGCTCGCGTACTCCTCGATCGCCCATCTCGGCTACCTGCTCGTGGCGCTGCTGGCCGGCGGCGAGCTCGCCGTCGAGGCGGCGACGTTCTATCTCGTCGCCTACTTCGTGACCATCGTGGCCGCCTTCGGGATCGTCGGCGCGCTCGCCGGCGGCGGCGGCGAGCCTACGGCCCCCTCGGTGGGGATCGGGGGGGAGCCTTCAGCCATGGACGACTACCGCGGGCTCTTCTGGCGGCGACCGGCCATGGCCGCCGCCTTCACCGCCGCCCTGCTATCGCTCGCCGGCATCCCGCTGACGGCGGGCTTCCTGGGCAAGCTCTACGTGTTGGCGGCGGGCGTCGAGGCGTCGCTGTGGGCGCTCGTCGTCCTGCTGGTGGCCAACAGCGCGGTCGGGCTCTTCTACTACCTGCGGGTGGTGGTGGCGATGCTCGGCCCGCCGGCGGCGAGGACGCCGGCCGCCGTCCCCGTGCCGGTGGGCCTCGCGCTGACGGCGTTGACGGTCCTGCTGGTGTGGTTCGGGACGTATCCGGCGCCGCTGGCGCGGTCGATCCGGGCGGCCCTCGACGGCGAGGCCGGCTCCGGAGCCCTGCTTTCGGCGCTGGCGGCGCTGGCCGCCGTCGCCATCGTGGTCCAGCTCGTCTGGCGCTCTCCGCGCCCCGACCCGCGGCCCGCACGGATCGATGCGGAGGAGGACGACCGAGTCCGGCGTTTCCTGGCCTCCCGCGACGAGCGAGCCTGGGCGCGGGCCTACGAGGTCCTTGACGAGATGCCGGAGACGCTGGCGCGCAGCCCCCGCATCCGCCGGCAGAACGCCTTCATCCTCAACCGCGACGGCAAGGACGGCGACGCCGAAGGGGTGGTGCGCGAGCTGTTGGCGGAGGAAGGTCCGAGCGCCGAGACCTTCGGTATCTGGGGCCGCGTCTGCAAGGACCGCTGGGAGAGAGCGTGGGACGCCGGACGCGAGGAAGAGGCGGCCGTCCTCCTCGACCGCACGGTCGAGACCTACCTGAAAGGCCACGACACCGACCCGAGCAATCCCTATCCGGGCATCAACGCGCTGACCATGATGAGCTTCTACCCCACGTCGCCGGAGCGCCGCGCGTCGCTGTTGCGGGAGGTCACGGCGGCGGTCGCGGCCCGCAAGCAGGCCGCCGACCAGGGCTACTGGGACTTCGCCACCCGCATCGAGCTGGCGGTCCACGTCGACGACGAGAACGACGCGCGCGCCGCCCTCGCCGGCGCGCAGACCGCCGACAAGGTGGTGTGGATGGTCGAGACGACCCTGCGCAATCTCGGGCTGCTACGGATCGCGCTGGAGGAGCGGGGCGAGCCCGTCCCGGCGTGGTTGGACTTTGTGGAAGCGGCGCTGAGGAAGCACGGCCCGCCGCCGTCCGCTCCGGCCAAGGAGCTGCACGCCGTCAACGGCATCGGTCCGAAGATCTCCGGGCTGCTGCGGACGGCGGGGATCCTCACCCTGGAGCAGCTCGCCGAGACCGACGTCAGCCGTCTGCGGCGGATCCTCGACGACGCGGGTCGGAGCTATCGTCTCGCCGATCCGCAGACCTGGCCGCGACAAGCCCGCGAGCTGCTGAGGACGCCGTAAGGTCGTCGCTTTCCGCGCCGGCCGTCACGGCACCGCGTCGGGCAGCTCGTCCTCAATGCGCCGGATCGGCGGCCTGGTCCAGGCCCAGAGCGTGAAGAGCAGCAGCAGCACGGCGAGGCACAGGGCGATCAGGCCGATGCCGCGTCCCGGGCCGACGCCGATGAGCGCGCCAAGGTGGAGGCGAGCGGGCCGCCCTCGGCCATCAGCGGCTCGAAGACGAAGTCGGCCATGGGGCCGGCGATCAGGTAGCCGATCGGCGCGGTGAACTGGCCGATCATCCGCCGCACCGCGAAGACCCGGCCCTGGATGTCGGGCGGCACCTTGCTCTGCCAGATCGCCTGGCTGCACCGTTGACGAACGGCGCCGCGAGCATGATCACGAAGAGAGCGCCGGCGATCAGCGGCGCCGACGGCCGCAGGCCCATCGCCGCCATGGCCACGGCGAAGACCAGGCCGCTGGCGAGCACGCCGCGGATGCGACGCCGAGGTCCGCCGGTCACCGTCATCAGCACGCTGCCGGCCACCAGGCCGGTGCCGGCGCTGGCCAGCACGCGGCCCAGGACCTCCGCGGTGGCGAACGAGAGCACCATGGGCGTGACCAGCACGGTGACGATAGCCAGCACCAGGTTGAGCATCGCGAAGCAGAGCAATAGCCCCCAGAGGCCCGCGCGCCGGCGGATGAACGACCATCATCACCCTCCGCCGTTCCCAACGGTCGATCAAGGCGCCGGCCAGCGGCGAGAGCGCGAGCCCCGGCAGGCTGGCGCACATGGTGATGACGGCGAATTGGGTCACCGAGCCGGTGCGCTGATAGACCCAGACGCCGAGGGCGAAACGGGTCAGCCTCGATCCGATCATCGAGACCATCTGGCCCGGGCCGCGGGACTCTGCCGCCCGCGGATCCCGTTGGAAGAGAATCGCCGCTCGCCGTGTCTGTCTTATGTATGCCTGCCTCATCCGGACGTGCCTGGAAGAGTCCGCGAATCCCACGGGATCGACAGGAGCGCCCTTCCGGGCGCGCAACGCTCCGCCACGACCCGAAGGGGGACTGACCCATGATTCGGCTCGCGCTTCGCAATCCCTACGCCATCATCGTGGCGGCTCTGGCCACCGTGGTCCTCGGCGTCACCTCGTTCCAACGGATCCCGGCGGACCTCCTGCCCTCCTTCAAGACCCCGGCGGTCCAGATCGTCACTTTCTACCCCGGCATGCCGCCCGAGGTGATGGAGCGCGACATCATGAGCCGCCTCGAGCGCTGGACCGGCCAGTCGGTGGGCATCGAGCACCAGGAGGCCAAGGCGATGCTGGGCGTGTCGGTGGTCAAGGACTTCTTCCGCGAGGGGATCAGCCTCGACACCGCGATGAGCCAGGTGACCTCCTACGCGGTCAGCGACATGTACTACCTGCCACCGGGCACGATCCCGCCGATGGTGATGCCATTTGATCCCACGGCGTCGGTGCCGCTGTGCCTGGTCAGCGTCTCCAGCGCGGGAATGAACGAGAAGGAGCTTTACGATGTCGCCTACTTCGAGCTGCTCCTTGGAGTCGAGGTGAACGGTGTGGTGGTCCCTTGGGTCGCCAGGAGCATGAGCGGGCCACGCCCGCCCGGAGGACTGGGGCCACTCCGACCTCTTCCTGGCCGCCGGCGCCGAGGCGCTCGTCTGGCAGCCGATCCTCGACTGGATCGAAGCGCGCTGAACCCTCACCCCAACCCCTCTCCCAGGGGGAGAGGGGCCTGAAACCGGCATTTACCTCCCTTCTCCCCCTGGGAGAGGGGACGGGGGTGAGGGTTCCGGCGTTACTCGTCGCGCCCGCCCCAGCAACGTTCAAACGCAGAATTCGGTACCGCAGCAGCAGAGCGGAACGATCCGTACGCTGTCGGCGATGCGGAGATTCCCGTCGCGGATCTGGAGGCTCACGAACACCACGACCGGATGCTCGTTCGCTCCGTCGGCGGAGGAGTCGAGCACGAGATTGAGACGCAGAAAGTCCAGAAGCGCGTTTGGAACCTCGGCCTTCGACGGATAACCGTCGAAGGCGTGGAGCACGGCGACCGTTTCGAGCGCGCCAGCCTCACTGAAGAAGCCGCGCACCAGCACCGTGCCGTTCACCAGCTCGACGCCCGGCCGGCTGGTCGCCAGAGAGATATCGGGAAGCCGCATGCTGCGGCTATTCTCGGGATGCACGGGAGCTTCGACGACGAGAATCGATCGCCCGCCCTCCCCTACCGCGGCGACCGAGGCGGGGTTGGAACGGAGGTCTGCCAGCCTTGCTTTGGCGATCGCCGCGGAAGAGGCATTGACAGTCCTGATCTCCAAGCTGCTGGCCGAAAGGCCGCGCTCGACGGAGACGATTGCCCACTCCTCGAGCAGGTAGCGCACCTGCGTGCCGTCATTGGCCACCGGTCCATCCACCAGGTTCTTCAGCGTCACGGTGGAGTCCGTCGCCTCGAAGGCGCTACCGGAGCCTTCGAGATTCATGATCGAAGTGAGATTGTTGCTGGAGCAACAGAATTTACAATCGTGCGGCGGTGGCGGTTCGCAATTTATCCAGCAGGCACCTTTCTCATCGATCGGCCCGCCGAGCCCGGAGCTGAGCTGCATTTCCGATTCGACCAGCTCCCGCAGGATCAGGGACTGAGCGAAAAAATCGACGCCAGACAGAATCGCGGCGGCGAGTCGATCCAGTCTGTCGAGGTATTGCAGGGCTTGCTCGTAGCGCTTCACTCGGTAGGCCGAGTTGGCGAGGCCGAAGTAGCTGATCGCTTTCTGTTCGGAGGTTTCCGCTTGCGCCAGTGCCTGCATATACGAAATCTCCGCCACCTGGTCGTTTCCGAATTCGTAGTGCGCGGCGCCTTGATTGTTCAAGAATTGGGCATCCTTCCGCAGTGACGGGAAATACATGGCCGCGGCATCCAAGAGCGAGACCGCGCCCTCCAGGTCACCTTGATTGTGCCGGATCAGCCAAAGGCCGTTCCTCGCCCACCGCCTGAGCTCACCATTCTCTCCGAAGCGGTTGGCCAGCTTGCGCAACTCCTCGACGGCCTCCTCGCTGCGTCCCATGTGTGTGAGGGCCCGCACGGAGGAAATTCCCCAGGCGACCTCCATCTTCGGAGTCCGCGCCTCGGAACGTGAGCTTTCGGCAAGCGCGAGGACTTTCTCGTGCTCATTAGCCGCGAAATAGTAGGAGGCCAGGAAGTCAAGCGCCATCGACGCTATCGCGTCCTCGCCATGAAGGGCTTCCTGTGCTCGTTGCAGGGCGAGGCCCTCCTGCTCGAGGCCGACCAGCGCATCCCATGACAATCTAGTAATCAGGGCACGGCTCTTGCTGTCGTGCTCCGTGGTTTTGAGGAGCTCCCGGGATTTTGCCAGGGCCTCCTCGAATTGCCCGCTAAGGATCATGTCGCCCAACGACTGGACTGTTCTATCGTGCTCACCGTCTGCCGCGACAGCGGAGACAGTGCAGAGAGTCAGTAACAGGCCAAGGGAAGCGACGGCCGCTGCCCGGCAGGGGAGCTTGGTTCCATGGTGCATGTGTATGTTCCTTTGGGATTGACTTGGCCGTCGTCAGCAACTGCAGCTCTTGGCGGTGGCGTAACAGCCCGTAAGCTCTCGCAGAGTTCCCGAATACGAGCAGTTAGGCGGACTGGTGCAGGTCTCGATGCCCGTCGCGGTTTTCACGGTGTAGACGAGCCCGCCCTCCGCGGCCACGCATTGGCAATTGGACGGCTTGGGGCTGGCGGTGCAACTACTCGTGGTCACCGTTTGTGACTCCCATCCTGCACCGAGCGAGAATCCCTTCGCGCCGACGCTGCCCGACAAGGTGTACTTCTTCATGTTCTGTACGGTGATGATACACGTGGCACCGTTGCTTGAACAAGTGCTTCCAGTGCAAAGAACACAACACGATTTATCTTTCGAATTGCAGGTAGGCTCCCGTACTCCTGGTACGACGGAGAGATTGTCGGGACAGTCTCGTTCCGACGGGCTGCAAACTGAGCAGCAAGCGCAGAAGATGGCGAATGAACAGGCTCCCAAGGCTGGCCTGGGCATGGCGAGAAATGGAATGCCGGCAAGTAGGACAAGGATGACACGGTCGGTAGATCCCCTCATAATGGCTCTCGATCTTCTCATGGCTCCTCCAGTCTAGGTCGTGTCCGACGATCGTGCATGTGGCCCTCGTCGGTTCCTTGACGCGCTTCAACCGGGCGCTGCCACGGTCTCTGGCCAACTCCCATACACCGCTCGCACACGATCCAGCCTTGCCGTCACTGTCGTGATGCTACCACAAGAGGGAAACGGACGCAAGCTCCCGCGGCGGCCATCTCTCGGACGACTACACCACACTCCGTTCAGCGAGCCCTCGGCTCGAGCGACGTGACGACCCTGATGGTGAGCCAGACGTCCGACCCGGTGGACTGGGGCCACCCCGACCTCTTCCTGGCCACCGGCGCCGAGGCGCTCGTCTGGCAGCCGATCCTCGACTGGATCGAAACGCGCTAGCAAGCTAGCGCGGCGTCTTGAATGACCCAGGGCTCACGCCCTGGGTCTTCGGGCGTTACTCGTGGCGCCCGCCGCCGAGCAGACCCGCCCGAAACAGGAAGTAGAGCAGGGTCAGCAACGAGGAGATGGCGGCGGCGACGTAGGTGAGGGCGGCGGCGTTCAGCACCTTGGCGACGCCGGCCTGCTCGGCACGGTGGACCGCAGCATGCGCTGCGGCAGCTCGGGCGCGCCGAGGCCGGCGCAGAAATCGGCAAGGCGGGCGCCGGCTCCGCGCCATTCGAGGTCGTCAAGCTCCTCGGTCAGACCGACGTCGGTGACCAGGGTCGCCAGGCGGCGGTAGAGGAGGGCGTCGTCGCGGCGCTGCGCGAGGTTCTGGGCGAGGACGGCGGCGCCGCGCACCGCGACCTCCCAGCTCGCGGCGTCGGCCGGGACGTGCTCGAGGTGAGCGTAGCGCGCCAGCACGGCGGCGGCGGACTTGGCGCCCCAGCGGGGGGATGCCGGGGATGCCGTCGGCGCTGTCGCTGGCGCCGAGGCCCGCCGCGCCTGGGAGAGTCACCAGGCGCTCGTCCGCGCCCGGCGTCGTGCCAGAAGATCGCCGACATGTACTGGCGGCTCCACGGCGGACGCGTCGGCGTGTGGCGGTGCGGTTCATGTGCATGACGTTTCTCCTGACTCCGCCATTCTATCGGCTTCGCGGCGCTCCTGGCGCTCGAAGCTGGCTTTTCCGGCCCGGGTGGGCTAGACTCGGAGTTGCACTCTTCCGCTTCGACGCCGTCGCAAGGAGAACGCCCATGCTCGACGTGCCCCTCCCCACCGCCCGCGACTGCATGACCGCCAGCGTGCTGACCTTCGCCCCCGACCAGGACCTCTTCGAGGCCATCGCCCAGCTCCTGAAGCACAGCTTCGCCGCCGCGCCGGTGGTCGACGGCGACGAGCGGCTGGTGGGCATGCTGACCGAGAAGGACTGCCTGCGCGTGCTCTCCAACGTCGCCTACGACGAAGACCTCGAGGGCGGCAAGGTGAGCGACTACCAGTCACCGATCCGCATCGTCTGCGAGCCCGGCATGGACATCTTCGGGGTCGCCGACCGCTTCCTGGCCTGCAACTTCCCGCTGCTGCCGGTGGTGGAGGGCGACAAGCTGGTGGGCGTGATCAGCCGCCGCGACACCTTGCGCGGCGTGCAGGCCCTGCGCGACCGGCTCGACCGGGCGCACCAGAAGTTCCAGGAGGTGGCGGGACGTCAGGCCGACCGGCCGCGTTCGATCGAGGGCCTGCAGCAGGCCGCCGCCAACACCTCGAAGGCGCAGCTCACCAACCTCATGCGCCGCACCTGAGGCGGGATTTTCTCCCGCCAAGCCCTTCCCCCGGGCGTCGCGGACGGTGTAGCGTGTGGCCGCCATGGCCAAACCGCTCGCGTACAACGCCACCCTGGTCGAGCGCCTCGACCTGACGCCCAAGCTCGCCGTCTTCAAGGTCCGCCCCGACGAGCCCTACCAGGGCGCCGTGCCCTGGTTCGTCCCCGGGCAGTACATGACGATCGGCCTCAACAACGAGACGCGGCCGGACCTCGGCTCGGTGCGCCGCCCGATGTCGATCGCCTCCGCTCCCCAGGAGGTCGACGCCCTCGAGCTCTACATTCGCTACGTCGACCACCCGGACTCGGACAACCCGCTGACCCACCTGCTGTGGGAGATCCGCGCCGGCGACCGCCTGTACCTGCGCGACAAGGCGGTCGGCACGTTCACGTTGCGCGACACGGTGGGCGATGACGATGGGCGCCTCAAGGTCTTCGTGGCCGCCGGCACCGGCCTGGCGCCCTTCGTGAGCATGGTGCGCCACGATCACCTGCGCGATCCGCGAGCCGACCTCTCGCGCTACGCGATCCTCCACGGCGCCTCGTACCCGGCGGACCTGGGCTACCGCGAGGAGCTCGAGGCCTACCGCGCGCAGGGGCTCGTCTACCGGACGTCGGTGAGCCGTCCCCAGGAGTGCCCGGACTGGCGGGGCGACTGCGGCCGGGTGGAAGACTACTTCCGGCCCGAGCGGCTGCCGGAGCTCGAGCAGCGGCTCGGCCTCGAGCCGGGCGGCCTCAACCCGGACCGCGCGGTGATCTACATCTGCGGCCTCCAGGGCACCATCGGCCAGACCATCGCGCGTCTGATCCCCCGCGGCTTCGTGCCCGACAACAAGAAGCTGCGCCGCGCCCTCGAAGCGCCGGTGGACGTCGAGCCCACGATCTTCTTCGAGCAGTACGACACGACGCCGGTCGTCGACGTCAACGACCCCGTCGTCATCGAGCCGCTCAAGGCGCAGTTGCGGGAAGCGTTGGCGCGGGTCTGAGGGCGTGTCGTGTACAATGGACGAGCCGACGAGAATCTCAACAACGACATCCTCCGCGGCCTCGGCCCTCAGAGCTCCGGCGGCGGATAGCGGGCGATGGTGATCTGCTGGATCTGGGTGCTGCCCTCGATGACTTCCGTCACCTTGGCGTCGCGCAGGTAGCGGGCCACCGGGTAGGCGTCGCTCAGGCCGTTGGCGCCGTGGAGCTGCACCGCGTCGCCGGCGGCGCGGGCCGCGGTGCGCGACGCGTGGTACTTGGCGATCATCGTCTCCATGGTGGCCCCCGGGTCGCCGAGAGCGCGCAGGGTGCCGGCGCGGTAGCAGAGCAGGCGCGCCGCCCGGGTGTTGACGATCATCTCCGTGAGCTTGCGGCGCACGAGCTGGTGGTCGCGCAGGGGCACGCCGAACTGCCGGCGCTCGGCGGTGTAGGCGAGGCAGGCGTCGAGGCAGGCCTGGGCGATGCCCACCGAGCCCCAGGCGACGCTGTAGCGCCCCAGCTCGAGGCCCGCCGCGGCGACGTGGGAGAACCCGAAGCCCACCCGGCCCACCAGGTTCTCCGCCGGCACCCGGCAGCCGGCGAGCTCGAGCTCGGCGATGTAGGCGGCGCGGGTGCCCATCACGCTGGGCGTGGGCCGCCGCGACAGGCCCGGCGTCGACGCCGGCACCAGGAACGCGGCGAGCTGGTCGTCGCAGCGGGCGAAGACCAGGAAGAGGTCGGCGACCAGTCCCAGGCTGATCCACATCTTGTGGGCGTCGATCACGTAGTCCTCGCCGTCGGGCCGGGCCTGGGCGGCGATGCTCTTGGCGTCGCTGCCGACCTCGGGCTCGCTCAAGGCGAACGCGCAGAGCATCTCGCCGCGGGCCATCCGCGGCACCCACTGCGTCTTCAGGTACGGGCTGCCCCAGCGCCAGACCGCGAAGGTCACCATGTCGTGTACGGTCAGGATCGTGCGCACCGAGGAGCAGCCGCGGGCGAGCTCCTCGGTGAGCAGGCCGTAGCGGATGGCGTCCATGCCGCCGCCGCCCGCTTCCACGGGCAGCGGCGCCCCGAGGTATCCCCGGCTGCGCAGCTCGCCGACGATCTCGAGCGGCAGGCGCTCCTCGCGGTCCCAACGCCCCGCGTGGGGCGCCACGTGCTCGTCCACGAAGCCGCGGAACTGCTGCCGGGCCTGCTTCTGCTCGTCCGAGAGCTCGATCCACATGCCGCGGGCGGCGCTCACGGCCTCCTGATCGTCGACGGTCGCGGTTTCAGTCATGGGTTTCTCACTCCCTGCTGGTCGTTGCGGAGTCTACCAGAGCGGACCGGATCCGGACGGACGATTCGAGCGCAGGGTGGCAGGCCGTAGAATGCCCGGCGTGCCGACCCCATCCCGACCCTTCGACGTCGCCGTCGTCGGCGCCGGCCCCGCCGGGGCGGTCTGCGCCTTGCACCTGGCCCGCCAGGGCCTGCGCGTGGCGGTGCTCGAGAAGAGCGTGCCGCCGCGCTACAAGACGTGCGGCGGCGGCCTGACGCCGCGCGCCCGGCACCTGCTCGACGTCGACCTCGGCGGTGCCGCCGAGCGGCTGTGCCACGTGGTGGAGCTGAATCTCCTCGACGCCGGCCTCGCGTTCCGCGTCGAGCGTGACGAGCCGCTGGTGACGATGACGATGCGCGCCGACCTCGACGCCCGGCTCCTGCAGGCGGCCGTCGACGCCGGCGCCGAGCTGGTGACGCCGTGCACCGTCCGCGCCCTGGAGCGCGACAACCGGCGCCTCGAGCTGACGACCAGCCGCGGGACGGTCGCGGCGCGCTACGCCGTGGCCGCGGACGGCGCCGCCAGCGCCACCGCCCGCGCCGCCGGCTGGGGACCGAACCCGCACGAGGCCCCGGCGCTCGAGTCCGAGCTGCGGGTGAGCCCGGAGGTCTACGACCGCTTCGCCGGCAGCGCCCGCTTCGACTTCGACACGGTGGCCCGCGGCTACGCCTGGGTCTTCCCCAAGAGGCCGGGCCATCTCTCGGTCGGTTGCGGCTCGATCCGCCGACCCGCCCGCGGCCTCAAGGGCGAGCTCGAGCGTTATCTGGGGCGTCTGGGCCTCGACGCCTTCCGGCACCGCGAAGACCACGGATTCGTGATCCCGGTGGCGCCGCGCTCGGCCCGCCTCGCCCGCGACCGGGTGCTGCTCGCCGGCGACGCCGCCGGCCTCGCCGATCCGGTGACCTGCGAAGGCATCTCCCACGCCGTTCTGAGCGGCCGGCTCGCCGCCGCGGCCGTCGCCGAGGGCTTCGACGATCCCATTGCCGTCGAGAGCCTCTATGGCCAGCGCGTGGCCGCGGAGATCCTCGGCGACCTGCGGGTCGCGCGCGGCCTCGCCCGGCTGCTCTACGGCTTCCCGCGGCTGCGCCGTCTCGTTTTCCGGGTCGCCGGGCGGCGCCTGAGCGAAGCGGTGGCCGACGTCGTGTCCGGCCGTCGCGGCTACGCCGACTTGCTGACCCGTACAAACCGGCGACCTCCTGCCGGCGTCTCATGAGGCGAGGCGTGGCTCGACCGAGCTCAGCCCGGCGCCGTACAAGGTTATGATCGACCTTGAACGCGCGGAACCGCTTGATGACCACCTCCTCCCTCGAGTCCCTGCTGCCGCCAGCGCGCGCCGACGAGCTGCGGGCGGGACGCTGGTTGGCGGCGGCCCTCGCCGGTCTGGCGCTGGTTCACGTCTTCGCCGTGGCGCCGTTCGTCGCCGCGGCGCAGCGCCGGATCGGAGACCGCGCCGACCTCGAGCGCCTGGCCGCCGTGGCCGCCGAGCTCGCGGCCCTGGAGCCGCACGTCACGGGCCCGGCTCGCGCCGCCGACGAGGTGATGGGGCCGGCGCTCGGCCGGCTCGTCGAGGACGTCCGAGGGGACATGGTGCGCCTGCGGGCCACCTATGCCTGGCTGCGCGCGTTCGTCGCGGCGCAGCGCGGCGACGGCGAGGTTGCGGGCGAGACCGCGGAGGACGTCGAGGTCTTCCCGGTCGAGAACGTCGACCGCATCCTGGCGGTGGCGGAGGCATCGACCCCCGAAGAGCTGCTCGCGGCGCTCGGCCCGGTCGTCGAGCGCCACGTCTCGAGCCCGCGCTTCTCATACCTCCGGGAGCTGTGGAGGTCGCAGGCCCAGCCGCGGGTCGAGGCGTCGCTGGACGCCGTGGCGGGCGGCCTGCCCGAGCTCCGCGGACGCTGGGCCGCGGCGGCGACGGCGGACGCCGCCGCGCCCGCGTGGGACGAGCTCGGCGCCGCCCTGGCGGCGGCGCGGCGGACCGTCCGCGACCTCGAGTGGCGTGCGCCGGAGCGCGCCGACTGGTGGACGTCGGCGCCGCCCGAAGGTGGCGAGCTCCTGTCGCTGCGCCCCGACCCGGCGGTGGAGGAGCAGCTCCGGCGTCCGCTGGCGGTCGACCAGCTCCGGGTCGCCCTGACGCGCGCGGAGGTGGCGTTCCGCGCCGTGGCCGCCGCGGTCGGGAGCCGCCGCGAGGAGCTCTCCGGAAAGGACGGCGCCGGCGGGATTTCGGGCGTGGCGTCGCGGGTCGGGACCGTGGCCCGCGGCTATCCGCTGGTGATCGGGCTGGTGCTGGCCGCGGCGCTCGTCGCCGCGGCGCGGCGGCGCCGCGAGCTGGGGTGGATCGCCCGGCTGTTGATCGAGCGCGGCGACGAGGCGCTCGGCCACTGGTACTTCGCGCGGGGGCGGGTGGGGGTGGCCTCCGGCCTGCCGGAGCGCGAGCCGGCCGCCGCGGCGCGGGCGGAAGTGGTGCGGATCGTCTTGCTGGGCGTCCTCGGCCTGGGGTGGATCGGCTTGACCGCCTACCAGCTCTGGGAGCTCGAGCCGCGCGAGCGCCTGCTCGCCGTCACGGCGACCGGGGCGGCGGCGTTCCTGGCGGCGGTGATTTACGACGCCGCGGTCGCCCGTGGCCTCCACCGTCTGCTCGCGCCGGAGAAAGACGAGCCCGCGCCCGCGGAGCCCGTCCGCCAGTTCTTCGAGGACGACCAGGGCGTCCTCGACGTACACACGCTGAGGCGGTAGTCAGGTTTTTTTGATAGGTTGGGGCCGGACGGCGACGATAGACGACGTACGGGAGGGCCGATGAGCGCCCTGGCCCGTCTTCTCAAAGCGGGCGAGACCGCGGCCGTCAGCGGGACGCCAGGTGTCTCTTTACCCCAACGGGGTTGTATTTCAAAGCCCAGGGTAAGCGCGAAGCGCGCCACCCTGGGTAACCGGCGCCACCACGTTCCGAACCCCAACGGGGTTCTATAAATGCGGACGCCTCGAGACATGGCCAAACTTGTAAAACCCCGTTGGGGTGCGTGAGCCGCCATGGCTCAGCGCTTAGTCGATAAAACGGTGAGGTGACAGAAAGGAGGACCAACGAAGCACCGAAGCCTACCTGTGCGAGTCCACGCTTGTGCAGAACGCTCTGCTCG
>DASWIG010000405.1:0-14545 GCA_036397835.1 Thermoanaerobaculia bacterium
CGCCTCGAGCGCCAGCTCGAGCCGGCGCCGGGCCGGCTCGACGCCCGACGCCTGGAGCGCGTGCAGCGCTCCGTAGGCGCGCAGGCGGCCGCTGCCGATCGCGGCGTAGGGCGCCTCGCGCACCAGCGTCAGGTCCTGGCAGATCGTCCAGATCTGACCGCGGCAGCCGAGCAGGATCGACGTCTTCTCGCCGAGAATCGCCGCGCCGGATCCCGCCACGCCTTCTTCCGTCAATGCCCGCCGAATGGACGGAACCAGCTCGCGGACGAGGAACGGCTCGAGCTCCGCCGCCGGCGGCTCGGGCAGCTCCGCCTTGAAGCGCAGGACCTGCCCGATGCGCATCGAGCCGCACACTCCGAAGAGGTACGGCCCGCACGCGAACGCCTTGTGAACGTCGAGCGTGTAGATCTCCTCGCCCAGACCTCCGGCCGAGTCGGCGCCGAAGGTCACGATCTTCCCGTCCGTGATGCCGACGATGCAGCTCATCCCGCCTCTCCTCTCTTTGCGGCCCACTTTGCCCGCTTCGCGGCCCGCGGAGACGCTGGGCCGGTTCGGCGTCCCCAGGGGGCGTGTTCGAGTGTAGAGGCCGATCGCGGTATCCGCCTCGATTTCGTGTAGACTCGGATCCTGTACGAAAAACGGCGAGGCCGGAGGAGAGCTGGCATGGACGACGCGCACGACGAGTCGGCGCGCTGCCTGATCGGGATGCTCGACGAGGAGATCCGTGGCCGCGGCTGGGGAGCAATCCGCGGCGTGGACCGCGTGGTGGGGCGGGACCGAGGATGGTGGCAGAACCGCGTCAAGGCGGGGGATCTCAGCGTGGTGCAACTGCTGACGGTGCTCGATCACCTGGGGATCGAGCCAGGGCGCTTCCTGCGCAAGGCCCTCGGCGGCGAGCCCGGATGGGAGCTCGACCGACCCCGGGGCGAGCCGCCGGAGATCGTAGTCAGGGCTTGGGAACGCGTCCGCGCCGGGAAGGAGGGGAAAGGCGTCGGCCGGGACTACCTGGACTCCCTGGACGAACGGCGATACGAGGAACCGTGGGAGGTGGAGAGGCTCGCCCTCCAAGACGTGGACGACGTCGAGCTTCCTCTTCTGCCGCGGCTGCTCGGGGTGGCGGGGTCGGCGTTGCGGCTGCTCATCCGCCTGGATGAAGCGGAGCACGCGATCCATGCGGGGATCGGGATCTCTCTCGAGCGGGAAGACCAAATGGCTGTCGGGGATCTGCTGCAACGGCTGGCTTTCGTCGTTGCGGACCGAGGCGAGTACGCCGACGCCCTGGGAATCGCCGAGAGAGCGGCGATCCTCTACCTGCGTACCGGCGATCGAATCGGAGTGGCGAAAGCGTTGGTGGACCAGGGGATCTGGCTCTACTACCTCGGTCGGCCACAGGAGGCGATAATCGCTTTCGAAAGCGCGCTTCGGGACTTACCCGCTCGTGCGACGCTTCATAGGTTCACTGCCTTGCAGGACTTAGGTCTTTGTCACCAGATTCTAGGTGACGTAGAGAAAGCGCTGCGCTATCTGAGCGCTGCCGAGGAATTGACTCCGAACGCGAACGCCGAGGGGAAGCTGAGTTGGTTCCGGAGTTCCATCCACCGCGATCTGGGGCAGCTCGAAGAAGCAGAGAGTCAGTTGTGTAGGACGGTCGAGATCTTCCGCGGCCTTCACCACGGCGAAGCAGCGCTCACGACGTGCGATCTCGTTCGCATCCAACTGCTCCGGGGACGGCCAGGAGACGCTTATCTCACGGCCACGTCCATGCGGGCGCTGCTTGAGCCGCTGCGCCACAACAAGGTTATCTCGGCGGCGCTCGGCGATCTGCTCCGCTGCGGCCAAGCGGGCCTGACGCTCGCCCTCGTCGAACAAGTTCGAGCTCGGATCGAGAGCGAGCGCAAGCGTAAGCAAGCGTGGCAGTTGCTTCGGATCAAGCAGCCCTGAGTCCACTGGGCTCGAAGCTCGGTCCCATTGCCAATCGGAGCCCACCAGGTTCGTAGTGCGGTCCCATTGCCAGTCGGAGTCCGCTCGGCTCGTAGCCCGGTCCCAGCGTCACCTGCGACTCGGGGACCGGTCCCGTCTCCGCGGTAGCGTCGATGATTCCGACCGAGATGGTCAGGGCGAGAAGAAGTCCCAGAACGACATGGCGCATAGTGCCTCCTCGAGCAGGGGGCACGATCAGGCGTCATTGCCCGTAACGGCCCCTGCTGAGGAGCAAGGCTACGCCGTCCCTGAGCTGCGGAATGCGATCAAGGAGGGATGATGCAGGGTCCTGAAGGGGTCAGCTTCGCCCGGTCATCGGGCGTCGAGGGGTGGCAAGGCCGAGGCAACGCGGCCGAAGCCGGAATACGACTCCGGTCGTCGACCCTGACGGCGGAATGTGTGTGCGTAAGGGTTGACCTCGCGCAGTCGGCCACTTTTGGCCGAAAAGCCGCTCAAGGCCGCTGGTGACGGCGAACTCGGGCGTCGAAAGTCGCTGCAGGTCCGTGGTGACGGCGTCAGCGGACGTCTGCAGTGACTCCAGGCTCGAGGTGACGGCGACATCTCGAGCCTCGAGGAGCTTCAGGCTCGAGGTGACGCCGTCATCGCGAGCCTCGAGGAGCTCTCGGCTCGTGGTGACGCCGTCACCACGAGCCTCGAGTCACTGCAGACGCCGGATGTCGCCGTCAGTCGAGGGCTAAAGTAAGGGAAATACCCGGCATTCCTGGTCGGCGCCCTGAAGCTTCAGCCCTCGAGCTCGACGCGCTTGACCTCGTCCCACTCGACGTAGATCGGCTTGCCCTCGGTGGGGATCACCAGCACGCCCGCGTTGCCCTCGCCGACGTCGGCCGAGTCCTCCAGCACCAGCTCCTCGCCGCTCTTCAGGAACACGCGGCTCGAGTCGTCGTCGCGCGGCTCGACGGCGCGGATCAGCGCGAAGGGGATCGAGTACTCGACGTCGCGCCACTCGCCGTTGAGCATTTCCCAGGTCTCCGACTCGTCGACGTCGTAGACGATCTTGCCGCGGTAGCTCTTGCCGTCGACGTCGGTGACCGTGCCGCGCAGGGGCTCGGCGGGCTTGAAGTCGTCGTAGGCGGGGCCGCTCGATCCGGCCTCCGAGAAGTCGACCCGCTCGAAAGCGCTCCAGGGGATGAGCACCCGGCCGTAGCGGGCGTCTTCCACGTAGATGCCGCGGTTGTCGTCGTTGACGTCGTTGGTGCCGTCGAGCTCGAAGTCGCGGCCGCCCCACAGGGTCACCCGCGAGCTGCGCCGGGAGCGCCGCTCGATCGATTGGATCTTGCCCATCTCGATCGACATGTCGCCGTCGGGCCCGTCGCCGTCGAGCTTGTCGCTCGATTGGCATTCCTCCTGGTCCCACTGGACGTAGCCTTCGAAGACGCCGACGTCGGTCCTGACCTTGCCGTGCAGGCGGTGGTCCGCCACCGCGAGGCCGGCGGGCGTCGGCAGGAATTCGATGGTCTCGAGGCGGTCCCACTCGAGCTTGACCTCGCCGAGCTCCTTGTCCCATACGTAGATCGTGCCGTCGACGTCGTTCGAGCCGCCGTCGATGTCGACCTTGAGGCCGCTTTTCATCACCAGGGTGGCTTCGTCGCCGCGGTGGACGTCGATGCGCCGGAGGTCGCCGAAGCGGGCCACCAACTGGCGGCCCGACGAGCTCCAGGAGTGCGAGCCGATGCGGATGCCGAAAATGCGGATCGGCTCGCGCTCTTCGCGGAAGGCGCGGTCGGGCACTTCGTCCTCGTAGGGCCGCCCTTCTTTGGTGGCGTTGAAGAAATCGCCCCAGAAGGCTTCCTCGTCGCCGTTCCAGCGCAACCGGCCCTCGTAGACGGTGCCGCTCTCGGCGGTGACGCGGCCGTAGATGAAACCTTGCGTATCGCTCCCCGCCGCGGCGAGGCCCGGCATGGCGAGAGCCGCGGCGAGCGCGAGCAGCAGGGCGTGGGGTGTCTTCTGCATATATCCGGACATGTCTGACTCCTTTTCGTTGGTCCTGACGTGGGGGCGCACGGCGTGCGCCCTACAAACGGTCGCCGCTGAGCACGATCGAATCCTCGCCGCCGCTCTCGCCGAGCGAGATCCGGCGCGCCCCCTCGCCGTAGATCTGCTTTTCGTCGACCGAGCCCTCGGTCCTCCCCACCGCGGTGACCACCGCCATGACCTCGAGCATCTTGCGGTGGTAGTCGCGGTCGGCGCGCAGGATCTCGGTGGCGAGCTCGACGAAACGCTCGTCGGTCATCGAGCCCTTGTCCTCCTCGAGGACGACGTCCACCTCGCCCGCCGCCGCCTGCTCGGGGAGCGCCGGAGCCGGCAACCGGGGCAGGAGCCAGCCGAGCGCCAGGCCCACGATCAGCGCTGCCGCCAGTTGGGCGGCCCAGCGCGGCGCGCGGCGCAGCTCGCGCCAGCGCGTCCGCCGCTGGCCGGTCACGCCGCTGGCGGCGGCGATGCGCTCCCAGACGTCCTCGGGCGCCGGCTCGGCGTCCTGCGACTGGGAGGCGACGAGCATGTCGCCGAGGGCGCGGGCGCGGCGGTAGAAGATCCGGCACGCCGCGCACTCGAGCAGGTGATCGACGGCCGGTAGTCGTTCGGGCGTCTCGAGCTCGCCGTCGATCAGGGCGGAGATCGAGGTGCGGTAGGTTTCGCAGGGATCGTTCATCGTGAGTCTCCCGGATCGGGCAGGTAGTCCGCCAGTCCCTGGATCACGCGTCGGCGGGCGCGGTAGACGTTGATCTTGACCTGGGGCAGGCTCCAGCCGGTCACGGCGGCGACCTCGGCGTAGCTGCGTTGTTGCAGCACTCCGAGCTCGAAAGCCTGCCGGTAGCGCTCCTTGAGCTCCGCGAGCACGTCGCAGAGGCGCCGGCGGAAGGCGCCCCAGGCCGCGTCCTCCTCGGGCGAGGCCTCGCCCGAGGGGGCCTCGCAGAGCGCGTCGCGCCCGGCCTCCGCCGTCAGGTCGCCGGCGGCGACCACGAGCCGCGGCCGCCGCAGGCGGTTGATCAGCACGTGGCGCGCGGTGGCCATCAGGTAGGCGCGCGCGTTGCGGTCGTCGCCGCGATAGCTGCCGGCGCGGATGGCGCGCACGAAGGTCTCCTGGAGCACGTCTTCAGCCTCCTCGCGCTCCATGCGGCGGCGCAGGAACGCCAGCACCGCCGGAGCGTGGGAACAGTAGGCCGCGTGCCAGAACGCGTCGTCATGGGCTGCGGCTTCCACCAAGCTCTGCTCTCCTTCAGTCCCCTCTCATGGAGTCAAGACACCTGAGCACCTCTTCGGTTACACGTCCGTGCCCCGATGGTAGGCTCGCGGTGCCCGTCAGGCGAAACCGAGCACGAGACGTTGAAGGACTGGCGCCACCACCTCCACGAGGTCATCTTCGAGGCCGACACGCCCGCGGGCAAGGCCTTCGACGTGGCGTTGCTGGTGGCGATCGTGGCCAGCGTGATCGCCGCGGTGCTCGAGAGCGTGGCCGAGATCCGCGCCGCCGTCGGCGCCGAGCTGTTGATCGTCGAGTGGACGTTCACGGTGCTCTTCACCGTCGAGTACCTGCTGCGCCTCGTCTGCGTGCGGCGGCCCTGGCGCTACGCGCGGAGCTTCTTCGGCGTCGTCGACCTGATGGCGATCCTCCCCACCTACCTGAGCTTCTTCTTCGCCGGCGCTCAGACTCTGATCGTGATCCGCGCCTTGCGTTTGCTGCGCGTCTTCCGAGTGCTCAAGCTCTCGCACTTCGTGGGCGAGGCCCGGCTGCTGCGGGTGGCGCTGCGGGCGAGCAGCCGCAAGATCATCGTCTTCCTCGGCACCGTCCTGGCGCTGGTGGTCATCATCGGGGCGCTGATGTACGTGATCGAGGGCCAGGACAACGGCTTCGTCAACATCCCCCTGAGCATCTACTGGGCGATCGTCACGCTGACCACGGTGGGCTACGGCGACATCGCGCCGCAGACCGTGGCCGGGCGGATCCTCGCTTCCGCCGTGATGATCATGGGCTACGCGATCATCGCCGTGCCCACGGGCATCGTCACCGTCGAGCTGGCCCAGGCCAGCCGGCGTCCGGTCAGCACCCAGGCCTGCCCATCCTGCGGCGTCGGCGGGCACGACAGCGACGCCAGGTTCTGCAAGCACTGCGGCGCTGGCTTGTAAGGAGCTACCGATAGACATCGCCGCGGTGGCCGATGTCGAGCACGGTGACGACGCGGTTGGCGTCGTCGACGAAGAATGAGGATCGTGTAGCTCACACGAGACCTTGCTCAATCTCCGCGATGGCCTGCTCGAAGGGGATCGCTTCGTCGCCGCTGGCCTTGGCCGCATCGTATGCGCGAATCGCGCCGAGCTCCTCGGCAGCTTCGACGAGCGCGCGATAGACCTCGATGTCGACGAGAACCGCGACTTGCTTTCCCGCGTCGTCGACCAGGTAGCGCGGCTTTGCTCGAGCCCTTGGCATCGCTCGATCCTCCAACTTTGTCGGACCGCCGCCAGGCGACGGCTGCGGTCCATGGACAGCTTAGCACGAAGTGGGTGGCGAAGCGGTAGCATTACGCGCCGATGAACCTCCTCCACACCCTCCACGTGCCGCCGGGCGACGGCCCGTTCCCCACCGTCATCGCGCTCCACGGCTGGGGCGCCGGCGCCCACGACCTGCTCGGCCTCGCCCCCTTCCTCGCCGGCGAGCGGGTGCTGACCCTGTGCCCCCAGGGCAGGACGCGGCTCTCGATCGGTCCGGGAGCGGAGGGCTACGGCTGGTTCCCCCTCGAGCGCGGACGCCCCCCCGAGGCCCGCGCCTTTCACAAGGCGTCGCGCGAGCTGCGCGCTTTCGTGGACGCCGCGTGCGAGCGCTATCCCATCGACCGCCGCCGCACCGTGGCGCTGGGCTTCAGCCAGGGCGGGCTGATGGCGATCGACCTCGCGCTGCGCGCCGCTGAGCGCTTCGCGGGCCTGGTGGTCCTGTCGTCGTGGATGCCCGAGATCCTGGCGGCGAACCTCCCCGAGACGGCGGCACAGAAGGGCTTCCCGGTCCTCCTCATCCACGGCACCGAGGACCCGCAGGTCGAGATCGCCCGCGCCCGCGAGTCGCGGCCGATCTTCGAGCGCTTCGGCGTCGACCTCACCTACCACGAATTCGCGATGGGCCACGAGATCCGGTCCGACGCCCTGACCGCCATCGTCCGCTGGCTGCAGGAAAAGGTGCTGGACCGGCCATGACGGAGCCCCTCGCGCCGACCACCCTTGAGCGCGCGGTCTCGCGCTGGCAGATCGTCGCCCTCGCCTTGAACGACGTGGTCGGCAGCGGCGTCTATCTGCTGCCGGCGGCGGCCGTCGCGCTGCTCGGGCCGGCGAGCGTATGGGCGGTGGCGCTCGCCGGAGTGGCGGTCTTCGTGATCGTGCTGTGCTTCGCCGAGGCGGCGACCTACTTCGAGGAGCCGGGCAGCGCCTACCTCTACGCCCGCACCGCCTTCGGCGACCTGGTGGGCTTCCAGGTCGGCTGGATGACCTGGCTCACGCGCGTGACCTCGATCGCGTCGCTGTCGGCGGGCTTCGCCCAGGCGGTGGCCTACCTGTGGCCGGGAGCCGACCAGGGCGCCGGACGCGCGGTCACCGTCACCGTCCCCCTCCTCGGGCTCGCGGCGCTCAACTACGTCGGCGTCAGGTCGGGGGCGCGCACCGCGGTGGTGCTGGCCATCGGCAAGCTGGTGCCGCTCTTCGTCTTCGTCGCCGCCGGCCTCTTCGCCGCCCGCTGGGCGTTGATCGGCGAGCAGACGGCCACGTCCACCTCGCCGGGACGCCTCGGCGAGGCCGTGCTGCTGCTGCTCTACGCCTACGCCGGCTTCGAGAACACGGCGGCGGCGGCCGGCGAGTACAAAAACCCGCGGCGTGACGTGCCCTTCGCGCTCCTCGTCCACATCGGCGTGGTCACGGCGCTCTACGTCGCGGTGCAGGCGGTGGCCCTGGCGACGCTGCCGGACGCCGGCGCGTCAGCGACGCCGCTGGCCGACGCGGCGCGGCTCTTCCTCGGTCCTCTCGGCGGACTCCTGCTGACGGTGGGCGCGGTGGTCTCGATCCTCGGCACCAACGGCAACACCGTCTTCGCCGGCCCGCGCTACCTCTTCGCCCTCGGCCGCGACGGCTACGGCCCGCGGGCCCTGGCGGCCGTCCACCCGCGCTTCCGCACCCCCGCCGTCGCCCTGGTGGCCACGGTGGCGATCGCCTGGCCGCTGGCGCTCACCGGGACGTTCGTCGGGCTGGCGGCGCTGTCGGTGGTGACGCGGCTGGCCACTTACATCGGCACGGCGGCGGCCGTCCCGGTGCTGCGGCGCAAGCTGGCGGCGCGTCCCGGGGCGTTCCGCCTGCCGGGCGGCCCGGCGATCCCGATCCTCGCGGTGGCGCTGGCGCTGGTCTTCGCGGCCAGCGCCACGCGGGAGAACCTTCTCGCCGCGGCGGTCGCCGTCGTCGTGGGGATGGGGGTCTTCTTGCTACGAGGCCGTCCGCAGCCTCGCCGCCACCGGTCCTGACGCGCCCACGAGCGTGAGCCTCAGCCGATACAGGTAGAACGGCTCCCACGTCCACCACATGGGATGCCGGGCGCGCGGACCGTCGAGGACGATCGAGTACTTCCGCCAGCGTCCCGGCGACGGCAGGTCTCGTACCTCGCCGCCCTCGACCACGAGCTCCGCGTCGCCGCCGTCGCGGAGCTCGAGCTCGAGCACGGCGAGCGGCTCCTCGCTGCCGACCAGGAGCACGCCGCCGCCGTCGCGCAGGCGCAGCAGCTCGCCGTCGCGGACGGCGCCCACGCCCCGGTCGAGGAACTTGATCCACAGGCCGTGGTGACGCACGTCCTCCTGGCCCGATGGCTTGAGGTGGCTCTGGGTCGTCTCGTAGGGCAGCGCGCGGGCGACGGACGAGACGTAACGGAAGCCCTCGCCGTCCCAGAGCGGAAAGGCGGACGGCCGCAGCCATAGGGGAAAAAGGAAGAGAGCCGCCACCGCCGCAGCCGCGGCGATCCACCACGCCCGCAGCGGCCGGCTGGGCAGGAACCAGCACGCCGCGAAGAGGGGCAGGAAGTAGCGGTTGGCGATGGCGCCGCCGCCGCCCCAGAAGTTGAACGGGCGCAGCCACAGGAACGCCGCGACGCCCAGGGCCACCGCGGCCACCAGCCCCCAGCGGAAGGCGCCGCGCGGCCGGCCGGCGAACGCCAGCAAGGCCGGCAGGAAGTAGGGGAGGAGCCCCACGTGACGGCCGGCGAGGTAGTAGAGCACGTTCCACCCCCACAGCGACGCCACGATCTTCTTGCGCCCCAGGTGGCTGGGCCGCAGCCAGGCATGGTCGCCCCACTCCTCGAGGTTCTCGTGCCAGGCCGCGGCCGGGAAGTCGACGCCGGGAAAGCCGGTGTACGAATAGAAGCCGCGACGCGACGCGCCGTAGCTCGTCCACGACCCGGTGAGGCTCTGGTGGACGGCGGCCGCCGCCAGCACCACCGCGAGGGCGCCCGCGACGAGCAGCGGAAGAAACCGTCGCCACCGGTCCCGCGGGACGGCGAGGATCGCCGGCAGGAAGAGGAAGCCGTACATGGGACGGCTGTAGGCCACCACCGCGAGCAGCGCGCCGGCGAGGATCCAGCGCCCGGCGCCGCGCCGCTCGCCGTCGACCAGGAGCGCGAGCGCGATCGCGGTCAGGCTGGTCAGGAAGAGGTCGGAATGGACCCAGAAGACGTAGGCGAAGGCCACCGACCCGAAGATCGCGAACGCCGTCCACAGCGGCGCCGAGGCGCCCATGGTCCGGCGCAGGGCGCGGGCGGCGAGCACCGCGGCGAGAGCGAGGAGGAGCGCGTTGGCCACCAGGGGGCCGTGCACCGGCGCCAGGCGCGTGAACGGCGCCGTGTAGAGGGCGTAGAAGAAGGGCTTGCCGTAGGAGATGTGGCGTCCCCGGTCGCCGCTCTGCAGGATCAGCCCTTCGGGCGGGGTGCCGTGCAGCGCCACGAAGCGGTCGTGGTCGCCGCGGGTGTACCGCAGGTCGAAGTCCCAGGCGACGCTCTCGGCCTGCATGAGGTAGGTGGCCTCGTCGCCCACCAGCGAGGGCCAGCCGGAGCGGTCCGCGGTCACGGCCGCGACCAGGAGGAGCGCCAGGAGCGTCAGCAGGACCGCCCAGGCCGCGGCCTGGGCGGGCCGAAGCCCGCGTCGATGGTCTGACTCAGGAGCTGCGCTTATCGTCGACATGGGCGGCCGCGTCGATTCTGGAGAGAGTCGGCCGCCGGGTCAAATCGGGGAAGCCGGTGGAGTCTACTCGCCTTCGCCAGACGTGTACGGTGTGGCCGTCGCCGAGTTTACCGTGCGGCGATCCGCACCACCGCGCGATGGCTCGCCTCGCCGGTGGCCCGAGAGCTGGCGCGCCGGCTGCGCGCGTTCACCGAGCGCCGGCCGCTGGGCGAGGCCGGGGAGGGTCCGGAGCTGACGCCTGAGGAGCGTCGGCGGCTCGAGAGCCTGGTTACGTGGGCGGGCGGTGACGGCCGAACCGTGGAGCGTCGAATCGCGGCCTGTCGTCTGCGAATCCCGTTTCGACGCGGCCGTGGCAGGATTTGTCGCCGGAGCCTTCCGGCCGACGCGGCCGTGACGCGATTTGGCCGGCGCCGCCGCGGTTTGAGCGCGGCCGGTGCACGGCTTGGCCGCGGCACGTCGGCTCGACGCGGTCGAGGCCGGGCGAACGACGCCGGCCTCGCGTCCTGTAGCCTCGGACACGCCAGGATTCGCGGATCCTCCCCTTCCGAAGGCTTCGGGACGCGCCGATTTCCAAAACGAGGCTTTCCGAAGGCTTCGAGACGGGGCCGATCCGCGAATCGTAACGACTGGAAGGCTTCGAGACGTGACGCGCGCGCGATTCGTCCCTTCCCGAGGGCTTCGATTCGCCCGATTTCGCGGCCATAGGCCGTGCCGGTCTCTTCGGGACGTCATTCGCCAGGATTTCCGCCGTCTCGACGGGCTCGGAACGCCTCGTGGCGGACGCCGGGGCTTCCCGGGGGGCTCGGTACGTGTTCTGTCTCTCGCTCATGGTCTTCCTTCCTCTTCGGTTCGGCCCCGGTGCGCCGTGGCGACGCGAGCGAGGATACGGAGCGCTGCCGGCGGCCTGTTTGGCGAATCCGTAGGAAAGAAACTTTCGGGCAGGAGCCACTCGACGACGTTCAGGGCCCCGACGAGCTCGGGGGCGCGTGTGCCGCAGCCAGCCGGCCTTCTCGAGCTTGCCGCTCACGAGGGCGTTGACGTAGGCGCCCGCCGCGCCGCCGGCGGATGCTGATCTGGAATCGCTGCTCGCGGCCCATCTTGGGGTAGACTGGCCTCTATGAGCAGCGCCGGCTCGCGCTCGGTGAACACGGCGTCGGGTGCGCCGGCGTCGCCGTCGGCCTCGCGAGGGACGGCGAAGCCGTCCTGCCGCTGTCGGACGGTCCACGGGCCGGCGTACTCGGCTTCCGAGAACGTCGAGCCGCTCCGGTCGCGGTGGGAGAGGCGGTTGAGGAAGTCGGGATTGAAGACGCTGGTAGGATTCTTCGAGCTGCGCATGGACAGTACCTCCTTGCATGGTCAGGCTCCCGGTAGCGGTTGCCGCCGCTCCCGGGGCCGTTTGGGTGATGAAGGCGACCTCCCATGAGGGTCGCCGTGATATGACGTGGGAAATCGCTATGATGGGCGCGGTTCGGAATCGCTCGGGTGACAGTCTGCATTGAAGGAAGTACTCGGAATTGACCGGTCATGTCAACTGGCAATGTGGTGGGTGTGACTGACTAGCCAAGTCGCACGCTTGGTCGTACCTTTCCCTCATTGATGTCATGAAGCTACTTCGTCATACCTGGTTAATCGGACGGTCGTGGATCATTGGAGCCGCTCTGCTGATAGTTGTCGCATTGATAGTTACCTGGATTGGGGTAATCCCGAATGACGAATGGGCTACCTCTAGCGAACTCTTGAGACGGCTCGAGCTGATAGCAAGAGTATTGACACCAGTCGCAATACTTGTCGGAATCTACGTCGCCTGGCGCCGCGCCGCAGCAGCGGATAGACAAGCCCAAGCAGCACTCAAGACGGCGGAAACCTCAGCAGATGGCAGGATCACAGAACGATTCACACGAGCGATTGAGCAACTTGGAAGTGAGAGTCTTTCCACCAGGCTTGGAGGCATATACGCCTTGGAGCGTATTGCACATGACTCGGAACGAGATCACTGGACGATCCTGGAGGTACTGTGTGCATACGTCCGTGAAAAGTCATCAATAAGTCAACCGGTTGAAGTCGATTCAGAACAGGGTGCCGAGCCCAAGAAACCTCTGGAAGATATCCAGGCGATCCTTGACGTAATCGCCCGGCTCTCGACGAATCGAGAAAACGCAGATCAAGGACTAAGCCTGAGCAGGACGAGGCTTGATGGCGCGAACTTTCGGAATCCCAGGCTAGTTAATTTCGATATGAGCGGCACAAGCCTCCGGGAAGTAACGATCAATGGTGGAAGGTTCGTGAGTACTGACCTCAATGGAGTCGACCTAAGCGGAGCCCGTCTCGACAAAGTCGACCTCAGTGGAGTCGACCTCAGTGGAGCGACGCTAAATGGCATTCAAGCACATAATTGCCACTTTAGACGTGCCGACCTCTCTGCGACAAAGCTCAATCCCAGAGGATTTGTGCTCGGGACTAACTTAACTGGCTCTGATCTCAGTTACGCTACGCTCAGCTTTGCGGACCTCAGCGAAGTCTATGCAGATGCCAACTTCCACGAAGCAAAACTCCTCGGAACCAACCTGTGCGATGCTGATCTTAGCGAAACAAGTAACTTGACTCAATATCAAATCGAAGTTGCTGTGGGGAATGAGAAAACACGCCTTCCCAGGTATCTGACCACGCCCCACAGTTGGATGCTGTCTAGTGGAGTCATGAAATGGAATACCTGGAGGAAAGAGAATCCGAGTACTAAACCAAGGCTCCGCAGAGCTTGGCTGAGCGGTAAGGATATCAGCGAAGCAAATCTAGTCGACGCAGATCTCCGCGGCGCTCGCCTTCACGCTGCTAACTGCAGCGAAACGAACTTTGAGAGAGCGGATATACAAAATGCGAATATACGTCGAGCCGATCTTAGTAAAGCAAAGAACGTCACTCAGGAACAGATCGGTGGAGCTGTGGGTGATGGGGCGACGAAGCTCCCTGAGGGACTGCATCGCCCCGAACACTGGGAGTCGATGCATTGATTTAGTCTTCAGGCCAAACGATACATGACAGTGTGTGATCGTCGAGGGCGCACAGCCGGTCCTTTGGTCAGCGATGCTCGCGACCGTCAGCAGAACTACCCATGGCTACTCTTCGATTTCGACCTTCCATTCCGAACTACTCAAGCCTACACTTTGGGTGATCTGCCAGCACAGTTTATCAGTTTATAGATCTGCTCGGCGTTGAGATGTGCCTCGTAATATATACCAACACCCACTTGTTTTGGATTTCGCATGCGGTTCTCATCTAGTGCAATGTATCTCGAGAACTCACGAACCGGCGCAGGACGTCGAGGGTCGTTTGGCGGTCCGTCGATTTCACGGAGAGGATCAGATCGCCGGGAGAATCCGGAGCCGTCGACAGAGAAGCGGTAGCGGCTCGAGAGACTGGGATCATCCGTCGGGGCGGTGACCAGCGCGGCGAGGAAGCTCAAGGGTACTTGTTTAGCGGGGGGGCGCAGCCCCAGCTCCCCTGCGAGCGTCAGCGAGCTCTGGGTGGCAAGCACCCTACGTCGCTACCGAACAGCGGGTAGGAACAAGAGTCGCCGGTGTACCCGGACCACGGCCAGAGGCCGCGGCAGAGCGAGCGAGTCGCTGCCCGTCGGACGTAGGGGCAGGCCCCCGTGCCTGCCCGAGGGCCGCGCCAGCGGCCCTCTTCCGCAATGGGACGCTGACGCGTCCCAGGGCAGGCACGGGGGCCTGCCCCTACGCCGGAATGGGCGGCAACAGGATGGTGGAACGGATTTGTTCCTCGGAAGGGTAAGTCCGAGAAGCGTTGCGAAGTCGTGAGCATGGGTGGCCTGTCGGTTCGCCCAAACCGCGCTCGCGACGGCTACATGCAGATCACCGACCGCTCCAAGGACGTGATCAAGTCCGGCCGTAGCTCGTCCACGAGCCGGTGAGGCTCTGGTGGCCGTCGCCAAGTTACCGCGCGGCGACCCGAACCTCCGCCCGATGGCTCGCCGGCCGCTCGACGTCGAACCGCACGTCCAGAAAGCGTTGGATGAGCTCGATCTGCGTCGTCGCGTGGCGCGAGAGAGGCAGGGTCGTGAAACCGCCGCCGCCGGCAAGGGCCAAGGGCAGCAGGAGCTGGTCCGCCAGGTGCTCACCCACGGGCACCTCGGCCTTCAGGTAACGTTTCAGCTCCCGGATCGCGTTCCGCGCCACGGCCTCGGCCTTGACGCCCAACTCGCCGAAGCCGACGAAAGTCTCGGTGAGCGCCTCGGCGGCGAGGCGCAGCACGAGGACGTTGCCCGGCCCCTGCGAGTCTTCGATCTCCTCGAGGACGAGCTCCGAGTCGGACCAGCCCAGCTTCTCGCGCACCTGGCG
>DASWIG010000406.1:0-31625 GCA_036397835.1 Thermoanaerobaculia bacterium
GGCTGACGAGGAGGCCATCGGCCGGCGCGTCGTCCTGACGCCGGCCGCCGCCGCCGCCGGCATCGCGTTCCGGCACGAGCCGGGCGTCACGGCCCGCCGTCACCTCCCCGAGACCATGGGCGCCGGCCTCGCCTGGCTCGACTACGACGGCGACGGCTGGCTCGACCTCTACCTCGTGCAGTCGGGACCGTTTCCGCCGGACGGCTCGCCGGCCGCCGCCAACCGCCTCTTCCGCAACCTCGGCCCTTCCGGTCGCTTCGAGGACGTCACCCGGGGCGCCGGCGCCGGCGACCGCGGCTACGGCCAGGGCGCCACCGCCGCCGACGTCGACGGCGACGGGGACGCCGACCTCTACGTGACCAACTACGGCCCCGATGTCCTGCTCTTGAACCGCGGCGACGGCACCTTCGCGCCGGCGGCGGCCGGCGTCGGCGTCGACGGCTGGTCGTCCTCGGCCGCCTTCGCCGACGCCGAGGGCGACGGCGACCTCGACCTCTACGTCACCGGCTACGTCGCCTACCAGGCGGACCACGGCTGGGATTGCGGCGACGAGATCGGGCCCGACTACTGCAACGTGATCTTCCTCCCCGGCGAGGACGACGTCTTCCTGCGCCGGCGCGCCGACGGCACCTTCGCGGAGGCGACGCTCGCCGCGGGTTTCGAGCACGTCGGCGGGCGCGGCCTCGGCGTCGTCTGGACCGACCTCGACGGCGACGGCCGGAGCGACGTCTACGTGGCCAACGACCTCGACCCCAACCGTCTCTTCCGCAACCGGGGGGACGGGACTTTCGAGGACGTCTCCCTCGCCTCCGGCGCCGCCGTGGGCCGCGAGGGCAAGGCCGAGGCGAGCATGGGGATCGCGGTGGGGGACGTCGACGGCGACGGCCGTCCCGACCTGGCGGTGACCAACTTCGACGTCGAGCTCAACGCGCTCTACCGCAACCTGGGAGGGATGGCCTTCGACGACGTCTCGACGGCGAGCGGCTTCGGCCCGCCGTCGCTCAACCTGCTGGGCTTCGGCGTGGTGCTGGCCGACCTCGACGGCGACGGCGACCTCGACGCCTTCGTGGCCAACGGCCACGTCTTCGAGCGTCCGTCGCGGGCCGGCGTCGAGCGCGCCCAGCGTCCCCTGCTGCTCCTGGGGGACGGCCGAGGGCGCTTCGTGGAGCAGCGCTTCGACGCGCCTGCCGGGCTCGGCCGCGGCGTCGCGGCGGCCGACTACGACGGCGACGGGGACGTCGACGTCGCGGTGCAGCACAACGGCGGCGCGCCCGAGCTCTGGCGCAACGACACGGCCGTCGTCCGCTGGCTGGGCGTCGAACTGCGCGGGCGTGCGCGCAACACCCAGGCGGTCGGGGCGCGGGTGTGTCTCGTGACCGGGGGCCAGCCGACCGGCGGCCGGCGTCAGACGCGTTGGGTCATGGCGGGCGAGAGCTACCAGTCCTCCGGAGACCGGCGTCCGCTCTTCGCGTGGCCGTCCGGGGAGGAGGTTCGGGAGCTCGAGGTGGAGTGGCCGTCGGGCCGGCGGACGCGGGTCGTGCGTCCGCCGCCGGGTCGCTATTTGCGGCTCGTAGAACCATAATGATGGGAGAGCAGGCGTCTCACCTGCGCTCCCAGTATTGAAGGCGGAGGCGCCGCCGGCGACCCTCGAGCTCGCCGTCCTCGGCGTGGCCGCCGGCCGCGCTGCCGAGGCGTGATCACGGGCGTGATCGCCGGCCAGAACGTCAGAGGGCTCCCGGAGCCCGTCGATCAGGGATCGTGGGTCGTGCCCGGAAGCGGGCTCGTCAGGTAGGGAAAAGTCTCGTCGAACATCTGGGCGTTGACGTCCACGCCGTCGGTGTAGGGGAGCTGGCCGGAGGGCGCCGCTTCGGGGGGATCGATGGTGGCTCCCATCAATACCCGCAGCGAGTTGTCGAGCACGTCGTCGCCGGGACGGCGGCCGTTCGGATAGCCGGCGGGATCGCCGCCGAGCACGCCCAGGTTGCTCTGCTGGGCCGCGGGTACCGGCGGCAACGCGGTGTTGAGACGCATGACCTCGCCCTGGGTGCTGGTGGCGTTGAGGCCCGGAGCGCCGGTCATGAAGCCCGTCACCAGGTCGTCGCGGGGAAAGAAGTTCGGCGCCACGATCCCCCGGTCGGCCAGGTACTGCTCCATGAGCTCGGGCAAGGCGGGGTGGGTGACGTAGATCACGATCTGGGCGTCGTCGCGCGGATGGCTGGCGTTGAAGAGGTCCTTGTCCGGAAGACCGATCAAGAACTCGCTCACCAGGGGATTGCCGACGCGCGACACTTGGACGTAATCGCCCGAGTAGATCGCGGGCTCCTCATAGGTGACGGGGTTTTCCTTCAGCTCCTGATGGCGCGGCAGGCGCGAGGTGGTCCAGCCGGCGATGACGTCGCCCTTGCCTTCGGTCAGGCAATCGATGGGCACTTCCAGCGCCAGGCTGGTGACGTTCTTGCCGGCGGTGTTGGAAGGGCGTCCGGTCCTCGGCCCCAGGACGTCGGCGAAGTTGGCCAGGTCGAAGAGACCGCCCAGGTCGCCCTGAAACGACTCCTTGCGCTGGCCCACGAAGACCCGGCCGAGGCCCCCGCAGCCCGGGATGGTGACGTCGTAGACGAACCGGTTGGCGTGCCGCTCGTAGTCGGGGATGGTCTTCGGGCCGCTGTTGTCGTAGGGGATTCCGAGGCGGTGCCGGCCGTCATCCACGTTCTGCAGGTATGTGATCGACGTCGGCTGGTCGATGCGGCCGCGGATCAAGCGCACCGAGTAGTTCCTGATGACGTTGAAGAGACCCGAGCCGGTGGGGCCGGCGTTGGCCAGCGGGACTTTGATCGACTCGGTCGCACCCGGATCGCCGACGTTCAGGGTGAGGGACCGCAGCTTGTTGAAGAAGCGGAAGCGGAAGGTCAGGTCCTCGTCCTCGTCGCCGTCGTTGATGATGTGGATGTCGTAGAACGCCTCTTCGTCCAGCGAGAAGTAGTTCGGACCGGAGGAGGGATCCTGCAACGGGTTGTAATTGGCGATGATCGTGACGAAACCTTCGCGTCCCGCCTCGTAGCTGCGGAACATGTAGAAATCGGACCCGTCGACCTGGGGCGACCGAGTGATGGCGGGGGCCTCCCGGAAGCCCGAAGCGGCCGCGGGCGTCACGGAGCACGCAAGCGTCAAGGCGCCGCACCACGCGGCGGCCAGCATTCGGTAAAGGGTCGGCGTCACGAGTCGGTGTTGTTTCAACATGAGAATCGAGCTCCTTTCAGCTCATCCCTTGAGGGTGGCATGCCGGCGGAGCGGGAATCGCTCTCCGCGGGCACGAAGAATACGAGGGCGGCTCGTACCGGACCGCCCGCACCCCGTGTAACGAAGTGGGCGGGCTCGCTACCTCACCGGCGTGAAGCTCGGAGAGCCTCGAAGGGCGCCGGAGACGTCTGCGGCGATGGACCATGGCGCTCGCGGCGACTACCTGAAGGGACGGGCCGGTTCCCGCCCCGGCGCGTATTCCCGGCGCCGGCTCCGGATGAGACCATGTCCGCGGTCCCCCCGGCCGGCAGCCTGGGAGGCCGAGGAGGTAAGCCATGATCGAGCTCCAGCCCGGAAACCTCCGGGTCCCGAAATGGACGCGGCCCGTCTACGTGGTGGCGGCCGGCACGACCGACTACCGCAAGCGCTACCCCGAGAAGAAGCTCGACGAGCTCGCCATGACGGCCTTCCGGATGCTGCTCGAGGAGAACGACCTCAAGCGCGATCCCCTGGCGGTCAAGGGGCTCGTCAACTTCGCCTGCTACGGCGAGTTCGCCGATCACTTCCAGGACCAGCTCCTGTGCGAGGCCAAGGTCCACGACTACCTGGGGCTCGATCCGCTGCCCAACGTGGGCATCAAGACCGGCGGCGCCACCGGCGGCTCGACGCTCCTGATGGGCGCCACCACGGTGGCCAGCGGCATGGCCGACTGCGCCCTGGTGCTCGGCTGGGAGCGCATGGACGAGGTCAGGACCTGGACCGGCAACTACTACATCTCCACCGCTGCCTGCAAGGACTTCGAGACGCGCCTGGCCCGCAACTACGCCAGCTATTACGCGCCCATGGCGCGGCGCTTCCAGGAGATGTACCAGGTCGACGAACGGGTGCGCGCCGAGATCGCGGTCAAGAACCGCGGCTACGCCTGCCATTCGCCGTTCGCCCAACAGGCGGGACGCCACACCGTCGACGAGGTGCTCGCCGGCGACGTCGTCTCCGATCCGCTGCGGTTTCTCGAGTGCTGCGCCATGAGCGTGGGGTCGGCGGCGGTGCTGCTGTGCTCCGAGGAGCTGGCCTTCGAGCTCTCCGACCGGCCGGCCCGCCTCTACGTGGCCGGCGGCTCCCACACCCTGCGCACCGGCGACCGCCGGCCGATGCGCATCTTGCTGCTGCCCAACGAGACCGAGGACGACTACCGCGAGCTCTACGCGGAGATGGCCAGGCAGGACGGCCGCTGGCCGGGCTTCGAGAGCTTCGCCGCCGCCCGCTTCGCCGCCTACATGGTCTACCACATGGCGGGGATCCGCGACCCGCTCGAAGACCTCGACCTGATCGAGACTCACGACGCGTTCACCATCTCCGACCTCCAGACCTACGGCGACGTGGGCCTGACCCTCTACGGCCGCGAGCAGGACTTCGTCACCTTGGGCGAGTGCTACCTGGCCAACCCGCACGCCGGCCGCCAGGGCAAGTGCCCGGCCAACCTTTCGGGAGGGCTGCTGGGGACGATGCACGCGGTGGGCGCCACCGGCATCTTCCAGGCCGGCGAGGTCCTCTGGCAGCTCCAGGGCAAGTACGACAAATTCCACGGCGACCCCGAGATCTGGCGGCGCTACGGCAAGACCAGGCCGGAGGACTGGCGCAGCCTGCAGGTGAAAGACGCGCGCCGCGGCATGGCGATCTCGCACGCCGGCGTCGGCAGCCACGTGGTCTGCTCGATCCTGGAAAAGGCCTGGTAGGAGGTGAGTGATGGCTGACAAAGTCCGGCTCGCGACGACCCCGGCGACGATCACCGAGAGCGACGGCGTCTGGATCCTGCACGTCCCCCGCTTCGGGGAAGAGGGGACCCACTTTCACAGCTACGGGCTGCTGACGCCCTACTTCAAGGCCCTGACGCAAGGCCGGCTGATGGGCACCCGCTGCGTGAATCCCGGCTGCCCGATCAGCAAGGGCGCCGGCGAGCTGTGGCTGCCGCCGCGGGCCGACTGCCCCGACTGCCATCAGCCGATGGCGTGGGAAGAGATCGCGAAGCCCGAGGGCTACGTCTACGCCTACACCTACGTGGAGCGCGGCGGCACCGGGCTCGAGATCGAGTGCCCTTACTACCAGATCGACGTCAGGATCGACGGCGTCGCCACCATCGTCAAGAGCTACCTGCTCGACCGCCGGCCGATCGCGATCGGCGACCGCGTGCGGGCGCGCTTCCGCACCGGCGAGGAGGCGACGCACACCTGCCTCGACCTCTGCTGGGAGCTGGTCTGAAGCCGACAAGGGCGACGTCGACGCCTGCAAAGACGGCCCTCCATGAGCGACATGGACGGGGAGCGCCGTTCGCCCATCGCCGTCCCTGAGCGATAGGGACGCCGTTCGCCGTCTGCAAACGCCGTCCATGAGCGATATGGACGCCCGCTTGCCGTCTGCAAACGCCGTCCATGAGCGATATGGACGGCGTTCGCCACCTGCAGCATAACGTTCATAAGCAATAGTGAGCGTTATGTGCACTTGCAAACGTCGTTCAAAAGCGTTGCGGACAGGTTTCGGCAACTGCCGGATGTCGTCCGCAACGGTCGCGGACAGGTTTCGGCAACTGCCGAAAGTCGTCCGCAACGTTTTGTCGACGCCACCCATGCCGTCAAGCTCCCCTACCTCGTCGACGTCGTCGCCGCAGCCACGCTCGGGCACCGGATCACCGACACCGCTTACGAAGCCTGGGACTATGGCGTCGTGGCCCCGGCGGTCTGGCGATTCGTCAAGCACGGTAGGGGCGGCGGGCCTTTCGTCGCCGAGGAAGACGATCTCAAGTCTTGTCCTGGAAATGCCGCGGTTCGATCGCCAACTGGCGCAGCTTCTTCTGGAGGTTCTGGCGGTAGATCCCGGCGGCGCGGGCGGCGCGCGAGACGTTGCCGGCGTGCTCGCGCAGCAGCGCCGCGAAGTAGCGGCGCTCGAAGCGTTCGAGCACCTCCTCCTTGGCGCTCGGGAAGTCGGCGCCCGGCGTCCATTCGCGGACCTCGTCGTCCGTCGATCCCCGGATCTTCTCGTCCCCCTGGGAGATCCGGATCTCGGCCGGAAGGTCCTCAGGACGCACGATGCCGCCGGCGGCGAAGATCGCCGCGCGCTCCATGGCGTTCTTCAGCTCGCGCACGTTGCCGGGCCAGGAGTAGGCGGCGAGCGCCCGCGCCGCCGCGGGCGAAAGCTCGAGGACGCCGGGGCCGGCCGCCGCCAGGAACGCGCGCGCCAGCAGCAACACGTCCTCGCCGCGGTCCCGCAGCGGCGGCAGCGTCAGCTCCACCACCCGCAGGCGGTAGTAGAGGTCGTCGCGGAAGGCTCCCGCGGCCACCAGGGCCTCGAGGTCGCGGTGGGTGGCCGCCAGCACCCGCACCTCCACGCGCAGCGGCTTGCCGCCGCCCAGCGGCTCGACGACGCCGTCCTGCAGCACGCGCAGGAGCTTGGCCTGGGCCGCGGCGGCCATGTCGCCGACCTCGTCGAGGAAGAGGGTGCCGCCGTGGGCCTCGCGAAAGCGTCCGGCGCGGTCGCGGTCGGCGCCGGTGAAGGCCCCCTTGCGGTGGCCGAAGAGCTCGCTTTCGAGCAGGCTCTCGGGCACCGCGGCGCAGTTGAGCGCCACGAAGGGGCCGTGGGCCACGGCGCTCGCCTCGTGCAGGCGGCCTGCCACCAGCTCCTTGCCGGTGCCGGTCTCGCCCCGGATCAGGACGCTCGCGTTCGTCGGCGCCACGCGCGTGATCTCCTCGCGCAGCCGCGCCATGGCCGGCGACTCGCCGGTCAGCCGCGCGGCGCCGCCGAGCCGGGTTACGGCGGCGCGCAGCTCGCGGTTCTCACGCCGGAGGCGCTCGCCGTCGAGGGTGCGCTCCACCACCCAGCGCAGCTCTTCGATCTCGTAGGGCTTGGCGAGGAAGTCGGCGGCGCCGGCGCGCACCGCGTCGACGGCGGTGCGCAGGCTCGAGTCGGCGGTGACCATGACCACCGGCGGCGGCTGCGGCAGCTCGAGGATGCGCTCCAGGGTGGCGCGGCCGTCCATGCCGGGCATCCGCAGGTCGAGGAGCACCAGGTCGGCCGGCGCCGCGGCGAGCGCCTCGAGGCATTCGGAGCCGCTCGCGCACTCCGCGTAGTCGTAGCCCCCGCCGAGGGCGCGCACGACGCCGCGGCGGGCCGCGGGCTCGTCGTCGCACACCACGATGCGGGAAGTCGGTCTCCTCATGCGGGGCTCCCGGCCGACACCCGAAAAATAACGTGTCCGGCGTCGTGGAGCACCTCGACGCCGGCCTTCAGCTCCTCGCAGCGGCGCTTCACCAGCGCCAGGCCGAGCCCGGTGCCGCCGTCGCTCACGAAGGGATCGAAGAGGCGGCGCGCGGTGTCGGGCGACAGCGGCGCGCCGGGGTTGGAGGTCGTGAAGACCACGTCGCGGCCGTCGCGTTCGAGGCGCACCTCGGCGCGCGCGCCCGCCGGCGTGTGCTCCACCGCGTTGAGCATGAGGTTGAAGACCACCGTCTGCCACGCGGTCTCCGATCCCGGCACCTCGCCCACCTCGCCGACCGCGTCGCCCACGAGCTTGACGCCGCGCTTCTTCGCCTCGGCGGCGAGCACGTAGAGCGAGCTCCTGACCAGGCCGGCCAGCGCGGTGGCGGCGCCGGCGCGCGGGCGCGCCAGGCCGAGGATCTCGTGCACCGTGCGGTGGAGGCGGTCGATCTGGCCGAGGATGTGGTCGAGGTCGGCGACGCCGTCGGCGTGAGAGCCCTCCGCCGCCAGGTCCTCGCGCAGCGTCTGGGCCAGGGCCTTCATCGCCGACAGCGGGTTCTTCACCTCGTGGGCCACCGACGCCGCCACCAGGCCCAGCATGCGCAGGCGTTCGTGCTCGGCGCGCTCGGCCAGCAGGCGCTCCTCGGCCAGGCGGGCGGCGCTCAGACGGCGCAGGGCCAGGGTGCCGGCGAGCTGCCGGATCACCCCCTGCACCGCCTCGAGCTCGGCCATGTCGTAGCCGCCGCCGACGGCGCTCGCCGCGAGCAGCAGCAGGGCCTCGAGCCGGCCCTCGATCCGCAGCGGAAAGACCGCGTGCAGCTCGTGTCGGTCGAGCAGCACGGCGAGCCGCGAGCTCGGCGGGTCGAGCCGGTGGACGCGGGAGGCGCGCGGATCGCGCTCGTAGTGCTCCCAGAACGGCGCCGGGGCGTCGTCACGGCGCGCGAAGACGGCGGCGGCGCCCAGCCAGCGGCCCAGGGCCGCCGCCGTGCGTTCGAGCACCGTGGCCTCGTCGAGGTCCGGGTCCTGCAGGCTCGCCATCAGCAGCTCCATGTCGTGCGGCGCCATGGACTTGCCGAAGAAGCGCCGAAGCGCCGTCGAGCGGCGCAGCGCGCGGTCGAGCAGCGGCTGGTAGGCGAGGCCGAGGAAGAGGGCGACCACCAGGCCCCAGGCCACCACCCGGCGGACGACGGCGACGTCGTCGAGCCCCATGGCCGGCCCGCCGAGCATCACCACCAGGACCAGCGCCAGCACCGCCGTGAAGTGGCGCAGCGTGCGGTGCGAGAGCGAGAGCCGCAGCAGGTTGTAGCGCTGCACGTAGAAGGCGAAGAGGGCGCCGGGCAGCAGCAGGCCGCCGAGGAGCAGCGTGCGCAGCACGCGGTCGAGACCCGCCGCGTCCGGGTCCCAGGGATCGCGCAGCGCGCCGGCGGCGAGCAGGGCGACCATGGCCGCCAGCACGCCGAGCAGCAGGCGGAGAAAACCGGCGAGACGGCCGTCGCTGGCGCGGCGGCTGAGCAAGTACGTGAGCACGCCGGCCACCGCGAGCATGGCGACGGCGTAAAGGGCCACCTGCGGGAAGATCCGCCGGCTCGCCGCCGCCAGCAGCGGCTCGCCGCTGCGCGCGAAGCGCACGGCTTCGGGCAGGAAGACGAGCAGCGAGAGGTAGGCCGGCACGGTGAAGAGGCGCCCCCTGCCGGTCATCCGTTCGTCCTCCTGGGAGAGCACGCCGACCAGGGTGTGGACGAGCAGCGGGAACGCCAGCAGCCAGGCCCAGGCGCGCGCCAGGTCGAGGCCGACGCCCAGCCACGCCAGGTCGGGCCGCTCGCCGAGCAGCATCGCGAGGATCTCGTCGACCAGGGTCAGGCCGTACCACAGGGTGAGGCCGATCAGCAGGCCGCGCAACGGCCAGTTGCCCGGCAACACCTGGGACCGGCGCCGCAGCTCGCGGATCAGGAACCAGTAGAGGAAAGTGCCCGCCAGGTAGACGAGCAACTCGAAATAAAGACAGAGCTCGGCTAACACCTCGCAAGCATACCGGGGTCTAAAGAAGCAGGGTGCGCGAGAGGGGACGCCGCCCATGCCCCGGCACGGATCATGCTTGGGCGAGACTCCAGGATGCGACGTATATCTGGTCGAGGGGACGAAAGACCATGAACCTGAGCCGTTTGCCTACGATGAAGCCCTACACCGAAGCCCAACGGGTGATCGCCGCCGGAGCGCTCCCGGAGACGCTCAAGAGAAAGCTCCAGGTCGACCTGCGGGACGCAATCCGCCGCGGATTCCACGTCGACGTCGAGGAGCTGCGGCGGACGCTCGCCCGCCGCTGCGGAGCCTGACCGCCCGCGGACGCCCGGAGAAAGAGCCACCGCCGTCACGGGGGGCTGGACGCGTCCGTCCCTTTCTTTCCGTCCCCGCCCTCCCGGTGTCTGCTCGCCGGGCGTGACGCCGATCAATCGACGAAGACGTCGTTCAGGCTTCCCGCCGTCAGGATCCGCTCGGCCCAGACGAGAAGCCGCTCCGCGTCGGCCGATCTCACCCGCTCTTTCGCCCACGCCGGCAGTGGGCCGAGCTTGCGCTCCAGGAGCCGTAGCACGACCTCGGCCTCACCTTCGCGCAGGCCCTCTTGCTTGCCCTTCTTCCGGCCTTCGCTCAGGCCCTTCTTCCGGCCCTCTTCGTGGCCTTTCTGCCAGCCTTGACGTTCCCAATCCTGCGTCCAGCGGTCAATTCTCTGCTCCAACATCGACGGTACCTCCACGAGGCGGCCGATTCTGGGTGGCCTGGATCCAGGTGGCATCAGCCTCCGCAAGATCACCTCGTTGATGAAGACCACAAAGGCGTCTTCCAACCCGTGGTCGTCTCGTCCCGAGACCATGGCAGCCAGGTCCGAGGAGACTGGGTAGAGCTCCGCGGCTGCCTTGCACTGCTCCAGTCGGAACAGCGCCGCAACCGGGCTCGCGACGCCATCGAGCTCCGCGGCGGGGATCCGCCGAAGATCGAGCAACCGGAAGCTCAGCAGATCGGCCGCCTTCGCAAGCCCGGGCAGCGGTTCGACCAGGTCAAAGGCCGCGGTCGGCCCCAGCCAGGGCTCTTCTCCATTATAGACCACGACCGAGAGCACCGGCGGCAGCATGCCCGACGGCGTGAAAGCCTTGCGGCGGATCAGGTCCTCCCAGAGCAGGAAGCGGTAGGTGCCGGCGCGGATCGCCATGAAGGGGTCGGGGCGCGTCTGGAACTCGAGGTGGAGATAGACGTAGAACCAGCCGGCGTCCTTGCCGTTCCTGCCGCGGATCTTCAGCCGCCAGAGCAGGTCCTTCTCGCGGCGGATCAGCTCAGGGCTGACGTCGCGCTCGGAGACCTTCTCGAGGGTGGCGAAGTCGAGGCGGCGGCACCACTTCTTGCCCACGAAGAGGCGGATGAGGTCCTCCACCATGCGGGGGAAGGAGAAGAATTGGCGGTAGCTCTTGTCCTGCTCTTCCGACATCTCGGCGTCCTCCAGAATCGTGGTCCGCGCGATAAGATGCGTCCGTGCCGCCGTCCGTCGTCTTCGTGTGCATGGGCAACATCTGCCGCTCGCCGGCCGCCGAGGGCGTATTGAAGGCATTGGCGGCCGAGCGCGGCGTGGCCGAGGGCCTGCGCGTCGACTCGGCCGGCACCATCAGCTACCACGCCGGCAAGCCTCCCGACCCGCGAATGCGCGAGGCGGCGGCGCGCCGCGGCTACCGGCTCGACGGCCGGTCCCGCCTCTTCCAGGCCGAGGACGCCGAGCGCTTCGACCTGGTGGTGGCCATGGACCGCGAGAACCTCGCCGACCTCGAAGAGATCTGCGGCCGGCGGCCGGCGAACGCGCGCCTGCTCAGCGACTTCCTGCCCGCCGGCTCCCCGACCGACGTTCCCGATCCCTACTACGGCGGCGCCCGCGGCTTCGACGTGGTGCTCGACCTGATGGAGCAGGCTTGCCCGCGCATCCTCGATCAGCTCCTGGACGAGGACGATGAGCGCTGAGACCGGGACGCTCGAAGCGATCCTCGGCCGGGCGCTCGGCGAGAAGGTCAGGGTCGCGGACGTGCGCGCCGCCGGCGGCGGCTCGATCAACCAGGGCCGGGTCGCGCAGCTCGCCGACGGCCGGCGCTTCTTCGTCAAGACGAATCCGTCGCCGCCGCCGCGGATGTTCGAGTGCGAGGCCGAGGGCCTGCGCGCCCTGGCCGCCGCCGGCGCCCTGCGGGTGCCGCGGGTGATCGCGGTGGGCGGCGAGAACGAAGGCGCGCCGGCGCTGGTGCTCGAGGCGATCGACGCCGGGCGCCCCGGCGAGGGCTTCTTCGCGCGCTTCGGCCGCGCTTTCGCCGAGCTCCACCGCGCCACGCGCGGCGAGCGCTTCGGCTTCGCCCGCGACAACTACATCGGCTCCACCACCCAGGCCAACCGCTGGACCGAGGACTGGTGCGAATTCTGGCGCCGGCACCGCCTTGGCTTCCAGCTCGATCTGGCGCGCCGCCGCGGCCTCAGCGACTCGACCCTCGACCGGCTCGGCGAGCGGTTGCTCGACCGGCTCGATGAGCTGATCGGCGAGCCCGACGAGCCGCCCTGCCTGCTCCACGGCGACCTGTGGAGCGGCAACTACATGGTGGACGTCGATGGCGAGCCGGTGCTCATCGACCCGGCCGTCTACTACGGGCGGCGCGAGGCCGACCTGGCGATGACCAGGCTCTTCGGCGGCTTCACCGCCTCCTTCTACGACGCCTACGAAGAGCTCTGGCCCCTGGCGCCGGGCACGCAGGAGCGCCAGGAGGTCTACAAGCTCTACCACCTGTTGAACCACCTGAACCTCTTCGGCGGCGGCTACCGGTCGAGCTGCATCGACGTCCTGCGCCGTTTCGTCTGACGGGACTTTCAGAAAGGGTATTCAGAAAGGCGATTCGCGAGATCAAGACGCGCCTGGTGGCATCCCATCGAGCCTTATAGCCCAGAGAGGGAGCATTCCGAAGAACGCATCAACCCCTTTCTTCTCGTGGGGATGCCACCAAGCGGAGAGCGGTCTACCCCCAGAGCTCCGTGAAAGGCTACCCTGGGGGTTGTCAATTGTCCGGTGGAGACATTCTCGCCTCCCTTGCGGAAGTTGTCGTCCACGATCACTATACAACAGGTCTCGGAGGGCGTCAACCGCTGGCCACGACTTTTTTTGCTCCGCGCCGGACGGACCAGCACGAAGACCGGCTAGAGGCGGACGAAGATCCGCCGGTACCAGGGAACGCCCTGGGCCTTGAGGTGCCGGCGCACCTCGCGCAGCCGCGTCTTGGCCTGCTGCCGCGCCAGCTTCTCGAGGAAGGCCTCGCCTTCTCGTTCGTGGCACTCCTTGTACTTCTTGCCGCTGCCGCAGGGGCAGGCGTCGTTGCGGCCCACCTTGGCGACCTGCCGCGGCGCCGTGGGCCACGCCGAGCTCGGCCACATCACCCGCTGGAGGCTTCTCCCTCGCTTCTTGTTGCTCATTGGCGCTCCTCAGATTTGTACGAGGCTCTCAGTATAGCGCGGCGCCGGCGCGCGGAGGGCGGCGAGGCCCTGCTCGAGGTCGGCGATGAGGTCGGCGGGGTGCTCGAGCCCGATCGAGAGGCGAATGCCGCCCGGGCTCATGCCGGCCTCGATCTGCGCCTCGATCGGGATGCCGGCGTGGGTCATCGACGACGGGTGCTCGATCAACGTGCGGATCTGCCCCAACGACACCGCCAGGGTGATGGTCAGGGCGTTTTCGGCGAGGAAGTCCATCACCCGCGCCCCGCGCCGCCGCACCTCCTCGCCCTCGCCGTCGAGCTCGAAGTAGATCATGATGCCGGGGGCGAAGTGGCCGTCGTGGTCGAGCATCTGGCGTCTGGCGAGCTCGTTCTGGGGGTGGCTCTCGAGGCCGGGGTAGGAGACGCGGCGCACCTCCGGGTGCGCCTCCAGGAAGAGGGCCACCTCGAGGGCGGTCTCCATCTGGCGGCGACCGCGCAGGGCGAGCGTCGGCAGGCCGTAGACGAGCGCCGGCCAGGCCGCCCGCGGCGAGAGCACGCCGCCGAAGTCCTTGCGGTAAAAGAGCAGGTCCGGCTCCAGGAGACGCGGGCCGATCACCGCGCCGCCCATGTCGGTGCCGAAGCCGCCGATGTTCTTGGTCAGGCTGTGGACGGAGAGATCCCAGCCGTGCTCGAGCGGCCGCTGGCACAGCGGGGTAGCGAAGGTGTTGTCGAGCACCGTGAAGACGAGGCGCCGCGGCGGCCGGCGCTCGTTGGTCTCGCGCACGACGGCGGCGATGGCGGCCAGGTCGAGGAGCTCGAGCGTGGGGTTGCACGGGCTCTCGCCGTAGACCACCATCACGTCGGCGTCGGCGGCCAGGAGCCGGCGCAGCGCGTCGAGGTCGGTGAGGTCGATGAAGTGCGTCTTCACTCCGAAGCGCGGCAGCCAGTTGGTGAGCAGCGAGTAGGTGCAGCCGTAGACCGTGTGGTGGGCCACGATCGAGTCGCCGGCCTTCACCAGCACGCCGAGGGCCGCCGAGATCGCGGCCATGCCGGTGGCGAAGGTCACGCTGGCCTCGCCGCCCTCGGCGGCCGCCAGGTTCTCCTCGAGCATCCCGCGGCTGGGCTCGTCGAGCCGGTCGTAGATGTAGATGGGCGGCTGGCGGTTGCGGTTGAGCTCCGGGTTGGCGAACTCGAGGAAGCCCTCGGCGCCGCGTTCGGCGCTCTCCAGGCGGTAAGCCGCCGAAGCGCTGATCGGCGGCACGATGTGGTCCCGGTACTGCCAGTGCTCGCTGTGCATGCGGCCGTGGATCAGGCGGGTCTCGAGGCGGTAGTCGTCGCGGCGTTGGGTCATCGTCGTCTCCGTGGTGTCGTCCTCGTCTCCGTGGTGTCGTCCTCGTCCCTATTGTGTCGGATCGCCGCCGCCGGCCCTACCCCCGGCGGGGTGGATTCGTCCTCGGCTTCCCACCCCGTGGCGCGGCAGGCGGGTGCCAGGATCCCCTACCGCGGCAGGCGGGTGCCAGGATCCCCTACCGCGGCAGGCTCTTGTGCACCTTGACGTTGGCCACCGGCCGCGACGTCAAGCGCGTGCCGCGCGCTCCCAGGCCGCAGAACTCGACGGTGCCGAGGTCGAACCAGTCCTCCTTCTTGCGCTGGCGCTTCATCGGCACGTACTGCACCTGCACGGTGTAGACCACGTCGTCGATCCACAGTCTGTCGACCCTGGCCTTCTTGTCCTTCACCAACGGATATTCCTTGTCCTTGATGAAGCCCGTGACGTGGACCTTCTTGGCCCACGCGCACCTCTTGGCGTCGCGGTAGACGTAGGTCAGGAACATGCCGAGGTCCTCGTCGAACGGCGCGATCGCCATCACCTTCTTGCCCACCAGGAGCTTCTCCGGCGGCGCGATCACCTTGTAGCTGCCCTCGCCGACCACCAGGATCTTGGCGTACTCGCTGACCGTCATCTGGTACTTCGCGCCCTTGACGGCGCTGCCGAAGAAGCCCGTCGCGGGATCGAAGGAGAGCTTGACGTTCTCGAGCGCCACGTCCTTCCTCAAAACCTGCTCGAACCGGACGATCTCGGTGCGGCGGGGATAGCTCTTGCCGTACTTCTCGAGCAGGCCCTCGAGGTAGCCGATGGCGGTGCGGGTGAGGTTGCGCAGCTTCTTCTCGGCCTCGGCCATGGCGCGCACGATGTCGTCGAGCTCCTGGCGGTACTTCTCGATGTCGTAGGCCGAGATGCGGCGGATGCGGATCTGCAGCAGACGCTCCACGTCCTCGTCGTTCATGTCGCGGATGAAGAGCTCCTTGAAGGGCTCCATGCCGCCGTACACCGCCTTCCTCACGGCGTCGGCCGTCCTGGCGGTCTCGATTCGCTTGTAGACGCGGTTCTCGATGAAGATCTGCTCCAGGGTGAGGGCATGCCGCTTGTCGTCGAGCTCGCGCAGCTCGAGCTCGAGCTCGGCGCGGATCTGCTCGCGCAGGTACTCGGTAAGCTCGGTCAGGATCTCGGTGACCGGCAGCTCCACCGGCTTGACGTCGTGGATCACCACCAGGTTGGAGGAGATCGAGACCTCGCACTGGGTGTAGGCGTAGAGCTGCGGCTCGACTTCCTCGGCGTAGACGCCGCGCGGCAGGTGGAGCACGATCTCCACGTCCTCGGCCGTGCGGTCGTCGATCGCGGCGACCTTGAGCTGACCTTTCTGGACCGCCGCTTCGATCGATTGGATCACGCTCTCGGTGGTGGTGGAGAACGGGATCTCGCGGATGAGCAGGGTTTTCTCGTCCTTGCTCTCGAACCGCGCCCGCACCCGCACGCGTCCGCGGCCGTCGTCGTAGTCGGCGACGTCCATCAGGCCGCCCTGCTGGAAGTCGGGATAGAGGGCGATCGGTTGCCGGCGCAGGATATTGATCTGCGCCGCGAGGAGCTCGCAGAAGTTGTGCGGCAGGATGCGCGTCGCCATGCCCACGGCGATGCCTTCGGTGCCCAGCAGCAGCACCACCGGGAGCTTGACCGGCAGGTAGACGGGCTCCTGCTTGCGTCCGTCGTAGCTCGGCTGGTACTCGGTGAGCTTCTTGTTGAAGAGGGTGTCGCGGGCCAGCTCGGTGAGACGGCACTCGATGTAGCGCGGCGCCGCCGGCGGGTGGCCGGTCAGCAGGTTGCCGAAGTTGCCCTGCTTGTCGATGAAATATTCCTTGTTGGCGAGCACCACGAGGGCGTCGCCGATCGAGGCGTCGCCGTGGGGGTGGAGCTTCATGGTCTCGCCGATCACGTTGGCCAGCTTGTGGAAGCGGCCGTCGTCCATCTCGAACAGGGTGGTCAGCAGCCGGCGCTGCACCGGCTTGCAGCCGTCGCGCAGATCGGGGATCGCGCGATCCATGATCACGTAGCTGGCGTACTCGAGGAAATTGCGCCGCATCAGCGGCTCGACGTAGCTCATCGTCTATCCTGTAGGATTCGCGGCACGGCACCGCGTGCGTCGGAGAAGCTGAGACAGTCGCGGCTTCTCACTTGAGCGGAATCGCAGGGAGGCGCTTGAGCGTCTTGTTGGCAGGATCGACGAGGATCCCGACCGACTCCAGCGCGGTCACTCCCAGGATGGGCTCGACGTCGTCGGGCCCGAAGATGATGCGTCCGGCGGTCACCTCGCCCATGAACCGGATCACCGCGAGGCCGAACGGATACTCCTTCACCGTCCCGTCCGCGAGCTCGTACGCCGTCTTCCCGACGGGCTGAAAGCCGGCCTTTTCGAGCTCCGAGCCGGACGCCATGCTGTCGCTGGCGCCCGTGTCCACGAGGAAGTCCGCCTCGTAGGTCGAGCCGGAATCGTGAATCGCCTGAACGGAGACGGTGACGTGCGTCATCAAGTTTCTCCTGAGGCTCCGGGGAGCCCGCCGTCGAGTATATGGCACCGGGACCGCGACGGCGCTACTCCGCTTCCAGCTCGAGCTCGGTGGTGACGGCGATCGCCCCCTCGAGCGAACGATACACCGGGCAGGACCGGGCGTGGACGGCGTGTACGCGCTCGACGACCTCGCGCTGCGCCGCGGGCGCCCGCAGCTTGTAGGTCACGTGGATGCGCTTCAGGATCAGGACCTTGTCCTCCGCCTCGACCTCGCCCCGTGCCTCGCCGACCAACTTGCCGTTGCTCGCGTCCACCTGACGCGCCTCCAGCGCGCCTCCGAAGGTGCCGACCAGTCACCCGGCGGCCGCGGCGACGACGTAGTCGAGCGTGGTGGCGTGGGGCTCGGCGACGTCGGGGGCGACGCCGTAGTGGGCGGCGACGGCGCCGTGGACGCCGAAGGTCACGGGCTCCTTCTCGGCGGGGACGTAGGCCAGGCGCAAGGGGCCGCGCTGGCGCTCGATGCGGACTGCGGACGTGTAGACGACGTCGCTCATGGGGGCTCCTTTCTCGGGGGGTCAGAGGTCGGTGGCGTCGGCGTCGGCGAGCTTGGCGTTGAGGAGGTAGTCGTCGTTGAGGTACTTCAGGATCGCCCGCCCGACCTTCTCGTCGAAACGCTCGCGCGCCGGGCGCACCACCACCCCTTCGCGGATGTGATCGTCCGGGAGGACGGTCTGGCCCGCGGACAGCTCGCGCACGTTCTCGAGCGAGAACGGCCCGCGGTCGAGCAAGGGCACCGTGGCGACGCCGTGACGCGCGCAAAGGTCGTGGAACTCGTCGTAGTCGAGGTAGCGCTCGTCCACCAGCAGGTCGAAGGCGGCGAAGCCGAGGCCGCCGCGGCGGCCGTAGTGGAGCTTCTGGATCTTGGCGCCGTAGACCTCGCCGTAGAGGATCGCCACCTCGTGCCGCGCACTGAGGTCGTCGAGGAGCTTGACGACCGGCTCCAGCGTGGCCGGGAACCAGTAGGTGTTGACGGCCATCTCTTCCGGCTCCGGCCGCCGGCGCTGGAGGCCGTGCGAGCCGGCCAGCAGCCGGCCCTCGACGTAGCCGATCCGCGCGTTGGTGCCGTGGATCTTCTCGGTGACGACGACCTCTTCGCCGGGCTCGAAGACCTCGGGGAAGTTGCGCAGGTTCTCGATGTCGGTGTATTTCTGGAAGCGCGGGTGCTGGGCCTCGGAGTCGCCGGCCGTGAACTTCACCGGCGGCCGATACTTGGCGACGCCGTAGTGCTCGCGCACGTCGGTGCCCACCGGCCAGCCGGGGTCCTCGGGAGCGACGACGAAGCCGTAGGACGGCTCGCCGCGCAGCCGCGCCCGCCGCACCACCAGGCGGCGCACGCCCTCGATGTCCGTCTTCTCGCTCAGGTAGTCGACGACGCGGAACTTCTCGGCCGTCTCCCTCGTCAGGGTGCTGTCGGGCGGGATGTAGACCACCCGATCGCCCTCGCGGAACTCCGGCGTGCCGTCCTCGAGCTTGCGGATGACGGTCTGCCAGCCCTTGATCTGGGCAAGGAAGAGGCGGTCCGCGTTGGGGTGCGGACGGACCTTCTCGATTTCGACGACTTCGCAGATGACGGACGACACTGGGGGGCCTCCTCGGGGCGCAGGATATCAGAAGCCGGGCCGCGGGAGCGCCCATTTCATGCCTGCCAGAACCTCGAAAGAGGTCACCGACCGGGAGGACCGGTGCCTGTTCCTGCTGACCGCGATCACGAAGCAGGGCCCCAGGATCGCCGCCGTCCTCCTCGACCTCGTGCGCCCCTTCCTCCTCCCCGACGACGCGGTGTCCGACTTCATGGCCACGCTCGTCGGCCTGGCTCGCCGCCTCGACGGCGCTCTCCAACGGCTGAAGGCAGCCGACGAGAGAGTCTACGCGGCGAAAGCCAGGCGGTTGCGCGTGCGCCGGCAGCGCGACGACAAGACCGGCGACCTCGGAAAGCTGATTTCCCGGGTCTTCCAGACCGTGTCCCATCAGTACGTGGAGCCCAGCCTCGGGGAGCTCGGCCTCGAGAGCCCCACGAACCGTAACCGCACCCCGCTGCTGCGCCAGGCCAAGCGTCTCGACGAGACCTTTCGCCGCGACGACGTGGAGCGGTTGCTGGGCCAGTCCTCGTTCTCACAGCCCGTGGATCCGCGCAGCCAGGTGGCGGACGTGCAGGGTCTCGCCGGGGAGGTGCGCGACCTCGGCCGGCAGTTCGACGTGGCCCGCCGCGAGTACGACGAGGCGCTGATCGAGAAGAACAAGGCCAAGGAGGAGCACGACCTTCTCTTCCTGCACACGGCCCGCACGTTCGAGTCGTTCTGCCGCCTCGCCGGAGAAGAGGAGCTGGCAGACCGGGTCCGCGAGACCCAGCGGCCTCGCCGCCGCACCACGAACGAGACCGGAGAGGGCGAAGGCGATCCGCCCCAGCCCTCGCCGGATGGCGACGGAGCCGATCGACGAGGCTCGCTGAGCAGCCGGCCCCTGACGAAGTGAGGCTGGCGTCAACCCTGGCTGGACGCGGCCTGATCCGACGATCGGGACGTCGCCGTTCGCACCGCCGGGTGGCCTCAGGGGCGACGTGCAGCGCGTCATAGGACTTGAAGCCGAGTCGCTGAATCTCCTCTGCCCGCGTCACGATCGCGGGCTCGAGCAGCACGCGAGCGCGGGCTCCCAGACCGTCGTCCAGCCGTCCTCCCCCTCGACGACCCAGACCGTGTCGTTGACCGGCAGCGCCTCGACGCGCTGGCGCCGTCCGCTCGGCCAGCGGATCTCGAGCCATCGGGCCGCCGTCGCGGCGCCGAGCCCTGAAGCCGCTGCCGCCCGACACCAGGCGGTGCTGGACGCGTCGGGGCGCGCGACGACCCGAGCGGCGGGCACGCAAGCCCGCCGCGGATGCGATGACACCGTCGTCGCCACCTCTCCCAGCGTTTCGGGAATTCTTGCAGCGCGTCCGTCTACCTCTTCAGGTCTTTGGCGCCGAGACTGTCGGCTCCGGAGAAGCTTAGGCCCGCCGGCCAGCGGCCTCATGTCTGACGCGAATCTACCAGGAGGCATCCGATGTCACGCATCACGATTAACGGCATCTCGATCGATCCCGAAACCAACGGCCCCCAACTGGCGGCTCTGAACCTCGCCACTGCCGTCGCCACCGAGTCGAATTACGTGCTAGTCCAGACCCGCGAGTCTCTCAGCCAGGAACAACGGGAGAGGCTGGAGGAAACGGGTGTCGAGTTACTCGAACACGTTCCGGAAAACACTTATATCGGCTACTTCGAAGGCAGCGATCTTGCCCCCGTCCAGGCTCTGTCATTTGTGGAGTGGGCTAACCCCTACCTCAAGGGCTTCAAGATCGCTCCGGCGTTGCTGGCGGCGCCGGTCGCCCGGGACCCGATCGCGGCGATGGCGATGGTGGCCGCCGAGATGCCGCTCGCCGACGATACTCGTGAGGTCGATATCGTGCTCCACCGCGGTGTCCATGGCGACCAAGTCCGCGACCAGATCGCGGCAAGTGCCGGCCTGGACGCCGAGCGCCTTGCCGTCGGCCGCCGCAAGATTCGCGTCCGCGTACAGCGTTCGGCTCTACGCCGCCTCGCTGAGATCGATGAGGTGCGGCACATCGAGCAGGTTTACGAGCCGGCTCTCGCCAACAATGTCGCCGGTCGTATTCTGCGCGCCGATCGCGTGCACAACGGTTCGGCGGGCCTGCGCGGCAGCGGCCAAGTGGTAGCGGTCTGCGACACCGGTTTCGATCGTGGCTCGACAAGTGACGTCCATCCGGCCTTCACTGGCCGCGTCAAGAAGCTCTATGACCTCGGCCGCCACAGCCACGCCGACGATCCCAACGGTCACGGCACTCACGTGGCCGGCTCGGTGCTCGGCGACGGACAGGTGAACGGTGACGGTTCGCTTCCCGGCACCGCGCCCGAGGCCGCCCTGGTGCTGCAGTCGGTGCTCGATTCCCAAGGCGGGCTGAGGGGGATACCTGACGATCTGAACGATCTCCTCAAAGTGCCTTATGGAGAGGATGGCGCCCGGGTTCACACCAACTCCTGGGGCCTGACCAACTCGGCCGGGGAATACACCTCCTCCTCCGAAGAGGTCGACGAGTTCGTGTGGGAGAACCGTGACATGGTCATCTGCTTCGCAGCCGGAAATCCCGGCCGCGACAGCGACCGTGACGGGGTCATCGAACTGGGATCGGTGGAGGCGCCCGGCACCGCCAAGAACTGCATCACCGTCGGTGCCTCGGAGAGCGACCGCCCTGACCAATCTCGGCGCTGGGACACCGGCTCGTGGAGCTTCCGCTATCCCGAGATCCCGATCGCCGGCGACCTGTGGGCCGACAATCCCGACGGCATGGCGGCCTTCAGCGGTCGCGGGCCCACCCGAGATGGCCGCATCAAGCCCGACGTTGTGGCGCCGGGCACGTCGATCCTCTCGGCCTGCTCGCGCCGGGCCTCGGTGGGCGACTTCTGGGGCACCTCCCCCGATAGTCTCTACTGCTATATGGGCGGCACCAGCATGGCCACACCGTTGGTGGCCGGCTGCGCGGCCGTGGTGCGTCAGCACCTGATCGCAGAGCGCAACATCGAGCGGCCGAGCGCGGCCCTGGTCAAAGCGATGCTGATCAACGGCGCGGTCGATCTCCCCGGTCAGTATGCGCCTACCGAGGCCGGCCCGCCTCCCAACTTCGTCGAGGGTTTCGGCCGCGTCGATCTGGAACGTACGCTTTCCCTCGCCGAGCCAAGCCGACTGCAACTGATAGACGAGGATCGCGCTCTCGAGGCAGGGGAGGCCGTCTCGCTGGAGGTCGAAGTTCCAGAGACTGCCGATGGCCTCAAGGTGACTCTGGTATGGACGGATCCGCCGGGGGACGGGCTCCAAAACGACCTGGACTTGACGGTGCGTGCTGCAGACGACGAGGAGCGTCACGGCAACATGCCTGCCGGCGCCAGCGGCTTCGATCGCCGCAACAACGTCGAGCTGGTGGCCTGGCCTGGCCTCGCCTCCGGTCTGGCCCGCGTGATCGTGCGGGCACACCGCATCGCCCTTCACCCGCAGTCCTTCGCGCTGGTTATCCGGATGCTGTGAGATCGCTCATCTGACGGTGGAAAGGACGATGGTCCCCAGGCAGTTCGGAGCTCCCCACTCGAGCATAGGCGCCCGCCTGCGGCTCTGCTACAATGCGGACGGCCTTTCTGATCGTTCCATGGCCGCCTGGGGACTACTCCGGCCGGAGCAGGCGTCTGCTAGGCGGGCTTCGGGCCGCGAGCAGAATGCAGAGCTTGTAATCGTGATTCGGCCTTCCGCAATCCTCGCTCTCGTCTCTCTGGGACTATTGAGCGTTGCCCTGCCCGGATGCCAGCGCGTGCGACTTGGAGCGAGCAACGACCTTACTGCACGCCTTTCGGGCATCGGTTTGCCGCGACCGTTCGAGCCGCAACTCACCTTCGACGCCCGCTATCATCCCTGCGATTCGAGTGAGCCGGCTGGTGGCATCTCTCCGCTTCGATGTGCCCGACCCCCTGCACTGGAGACTCGAGAGTTTGCAGCTCTGGAACGGATCGCCAGCGAGCTTCGGCGTCGGCCGATGCGCTCCAACTCAACTCGGTCGCGGAGCGCCACGGCAAAGCGCTGTGGAAGCTCGTCTGGTACGATCCGGCCAATGCGCGGTCTCGAGAGCTGGAGGAGGCGATCCTGCTGCTCCGCGACGCTGCCGCAGCGGCGAGATGCAGCGAGTGCCTCAGCGATCTCGGCGCTGCATATATCCTGCGTGCGCAGCGTGACAATCAGCCGCGCGATCTCATGCTCGCCCTATCGGTGCTCTCCGACGCCTGTGAAATCGATCCCGGGCTGCCCGCGGCACGCTTCAACTTGGCGCTCGCCCTCACTCACCTCGGCCTGCGGCGGCCGGCGCTCCAGGCCTGGCTTGCTTACCTCGAGCTGGCGCCCGATCGCCCTTGGGCCGAAGAAGCCGAAGGGCATCGCGAGCGGCTGGTAGCCTCGCCGCCTGCCGCTGGCTGGAGTGACCTCGAACGCGAGCTGCTTGCCGGCGGCGCGGCCAGCGCTTCGGCCCTGCGCAACGCGCTCGGGCTCTGCCCGCAATGTGCCCGCGAATTTGTTCTGGACAAACTGCTGGCAGCCTGGGCGACCGCGGCGCCCAACTCGGAGCGAGCCCACTGCCTGCTCGCCACTTCCAGGGTGCTCGGTGCGGCGCTCGCGGATTCAACCGGCGAGTCCATGGCCCGCGACGCGGTCGCGGTCATCGATCTCGCTCTCGCCGGTGACGATCGAGACCGGATTGAGCGCCTGCGCTGCGGTCATCGCTCCTACGGCTGGGGGCGCAAGCTCTTCGACCGGCTGGAGACCGGGCGCGCGCTGACCCAGCTCGAGCGGGCGCGGGACTGCCTCGCGCGAGCCCGCAGCCCGCTCCGGCACCAAGCTGAGGTCTGGCTCGCCGGTGCGGCGATCTATCGCGGTGAGTCCTCGCGTGCCGAGGCTATGTGTGAGCAGCTCTCGGCGAGCGAAGAGCTCGCCCGCTATCCGGCGCTCGCGGGTAAGCTCTATTGGGCCCAGGCCTTGATTTATGGCCGGGGCGGACGCTATGCCTTGGCCCTGGAGAGCGCGCTTGCCAGCGAACAGGCCTACCGCCAAATAGGTGAGTCCGCCAATCGCGGTGCCGTCCTCAGTCTCCAAGCCGAGCTCTACGACCGCCTGGGGCGCCAAGAAGACGCCTGGAAGGCGCGCCGCTTGGCGCTCCAACAATTTGCACTTCAGCCCGAGGCACGGCGGCTGCACAACTTGGTGCGCGACGCGGCGACGGCTGCCCTCGCGGCCGGCCATCCACGTGCGGCTTTGGCGCTCCAAGACGAGGGCGTGGCGATCACCCGCAAGCACTCGGCGACCAGCCCGCAGATGGCGGCCGAGGCCTTGTTGTGGCGAAGCAAGATCCACCATCGCCTCGGCGATGACGACTCGGGCCTCGCCGATCTCGGGGCTGCCCGGAGCCTCAACGCCGAGATCGCCGATTCCGGAATCCGCGAGCGTAATCTGGCCAGCATCGACCAGGCCGAAGGAGCGATCCTGGCCCGCCGACAGCCCGACCTTGCCGCCGAGCGGCTGGGGAAAGCGATCGACCTCTATGAGCGCCTCGGGCTTGCTCCCAATCTCTCCGAGAGCTACCTGGCGCGCGCCCGGCTCCAGCGACTTCGCGGGGCTATGGAGGACGCGGCAGCCGATCTCGAACGGTCTATCGCTCTGCATCGCGAGCACCGGGCCGCGATTCCCTCCGCGGAGCTTCGCCGCACCCATCTCGAACAGGCCCAGGAGCTCTACGACGAGATGATCTCGCTGCAAGCCGAGCTCGGCAACCCGCCGCGAGCCCGCGCGTACTCCGAGCTGGCCCGCCGCGTTTTGCCCGAGCAAGACGCCGGCAGCGACGTGACTGCCTTGCCCGGCGAGCTTGAGCTCGAGCGCCGGCTTCACCTCCTGCCGCCCGGCCTGGCAGTCGTCGAGTACGCCCTGCTCGAAGATGGGCTCCTGATATGGTCGATCGATTCCGGCGGTGTCGAGATGCACCGTCTGAAGGTCGATCCCCAGGCACTGCGCAGCCTCGCCGAGCGCTTCGTCGCGCATCTGGTCCAGGACGCCTCGAGTCCTGCGACCGAAGCTCTCGCGGCCCAGCTTTACGACCTGCTGCTGGCGCCAGCGGCCCAGCGCACTGAAGCCGCCGGCCAACTCATACTGATCCCAGACAAGTTTCTCAACGCTGTTCCCTTTGCCGCCCTCCGCGACCGGCGTCGGGGTCGTCTGCTGGTCGCGGAGCGAGCCGTGGCGATCGCGCCGAGCCTGGCGGCTCTGCTCCACACCCTGGAGCGCCGACGCCCCATCCTGTCGAAGAGCGCTGCGATGCTGGCGGTCAGCCCGGCTTTCGATGGTCGGCGCTATCCTCACCTGCCGCCGCTCCCCGGCGCCGTCCGGGAGAGCGCTGCGCTCGCCCACCGCTTTCCGGGTGCCCTGCACCTTGACGGCGCGGCCGCCACCGAACGCCGTTTCCTGGCGGAACTCGCCGACCGCACTATCGTCCACTTCGCGGGCCACGCGATCCCTAATTCGCTTTGGACCTTGGATTCCCATCTGCTGCTGGCTCCCGGTCCGGAGCCCGAGGACGACGGCGCTCTTCACGCTCGTGAGCTCGACGCTCTCACGCTCGAAGATCTGCGGCTGGTAGTGCTTTCGGCCTGCGGTAGCCTGACCCCGTCCGAGGCCCGCACCGAAGGGCTGTCGTCGCTTGCGCGGCCGTTTCTCGCCGCCGGCGCCGACGCCGTCGTCGGCACCCTGTGGCCCATCGACGATGAGGCTACCAGCCGCATGATTTCGAGCTTCTACGATCATCTGGCTGAGATCGGGCAGCCGGCGGAGGCCCTCCGCCGCGCCCAGCTCGCGTTTCTTCAAGATCCCGATTCCTCGGCCACCTGGGCCGCGTTTCAGGTGGTCGGAACCCTTTCCCCGGCAGCCGCCGACAACTGAGGAGGACATGTCATGCCGAGCACCTTCACCTTGAAAGTCGCCTTCACCGGAATCGTTACCCTCGTCCCAAACAAACCTTTCAATGGGAACCCCACCCGGCTGTGCTTTCTGCTGGTCGACGGCCGTAAGGCTGGGGTGGGGGGCACCCGCGTGCGCTCGGTCGACGATCTTCACGATCTCAAGCGGCACCAGGGGTACGTCACCTTCGAGGCCACTCATCTCACAGGATCATCGGTACCAGTAGCGAATTCGCACTTCATCTGGTACCTCGACCGCCAGCGGCTCAACTTCAAACTTACCCACGATGATCCCAACCATCAAAAGAAGATTCAGGTAGCGGCAGATCTCACGAACTCCACGCTCACCAAGATTGCTGATCTCGACACCATCGCGAAGGACTTCGGAGCATGTGATCCAGATGTGCTCAAGCGTGCCAATCCGCGATCTGACGTTTTGGCGCAGGTAGTGTTTGACGACGGGGTGCTCGACGTCGATAAACAAGATGATGACAAGTGGCACTATCCTGAAGCATCCCACCTGGGAGGAAACCCTGCCGAGCAGAATCTGATGCATGAGATCGTCGTGAGGCTCCCTGGTCTCACCGCTGCCAGCATCGAGGTGACCTTGCTGGGGGGTGGCACACCACTACAGCCGCTAATCCTGAATCCGGCAGGCAAGGCGGAGCTCTCTGTCACGATCGCCAATCTCTGCGATCTTAATCCGTTTAATTGGGAACGCACGGACGAACACATTAACAGGCGACCGGATCCCGACAAAGACTTCAAGTGGCACTATCAACTTCTCAAGCCGGGGACTTCGGCCCTCGAGCCGGGGACTCGGGCTGAGTTGCGCCATAAGCTTCAGACGCAGCTGCAACCGAAGGCGGTGCCGCACCCCAAGGTGGTGCCTAGCGCGCCGGCGGTCAGCGGTGAGAACTGTTTTTCTGCCACGATGAACCCAGCGACGTTCGACGAATAAGTCTCCGACAGGCACCATGATAAACCGTGGCGAGCTAACTATAGGCACGGAACCTTGGGGGAGGATTTGAGATGACGTTTGTAATCACTGCGGACATGACCGTCGAACGAGACAGCCAGGGAAGGATCCGGCAGATTCGCCATCCCGAAGAACGTTATGGCGGGTTTTTCAATTTTCTGCTCGCAGCAGAGACACCACCCGCTCCCATGGCGATCGCCCTGGCGGCGGCCTATGTGCGCGAAGTGCTGCCGCTCTACGAGCTCGACGAGGTGCTCGCCGCGAGCTTTCTCGATGGTCTCCAGGGTGGCCTTCAGCCCCTCGCTGCCGTCCCGCTCGCAGCGTTCCCCGGGCCCGGGCTCAAGAAGATCGGCGAGAACCTCTCGGTCGGCTTTCCCCAGAACTACGACGGATTGCCGGTATGGAATTCAGGGTTTCTGGTACAGATGCGGACCGTTCCTAATCTGGCGGCCACGGGCTCCACCAGCTATTTGCACAGCGTAGATCTCGCCTCCGAGTCGCAGGCAGATCCACCCTTCGCGCCGGAAAAGATCACCGTCGATGTCCTTGGCTCGCTGCTGGGGCTCGAGCCACCCGAGGCGTACGACCTCGAAATTCACGCCAGCGAGCCGATTCTCTACCGCTTTCGCAGCTCCTGCCGCGCCTTTTCGAGCAGTCCGCCGCCGGTGAACTGCGACGCGAATCTGCGCCTGCCGTTGCTAATCCCGGTCTTGCCGGCCATCTTCGAAAATGCTGAGTTCAAGACCTTCCATTCAGCTCGGGTCTGCTTTTCCTACACCCCCACGGGGAGCGACGCAAGGCGCCTTTGCGCGGTGGCCTTCATCGAGGTCTCGGCAGGGCACGTGCTCTTCGTCCGCCACCTCGGCGCCAATGCCGCAGACTCGCCTCCGATCAGCGGAGCGATTTTCTCCCTCGATCCCCTATCACGCGGCCACAACGTCGACGTCTGCGCGCCGGTCGAAAAGCTCGACGAAGTGCGCGATATGGCGCCGCTGGAGGCTCTGCTGCCCGCCGACGACTTCTCCCATCACTTGCGCGGCCGTTTCGTCGAGATCCGCGACTTTTCGCGACCCCAGTCGCCACCACCTGTGGTGTCGCGTGGCACGAATTTCGTCTTTCATGCGAATTCACTCGAGTTCGCTGCGGTCAACGCCTACTACCACAGTACGAGATTCTTCCTGATGATGGAGGAGATGGGCTTTGACGTCCCCGCGTACTTTACAGGCACTCGTTTTCCGGTGCAGGTCGACCATCGCTCGGTGGTCAATTGCGCCGAGAGGCCCAACGCCGAGGCCCTCTCCAATCCCTTGGGCACGGCTTTCAGCCGCCTTGCTTTCGGCCTTACTGACGACTGCGGGATCAGTCTCGCTGTCTGCCGGAGGGTAGTGCTCCACGAGCTCGGGCATGCAGTGCTGTGGAGCCACCTCCACTGGCCCAGTTTCTGCTTTGCTCACAGCCCGGGCGACAGCCTGGCTGCCATCCTCTGCGATCCGGACACCGTGGTGAGCGATCCCGACGATTCCAAACGCTTCCACACCTTCCCCTGGATCTCGGTCCCCGGGCTGAGGGCCCGGTTTCACAACCGGCGGGCGAGCGAGGGCTACGCGTGGGGCGGTGAGAAGGACGACGGCGCCCGCAACAGCGAAGAAATCCTCACCACGACCCTGTTTCGCGTTTACGACTTCGCCTGCGGCCCGGCCCCCAACCGCGACCGCAAGCTTCCCGCCGCCCACTACATGACCTATCTCATTCTGAAAGCGATCGGCCTGCTTCACCCGTCGACCAACCCGCAAGGGGCAGAGGACTTCGCCGACAAGCTGATTCATGCCGACGTCGGAACTTTCCGTTCTGACGGAAATCCTCAACCCCTCGGTCTTCTCAAGAAGGTGATCCGCTGGAGCTTCGAAGTTCAGGGCGCGTACAAGGCTCCAGACACGCCGCTCCCCTCGAACGACCGTGGCGAACCGCCGGCGGTCGATCTCTACATTCACAATTCCTTAGGCGGCGAGTACGATCGCTCGCTGGTTGAGAACTACGGGAAGACCGGCGAGATCTGGAACCGCCATCAATCGGATGGCGAGACCGAGGATGAACATGAGCAAGCCCTGCCGGGGGCAGACAACTTCTGTTACCTGCGTCTGCGCAACCGCGGCGCCAATCCCGCTGTCGGCGTTATCGTTCGCGGTTACCAGTCAAGTCGGGCCCGCGAGCAGATCTGGCCCGACGATTGGCGGCCGCTGGCCGACCCGAAGATCGAGCTCGAAGCGCCGGTACCACCGCGGAGTGAAGTGTTTGTTACCGTGGGACCCTTTCGCTGGCAGCCGCACAGCGCCGATGATGCACTGCTCTTCGCGGCATCGGTGGCGGGAGATCGCTGCAACCTGGAGTCGCTCGACAAGCTCCCGGTGGCCTCACAATTGAACAGCCACAGCGGTGCGCGCCCTACGGCGACCGCCCTACCTGCGGACGCCGTAGACCTTCGTCCAACCGTCCTCGCCTCCGACGACTCTGACCGTGTCGTTGACCGGCAGCGCCGCGACGCGCTGGCGGCGTCCGCTCGGCAACCGGATCCGGTCCTGTCGGACCGGAGGGCAGGCACGGGGGCCTGCCCCTACGTCACCGATCGGGGACCTTCCGGCGAGGGGTCAGCCGCCACCGCGCATTGCATTGGAGCTCGGCCTTCTGATGAGCCAGCGGTGAACCGTCGATTTGTAGTGCTCGTAGCTGGCGCCGAACGTGGCAGTCAACGCGGGCTCCTCGTGGAGGACGACGAAGAGATGCATGATCAGGACGAACGCCAGAGAGAGCATGACGATCGAAGGTGAGGAAAGGCCCAGACCTTAGCTGTTCGTCGAATACGGCAGAAGTTCCGAGAGGCGGTGCCATGAGGATGGTAGAGCGGACCTCGAGGACTTCGCTCCGCCAGGCCGGCAGCGGCGCCGCGGCACTCGGTTGCCGACGCGGCCTGATCCGACGATCGGGACGTCGAGGTTCGCACCGCCGGTTGGCCTCAGGGGCTCTTGGACGGCCGCGCGTCGAGGATCCTCGCCGCCACCGTCCGCACATCCTCATCGCCGAGCCATTGATCACGATCGGCAGTGTAGTCGCCGTGCCCGCTTTCGAATTGCTGGAGGAAGCGCGCCATGCCCAGAGGACCTAACTCTCGGACCAGAGCCTCCAGACCGCGGCGACGGATCTCGTCGAGTGTCGGCATACGGGGTTCAATCATCGGAGTGTCTCCGCTATCCAGTTCAGAGGGTTGCTGACTCGTACGTCGAGTACGGCGACGTTCAAGTGGTCCCGGCGCGAACGCCGTAGACCGTCGTCCAGCCGTCCTCCCCCTCGACGACCCTGACCGTGTCGTTGACCGGCGGCGACGCGACGCGCTGGCGGCGTCCGCTCGGCCAGCGGATCTCGAGCCATCGGGCCGCCGTCGCGGCGCCGAGCCCGAAGTGCTGCTCGTAGGGCAGGCAGCCGAAGCCGCTGCCGCCCGACACCAGGCGGTGCTGGACGCGTCCGCCGGCGTGGAGCGCGAGCCGGGCGCCGACGGCGTCGCGGTTGGACTCGGTGCCCACCAGGCGGACGTTCAGGTAGTTGCCGGGACGCGTCTTCGGCCGGTGGACCGTGGTCGTCATCAGGTCGCCGGGGTAGAGGCCGCCGGCGCCCACGATCAGGTGCAGGCGGCCGTCGCCCGCCAGGTCCGCCATGTTGGCGCCGTGGCCTTTGCCCGTCGCCGGCATGCCGGCGGCGAAGGTCACGTTGCGGAAGCGGCGGCCGTCGTGCTGGTAGAGCACCGCCGCCTCCAGCCGGTCGATCGACGGGTCGCCGTTGCCGAGCAGCAGGTCCTGGCGGCCGTCGTTGTCGACGTCGCCGGCGGCGGCGCTCATCGTCCCCCACGAGCCGGTCAGGCCGAGCTCGCGGCCGACGTCGGTGAAGGTGCCGTCGCGGTTGTTGCGCCACACCCGCGGCGTCTGGGCGCCCGGGGCCGCCTTGCCGTGACGCAGGGTGTAGATGGCGTCCTGGGGACGCGAGTAGGTGAATTGGACGACGTCGAGCCAGCCGTCGTCGTCGACGTCGCAGGCGATCGCCCCCGAGCAGATGCCCGGGCGGCCGACGCCGGCGCGGCAGCTCACGTCCCTGAACGTCCCGTCGCCCTGGTTGCGGAAGAGCTGCGAATGCCCCAGGTTGGAGACGAAGAGGTCGGGACGGCCGTCGTTCCAGAAGTCTCCCCAGCAGGCTCCCAGGCTCGGCCAGGGCGTTGCCAGCCCGCTGTCGCGGGTGACGTCGGTGAACGTTCCGTCGCCGTTGTTGCGGAAGAGGCGGTTCGGCGTCTTGCGGTCGAAGAGGCCGCCGAGGTTGTTGACCACGAAGAGGTCGAGGAAGCCGTCGCCGTCGTAGTCGACCCAGATGGCGGTGAAGCCCGGGCCCCAGCAGCCGAGCCCGGCTTCCTTCGTCACGTCCGTGAACGTTCCGTCGCCGTTGTTGCGCAGCAGCAGCCCCTGGCCGTCGTAGAAGCCCAGGCCGGTCACGAAGAGGTCGACGCGGCCGTCGTTGTCGTAGTCGCCGGCGGCCACGGCGAAGGCGTAGACGACGCGCTCGAGGCCGGAGCCGACCGAGGCGTCCCGGAACGTCCCGTCGCCGTTGTTGAGGTACAGGGAGAGGCCGGCGTGGGCGCCGGCGACGACCACGTCGAGGGTGCCGTCGCCGGTGGCGTCGAAGACGGCGGTGCCGCGTCCGCCGCTGGTCTTGTCGAGGCCGATCTCGCGCGCCACCTCCTCGAGCTCGAGGCCGGTCGGGTACTGGCCGTCCCTGGCCTCCATGCGCCAGGCGCGGCGCACGCTCTCGGGGTAGCCGCCGCGCTTCTCGCTGGCGAGCCACAGCCAGTAGCGGGCGCGCTCGCCGCCGCCAGCCGCCATGGCGCCCTCGCCGTGACAGCAGGCGCCCTCGTAGTCGCCCATGCGGTAGCTCGCCACCGTGCTCAGGTAGTGGACCTGGCGGCGCAGGCCGCGGTCGCTCGCGAGACGGTCGAGCTCGTCCAGGGCTTCGCGGAAGAGCCCGCACTTCATGTAGGTGCGGGCGAGCTCGAGGCGGGCCTCGCCGTGGTCGGGACGGTCGGCCACCAGCCGCTGCTGGCGCGCCAGCTCCTCGCCGTACTGGAGGCTGAAGTACACGGAGAGGTCGCTGAAGACCTCGGCGACGTAGTCGAGGAAGTCGACCCACAGCTCCGGCCGCACGGCGGCGAGCGCCGCGA
>DASWIG010000407.1:0-7514 GCA_036397835.1 Thermoanaerobaculia bacterium
TGAGCTCGCCGTCCGGCGGCGACGCCCGCCGCGCCACCGATCACGATCAGAGCCACGAGGTATTTTCTCATGCGCGCGATTCTACAGAACCCTTTGCGACTCTCCCACTGTTGCTTTTGTGCCCTCTTGCTCGCCACCCTCACCGCCGGGCCGCTCGCCGCCGAGCCTGCGGCGCTGGTGACCGACCTCGACTCGCGAGCCGACTCGACCTTCAGCGCGTCCCCCGAGCCCTTCGCCGTCTTCAACGGCGAGCTCTATTTCTGGAGCACCGACCCGGTGACCGGCGTGGAGCCCTGGAAGAGCGACGGGACGAGCGCGGGCACCGCGCTGCTCAAGGACGTCTGCCCGGGGCGCTGCGGCTCGCGGCCCTTTCTGCCCGACGACGCCGCGGTGGCCGCCGGCGCGCTCTTCTTCGTCGCCTGGGACGGCGCCCACGGCTTTCAACTATGGACGAGCGACGGCACCGCTCGGGGCACGCGGCTCGTCGAGGCCTTCGGAGCCGGGGACGAGTCGAGCTTCGCCGGGCGCCTCACGGCGTGGAACGACGTCCTCTACTTCTTCGCGCACGGCGCCGTCTACCGCACCGACGGCACTGCCGCGGGCACGGCGCTGATCAAGGACCTCGGCGACCGCATCGTAATCCGCATCGTCGCGGCCGAGGACCGGCTCTTCATCTCGACCACCAATGAGCTGTGGACGAGCGACGGCACCGCGGCGGGGACCCACAGGATCCTGGAGCTGCCGATCCACAGTCTCAGCGGCTCTTTGGGCTCCTTGCAGACGACGGCCGGCGGCCACCTCTTCTTCACCACCCCGGGATCGTCGTCCGGGGACGCGCTGTGGAGGAGCGACGGGACCGTCGCCGGGACGGTCAAGGTGTACAACGCGACGGGCCCCGTCTCCGGGCTCGCCGTCCTCGGCGGCGAGGCGCTCCTCTTCGACGACACGGCGATCGGCGGCGTCGAGCTGTGGTCCACCGTCGGCGGCACCGCCGTCGACTCGACGCCCCTCAGCGGCGTCCTCTCCTCCCGGCCGCTCGCGCTCGCGCTCTTCGACGGCGAGCTCTACTTCGCCGTCGACAGCACGCTCCGGCGCTCGGACGGCACCGCCGCGGGCACCCGGGCGGTCCGCCAACTCGGCGGCTTCGTCTTCGACCTCCGCGTCGCCGGCGAGGCGCTCTACGCCGTCACGTCGGACTTCGGCGGCGGCACCGAGGTCTGGAGGACGCTCGGCACCGCCGCGACCACCGAGCGCGTGCTCGGCTCCGCCGCCGGCCGGGTGTCGGCGACGTTCCCGTTCGGGGACGAGCTGGCGCTCACCGTCGAGCGCCGGTTCGAGGGCGAGGAGCTCGCCCTCCTCGATCCGGCGACGGGGGACGGAACGCTCTTGACGAACGCCGTCGATCCGGGCTCGGCCGACCCGACCTTCCTCACCGACGACGGCGACCGCCTGCTCTTCGTGACCGGGGACGGCGTCAACGCCGCTCCCGGCAAGGCGGGCGCCACCACCGACCTCATCTTCACCACCCCGTCGGCGCAGCTTGTGAAGGTCGCCGGCGGCACCTTCGTCTTCGACGACGGCCTGTGGTTCCTGGACGCCACGGACCAGGCCGTCCCGCTCCTGGCCCCGACCGAGCCGGTCGTGGTCGACGCGGAGCTCAGCCTGACGGCGGGAGGGGAGCTTTTCTTCCTCGTCCTCGACCAGTCCGTCGAGACCTACGAGCTGTGGCGCAGCGACGGCACGCCCGCCGGCACCCGCGTCGCCGCCGCCGGAATCCCTCGCAACTACTTCTGCCTCGATCCGCCCTGCCTCCCGGTGAGCGTCGAGATCGAGGCTCTCGAGGGCGAGATCTTCATCGTCCATCAGACGAAGTTGCTGAGGGCCGACCTCGACCAGGGGATGGTCACGACCGTCTTCGACGCCGACGAGCTGGACGGCTGCCGCGGCCCCAACAACTTCTGCGAGGTCCAGAACCTTACGGTGGCCGCCGGCCGCCTTTTCTTCACCCCCTATAACATCGAGTCCTTCGTCCTGTGGACCAGCGACGGGACGGCCGTGGGCACGCGGCCCGTGCGCGAGCTCCTGGCGGCACCGGTCTACTATCCGGCACCGATCCGCGAGCTCGTCGGCGTTGGCGACCTCCTCTACTTCCTCTTCCCGGATCCCGGGCTCGGCGTCGAGCTGTGGGCGAGCGACGGCACCGCGGCCGGCACCCGCGTGGTGCGCGACGTGCGGCCGGGGCCGGTCTCGTCATTCCCCCGCGGCCTCGCCGCCTTCGACGGCCGCCTGGTCTTCGCGGCCGACGACGGCGTCGCCGGCCACGAGCTGTGGGTCAGCGACGGCACCGCCGCGAGCACGGTCCGCGTGGCGGACGTCTGCCCGGGCCGCTGCTCGTCGTTGCCACAGAGCTTCGCCGCCATCGACGGCCTGCTCGTCTTCGCCGCCGACGACGGCATCGCCGGCGCCGAGCCGTGGCGCAGCGACCTGACCGCCGAGGGCACCTGGCGGATCGACGACGTCAGCCCCGGTCCGTCCCCTTCGGATCCGCGGGGCTTCACCGAGGCCGTCGATTCGGTGTTCTTCAACGCCGCCACGGCCGCCACCGGCTTCGAGCTCTACGCAGTCCCACGGACCGCGCTCGACGATCCTGCCGAAGCGCTCCTCGTCGACGGGCGTTTCAGCGTCCGCGTCGACTGGACCGATCCCCGGGGCGTTCGCGGCGTCGGCCGCCCGGTCGTCCACGACGACCACAACGTCTTCTTCTGGTTCTTCGGCCCCGACAACGTCGAGCTCCTCGTCAAGGTGCTCAACGGCACCGCGATCAACGACCATTATTGGGTCTTCTACGGCGCGCTCTCGGCCGTCGAGTACACGATCACGGTGGAGGACCGTCAGACGGGCCGGGTGCAGACGTATCACAACCCGCCGGGCAACATCTGCGGCCAGGGAGACGTCGGCGCGTTCCCCGCCGGCGGGACGGACGATTTTCGGACGGTGCCGACGAAGCAGCGCGCCTGTGCCGGCGACGACCGGACGCTCTGTTTGAACGACGGCCGCTTCCGCGTCGAGGTCGAGTGGACCGACCCGCGGGGCGTCCCCGGCACGGGCCGCGCCCTGCCCCTGACGGACGCCACCGGCGCGTTCTGGTTCTTCGGCCCGGAGAACCTCGAGCTCGTCGTCAAGCTGCTCGACGGCTCTGCCATCAACGGCCGCTACTGGTTCTTCTACGGCGGGCTCTCGGGAGTCGAGTACGCGATCACCGTCACCGACACGGAGAGCGGCGCCCGCCGCGTCTATAGGAACGCGGCGGGGGAGATCTGCGGCCGGGGGGACGTCGGGGCGTTTTGATCGCCCGCCGCAGCAATCGGGGTGAACCGGACGCGGATCGAAGATCTCGACGCCGGAGAGGGGCTCGCGGTCGTACCCGCCGACGACGAGCACTCGGCCGTCGAGGAGCAACGTCGACGTGTGGCGCTGACGGCGCTCGGCCAGCGGCGGCGTGGGCGTCCAGCGCTCGAGCAACGGATCGAAGATCTCGGCTCGGGCCTCGCCGGCGCCGAGACCCTCGCCCACGACCAGGATCCGGCCGTCGAGGAGGACAGTGGCCGTGTGGAGCGCGCGCCACGACGTCATGTCTCTGGTCTTCCTCCAGCCTCCCGCGGGCCAGTCCTTCGGGTCGTAGATCTCCGCGCTCGCCAGGTACTCGCCGTCGATCCCTCCGGCCACCAGCACCCGTCCGTCCGGCAGCAGGCTCGCGGTGTGATGGGCGCGGGACTCGTGCAGGGGAGGTCCTACGGTCCAGCGGCCGTGCTTCAGGCTCGCCAGACTGTCCCAGCGCCCCGGTCCCCTGGGCTGCGCCACCGGGGTCCGGTCGAGAGCATGTGCCTGCGTCGTTTCGGTTTCGTTCTCGCGGGTCGGCATCGAGATCAGCAGAAGCAGCGCCGCGAGCGCCAGGCCAGCCGCGAGCGCCGGCCACCTCCGGCGGGACGAAGGACGCCGGCGTCCCGATCGCCGGCGATCGGCGGCCGGAGCGGGCACCGCCACGGATCCTGACGCGCGCTCGAGCTGGGCCTTGAGAGCAGCCGCCAGCCTCTCTCCCGAGCGTGGTCGCCCGCCGGGGTCCTTGGCGAGGCACGCGAGGACGATGGCGTCGAGCTCCGGGGACACGGGGACACCGCGGCTGACAAGAGATGGAGGCGGCTCGTGGACGATTCGGTAGAGCAACGCCGGGGGCGGGCCGCTGAAGGGGGGCTCTCCGGCCAGGCATTCGTAGAGCACCGTCCCCAGGGAGTAGACGTCGCTGCCGCCGTCGACGCGATGCCCGGAGAGCTGCTCCGGGCTCATGTAGGCCAGGGTCCCGAAGATCGCGCCCGTGCGGGTCAGCCGGGTGCTGGCGTGGTCGAGGGCGAGGCCGAAATCCATGAGCCGTGCTTCGGGACCGTGAGGGCCGTCGATCACCAGGACGTTCTCCGGTTTGACGTCGCGGTGCACCACGCCCTTCGAATGACTGTAGGCGAGCGCGCGCGCGAGCTGGGCCGTCAGGCCGAGAGCGTCTCGCGGATCGAGGGAAGCGTCGAGCCGCTTCCGCAGCGTCCGGCCGTCGACGAGGGGCATGACGAGGAAGACCGTGCCCAAGGCCGTGCCATAGTCGAAAACGGGCACGATGGAAGGATGGTCGAGCCTGGCCACGATCCGGGCTTCGCGTTCGAAGCGCGCGAGAGCGTCGGGGGTGAAGAGCCGGGGGATCTTGACCTTGACGGCGACCGGCCGCGCGAGCCTTCCGCCGGCGCGCCGCGGCTACCGCCCCGCACCGGGGGCTACCGCCCCCCAGGCGGGTCTCCGGCCTCGCGGAGCTTGCGCAGAATCCGATCCTCGACCCACTGGCCGCTCCACCAGTCGACGGGCGTGACGGCGTGGCCGTTCAGCAGCATCGTGAAGTGCAGATGGTCGCCGGCCGCGAGGCCCGTGGTGCCGCTGCGGCCGAGACGCTGCTCGAGCGTGACCATGTCGCCCGGCGCCACGTCGATCTGCGACAAGTGCGCATAGAGCGACTGCAGCCCCATGCCGTGGTCGAGGATCACGCAGTTGCCGTAGATGCCGAGCCACCCGGCGTGCACGACGCGGCCGTGGTTGGCCGCGAGCACGGGCGCCGCGGCCGTCGAGGCCAGGTCGAAGCCGAGATGCGTTTGACGATCGACGACCTCGCCGTCGTAGACGTAATCGCGTTGATCGGCGAAGCCCGATTCCACGGCCGTGTTGACGAGCTGCTCGAACGGCCCTTTCCAGAGGATCTCGGGCGCCGTCCGCTCGGCGAGCGAGCGGACGTACGCGTCGTTCTCGCGGCGCAAGTCGCCGTTGATGCGCACGTACGCGGCCAGGAGGTCCGTGGGATCCTCGACGCGGAGCTCGGGTGTGTTCTGGAGGATCGGGGGCACCACGCGCGAGAGGAAGTCGTCGCTCAAGGTGATGCGGCTCTCGCGGAATCGTTTCGCGATAATGCGGTAGTCGAACCTGGTGCTGCCTTCGTTGCCGAGGCGGTCGCGCACGAACACCGTGATCGGCGTGTCGCGCGGCTGATTCCACAACAGCGCGAAGAACGCGGCGCGCAGGCTCGGCTCGGCGCCTTCGACGCCCGCGCCCGCGGCCGGAAAGCCAGGATACTCGAGGTCGCCGACGCGCACGCCCGACGTGACGCCGTCGGCCGGATTCACGCGGTAGACCACGAGCTCGGAGCCGCCGTGATTCACGTAGTGGAACCGCGACTGCACGCCGAGCGTGGGCGGCCTGAGCCGCACCTCGATGCGGTGCTCGGAGCGCGTCGCGGCCTCGCGGTAGCCGAAGAGCACGGGCCTCACGGCCGTCGCGATCAGCATGGCGTCGCCTTCGCGCAGCGCCTCGAAGCGCTCGCGCCCGATCGGCTGCCGGAGCACGAGCCGGTCCTCGCCTTCCTCGGCGAGCCCCGCGTCGCCGCCCGCGAGGCTGAAGACCTGCAGCGTCTGGCCTTCCTGCTCGAGCACGACGTCGAGCGCGCTGAGCTCGCCGTCCGGCGTCTCGATGGCAAGGACGAGCTCGCCGAGGCGGCCGACGGCCGTCGGCTCCTCGAATTCGAGGACCGGACCCGGGGCGCGGCCGGCCATGACCCAGGCCACGCCGACGCCCGCCGCGCCACCGATCACGATCAGAGCAACGAGGTATTTCCGCATTCCCGCGATTCTACCGATAAAGCACCGGGGGCGGTTCGAGCAAGCGAGCGATCTGCTACCATCGGCACTACCTAACCCGACGACAACGATGGGCCGGACGGCCTCAACCGGCCCGGCAACGGAGGAAGTCATGCGCAGATCCCCCTGGCTCGTGTCCCTGGCCCCGGCCTTCGTCCTGACGGCCGCCGCCCTCGCCCAGCCCGACCCCTCGCAGGTCGAGCTCAAGACCGAGAAGGTCGCCGACGGCATCTACATGGTGAGCGGCGGCGGCGGCAACGTCGGCGTGTCGGCGGGCGAGGACGGCGTCTTCCTGATCGACGACCAGTACGCTCCCCTCACCGAGAAGCTGACCGCGGCGGTGGCCGCGATCAGCCACCGGCCGATCCGCTTCGTGCTCAACACCCACTGGCACGACGACCACACCGGCGGCAACGAGAACCTCGGCAAGAAGGGCACCCTGATCGTCGCCCACGACAACGTGCGCAAGCAGATGAGCGTCGACCACTTCCTCGCCGCCTTCAACATGGAGGTCAAGGCCGCCCCGCCCGCGGCCCTGCCGGTGGTGACCTTCAACGACGCGGTGACCTTCCACTTGAACGGCCAGGAGATCCACGCCTTCCACGTCGAGCCGGCCCACACCGACGGCGACTCGATCGTCCATTTCCGCAAGGCCAACGTGATCCACATGGGCGACGTCTTCTTCAACGGCCTCTACCCGTTCATCGACACCTCCGTCGGCGGCAACGCCGACGGGGTGATTGCGGCGGCCGAGGCGGTGCTCGCCATGGCCGACGACGACACGCGGATCATGCCCGGCCACGGTCCGGTCTCGGGCAAGGCGGAGCTGGCGGCCTACGTGGAGATGCTGCGCGGCGTGCGCGACGCCGTGGCGGTCCTGGTCGCGGCGGGCAAGAGCCGCGAGGAGGCCGTGGCCGCGAAGCCCACGGCGCCCTGGGACGAGAAGTGGGGCAAGGGCTTCCTGCCGCCCGACGTCTTCGCCGGGATCGTCTACGACGGCTTGAAGTGACCGCGATCCTCGGCGAGCGGCGCGGCGTCTGCTCTTCGACCTCGAACACGAGACCCTCGCCGGCGGCGAGGCCTTGCGACGCGTCCACCGACCTATGCCGCGCCTCGAATCTCCTCGGCACGTGCCGACGCCTCCAAGACAGTGACGCCGACCAGGGTCTCACCTCGATAGCGCAAGAGTAGGCCATCGTCCGTCATTTCGGTATCGCTAGCCTTCTGTGGTCGTTCGAAACTGATGTAGAGAACGTCAGCTTCTTCGTCGTAATCAACCCAGAACCTTCGTAC
>DASWIG010000408.1:0-5864 GCA_036397835.1 Thermoanaerobaculia bacterium
GTGGGGATCGGACGTCAGTGGCCGTCACCGTGGCACCCCTGATTGGGGAAATGCATCGCAGGGGTGCCCTCGTGCCACCCCTGACGGGGGAAATGCACCGCAGGGGTGCCCCCGGGGGACTCCTGATTGGGGAAATGCACCGCAGGGGTCCCCCCTGGGCATTCCTGATTGGGAAACGCTGACGTCCAAAATGCCCGCTCGCCGCGCGAAACTTTGCCGGCCGTGGACGACGGCTCGCGGCCCATGAATTCTACCGGCCGGTCGGACAGCCTCGCGCTCTGACCCCTTTCGGTCCGGCGCTGACGTCGACGCGGGGTGGTGTGCTACGATTCCTCGGGAGATGTTGACTTCTTCCGAGGATTCGTATCATGCTGACCACTTCAACCGACAAGGTCCTTGACCTGATCCGAGAGACCGGCGTGCTGCGGTCCCGCGACCTGGATCGTCACGAGATCCCCCGCGCGTCTCTTCAGCGGCTCGTCCGGCGAGGCGAGGTCGAGCGGGTCGGGCGCGGTCTCTACATGCTGCCCGACGCGGCCGTCACCGAGCACCACAGCCTGGTCGAGGCGTGCAAGCGTGTGCCGCAGGGGGTCGTGTGCCTGCTCTCGGCTCTGCGCTTCCACGATCTGACGACTCAGAATCCGTTCGAGATCTGGCTCGCGATCCCGCAACGCGCCTGGCGTCCGCGCGCTGACGAGGTGGCCCTACGGATCGTCTACCTGTCGTCAAGCGCCTATGAGGCCGGAATCGAGGAGCACCGTATCGAAGGAACGACGATTCGCGTCTACAGCGCGGCGAAGACGGTAGCGGACTGCTTCAAGTTCCGCAGCAAGATCGGTCTCGACGTGGCACTGGAAGCCCTGAAGGACTTTCGTGACAAGTACCGTGCCGGCCTCGACGATCTGTGGCGTTTCGCCAAGACATGCCGCGTCTCCCGGGTCATGCGTCCCTACCTGGAGGCCCTCGAGTGACCGAGCGCCGGCTGAAGAACGTTTCAGCGTCAGTTCGCCAGCGGCTTCTCAACCTGGCGCATGCAACCGGCGAAGACTTCCAGCACCTGCTCTCTCGTTACGCCATCGAACGACTTCTGTTCCGGCTTTCGCGATCACCTTACTCCCGCCAGTTCGTCCTCAAAGGAGCAGTGCTGTTCTCGGTGTGGAGCGATCTTCCCCATCGAACCACTCGAGACGTGGATTTCTGGAGCCGAGGAGACAATTCAGTCCACACGCTCGAGGAGCGCTTTCGGGAGATCAGCACGACGCCAGTCGAAGACGACGGGATCGTCTTCATGTCGGAAACGCTCCAAGGGAGCGAGATCCGCACAGAGGACGAATACAAGGGCGTACGGCTGCGATTCCTGGCCGAGATTGCGGGCGCTCGGGTGCCCATGCAAGTCGACGTTGGCTTTGGGGACGACGTGCAGCCGCGCCCACGCCAGGTAAGCTTCCCTACTCTCCTTCCGTTCGGCCAGCCGAAGATAAGGGCATATTCCCGCGAGGCAGTGATCGCCGAGAAGTTTCAAGCTACGATGACCCTCGGGATGGGGAACAGTCGCATGAAGGACTTCTACGATCTGTACGTACTTGCGCGAGATTTCGAGTTCCGCGGAGAGACGTTGTGTACAGCAATTCGTTCGACCTTCGAGCGCCGGACGACACCACTGCCGCAAGACGTGCCGCTTGCCTTGAGCCAAGAATTCTACGAGGATCGCGGCAAGCGAACACAATGGTGGGCGTTTCTCCACAAGGGTCGGGTAGCCGATCGGGAGCTCGAGCTTTCCCTCGTCGCGACGCTGCTGCGTGAGCTCCTGCTGCCCCCGGCTTACGCTATTGCCCGGGCTCAGCCTTTCCGGGACCTGTGGGCTCCGGGTGGCCCATGGCAGCCGCCTCACGAATGAGCCTCCACGCCTGCTCCACGTGGCGATGCTCGGTGTAGGTGCCGCAGATCGCCAGCCGCAGCGTCAGCTTGTCGTCGAGCTTCGTGTGGGTGAGGTAGATCTCGCCCGAAGCGTTCAAACGGTCCATCAGACGCTGGTTGACCTCGTCGCCGCCGACGTGGCGGAAGCACACCAGGCTCAGGGGCACCGGAGCGGCGAGCTCGAAGCGGGCGTCTTCCTCCACCCAAGTGGCGAATTCCTTGGCCAGGGCCACGTGACGGCGGATGTGACGGCGCAGCCCCTCGACGCCGTAGTGACGGATCACGAACCACAGCTTCAAGGCGCGGAAGCGGCGGCCCAGCGGCACGTGCCAGTCGCGGTAGTCGAGCACCGCGCCCGATTCCGTGGCCCGGTTCTTCAGGTACTCGGGCAGCACCGAGAGCGTCCTGATGAGGGTGGCGCGGTCGGCCACGTAGAAGACGTCGCAGTCGAAATTGGTGAGCAGCCACTTGTGGGGGTTGAAGCAGTAGCTGGTGGCGAGCTCGACGCCGTCGTGGATGAAGCGCAGCTCGGGGCAGACCGCGGCGCTGCCGGCGTAGGCGGCGTCCACGTGCAGCCACAGGTGGTGGCCGCGACAGATCTCGCCGATCGCCTTCAACGGATCGACGGCCGACGACGAGGTCGTGCCCACGGTGGCGGCGACGAAAAAGGGGATGCGCCCGACCTCCTTGTCGGCGCGGATCGCCTCCACCAGGGCCTGCGGGCGCATCGCGTAGCGCTCGTCGACGTCGATCAACGTCAGGTTCTCGCGCCCGATGCCGGCGACCTTGACGGCCTTTTCGATCGACGAGTGGGCCTGCGCCGAGGCGTAGGCCACCAGCGGACGGTCGACGCCGCGCTGGTTGATCTGGAAGTCCGAGACGCGCTCGCGCGCCGCCAGCAGCGCGCACAGCGCGGCGCTCGAAGCGGTGTCCTGGATCACCCCGCCGCCGCTCGAGCGCGAGCTGAACTCCTCCGGCAGGTCGAGCATCTCCACCAGCCAATCGAGCACGTGGGTCTCGAGCTCGGTGGCGGCGGGGCTGGTGGCCCACAGCATCCCCTGCACCCCCAGGCCCGACGACACCAGGTCGCCGAGGATCGCCGGCGCCGAGGCGTTGGCCGAGAAGTAGGCGAAAAAATTCGGCGACTGCCAGTGGGTCACCCCCGGCAGCACGATCTCGTCGAGGTCGCGCAGCATCGCCTCGAGCGGTTCGCCCGCCTCGGGCGCACGCGGCGGCAGTCGCGCGCGGATCTCGCCCGGCCGCGCCGGCGAGAGCACCGGATAGTCCTCGAGCTCCTCCATGTACCTGGCGATCCAGTCGACCACCGCGTAGCCCGAGAGCCGGAACTCCTCCGGCGTCATGTGGAGCTTCTCCTGCGTCTCGTCTTCACGGTCTGCGATAGGCCACCTCCCCGCCGACGATCGTGTAGAGGACCTCGGTGCCCGGGATCTCGTCCGCGGGCACCTCCAGGATGTCGCGCGAGAGCACCGTGACGTCGGCCAGCTTGCCGGCCTCGAGCGAGCCCTTGACGTCTTCCTGGAAGACGGCGTAGGCGGCGCCCAAGGTGTAGGAGGCGAGCGCCTCCTGGCGCGTCATCGCCTGCTCGGGGTGGAAGGCCTCGCCGCCCGCCATGCGCCGGGTGACCGAGGCGTGGAAGCTGGCGACGGGCGAGACGTCCTCCACCGGGGCGTCGGTGCCGTTGGCGATGGTGGCTCCCGCGTCGAGGAGGGTGCGCCAGACGTAGGAGGTGGCCGCGGCGCGTTCCTCGCCGAGGCGGTCCGGCACCCAGGGGCCGTCGGAGGTGCAGTGGACGCCCTGCATCGCGGCGATCACGCCGAGCTCGGCGAAGCGCGGCACGTCGGCGGGATCCACGTGCTGGGCGTGCTCGATGCGCCAGCGCAGGTCGCTCGCGTCGGGGTGGGCGGCGAAGGTCTCCTCGTAGACGTCGAGCACCTCGCGGTTGGCGCGGTCGCCGATAGCGTGGATGCACAGTTGGTAGCCGTGCTCGATCGCCAGGCCGGCCAGCCGCCGCGTCTCCTCGAGCGGGAAGGTGTTGAGCCCGCTGGACTCCGCACTGTCGGCGTAGGGCTCGAGCAGCCAGGCGCCGCGCGAGCCCAGGGCGCCGTCCATCCACACCTTGATGCCGCCCACGGCGAGGCGGTGGCCGGCGTAGTCGTCGGTGCGGTAGAGGGGGAGCCTGGCGTCGAGGTCGTCCTCGGAGCCGCGCACCATGATCCACAGCCGCACGCCGAGGGTGCCGTCGTCGGCCGCCTGCTTCAGGGCGTCGATGGCGGCGAAGCTCGAGCCGGCGTCCTGGAACGACGTGACGCCTTTGGCCAGGCACTCGGCGGAGGCCAGCTCCACCCGCTTGCGCACCTCCGCCGGCGTCGGCTCGGCGGGCTGGGCGGCGGCGACGAGGTCCTCGGCGGTCTCGCGCAGCAGGCCCGTGGGACGCCCCCGGGCGTCGCGCAGGATCTCGCCGCCCTCCGGATCGGGGGTGGACGCGTCGATGCCGGCGAGCTCCATGGCCTTGGCGTTGACGAAGACCGCGTGGCCGCTGGCGTGGCCGAGGACGACCGGGTTGTCGGGCGAGACGGCGCTCAGGGCGTCGTGGATCGGGAAGCCCTCGACCGCGGGCGCGGGCACGGCGTCCCATTTGTCCTGGTGCCAGCCGCGTCCGCGGATCCATTCTCCGGGCTCGGCGTCCGCGACGGCCTGCGCCACCAGGGCGACGATCTCGTCCCAGGTGGCGGGGGCGCGCAGGTCGAGCTGGAGCTTGGAGTCGCCGAGGCCCAGGAAGTGGCCGTGGCCCTCGATGAAGCCGGGGATCGCGAGGTGGCCGGCGAGGTCGAGGACCTCGGTGGACTCGCCGATCCACGCCTCGACGTCCTCGCGGCTGCCGACGGCGACGATGCGGCCGTCCTTGGCGGCGAGGGCCGCGGCCTCGGGCCGCGCGTCGTCCAGGGTGACGATCTTGCCGTTGACGAGCACGAGGTCGGCGGCCTCGCCCGGCGGGGGCTCGGCGGAGGGGCCGCAACCCGTCATGGTCGCGGCCAGCGCGGTCAAGAGAAGCGTCGCGAGAGCTCTACTTGCCATCGAAGGTCTCCTTGAGCGGTTTCGGGGAGGATATCACCCAAGGCTCACGCCCTGGGTGCGGGCCGGGCTAGGATCGCGACGAAAGGAGCCCCCTTGCGCATCGCCTTCGACGGCCGCTTCCTCTCGGCCCGCTATCCGGGCATCGGCCGTTACGCCTACAACCTGTTGCGCGCCCTGCCCGCGGCGGCGCCGGAAGCGGAGATCGGCGTCTTCCTCGGCGAGGAGGACGAGCGCTTCCCCTGGTCGCGGCTCGAAGGCGTGGGACGGTGGCCGCTCGCCGTCCCCGTCCGCGGCCTGCGCGAGCAGCTCGCGCTGCCCCGGCAGCTCCGCCGCCGCGGCGCCGACGTCTTCCACTCGCCCTACTTCGCGACCGCCTGGCGCACGCCCTGCCCGCTGGTGGTGACCGTACACGACGCGATCGGCGCGCGGCGGGAGTACCTGCCGCCGCCCCTGGCGCGCCTGGCGTTCGTCGTTTCGACGCGCCTGGCGCTGCGGGCGGCGCGGGCGGTGATCACCGTATCGGAAGCGTCGCGGCGGGACCTGACGCGGCGTTTCGGCACGCCGCCGGAGAAGATCGCCGTCATCCCCGAAGCCGCGGCGCCCGAGCTGCGTCCGCCGTCGCGGGAGTCGGTCGCCGAGCTGCGGGCGCGCCGGGGCCTGCCGGAGCGCTACGCGCTCTTCGTGGGCGCCGACCGCCCGCACAAGAACCTGGCCGGGCTGCTGCGCGCCTGGGCCGAGCTCGGCGCCGGCGCCTGGCCGCTCGTCGTCGCCGGCCGCCGGGATCCGCGCTTTCCCGAGGCGCGGCAGACGGCCCGCCGCCTCGGGCTCGACGCGCGCTTCCTCGGCGAGGT
>DASWIG010000409.1:0-11548 GCA_036397835.1 Thermoanaerobaculia bacterium
CTTTGTCGCGGCCCTCGCTTTCCTCCTCCAGAGGGCCCTGGATCGCAAGCTCAAGGCCGCGGGTTCGGATCTCTCGCCTACCCAGGCCCTCCAGGCCCTCCAAACCATCCGGGTGGTCGATCTGGATCTGGGCAACGGCCAAGCCAAGCGAACGGTGACCCGAGGATCTGCCCGCTGCCTACCGATTCTGCGAGCGTTGGGATCACTGACCTGGAACCGACAACCCCTCCTGTGGGGGATCCCGACCTCATGTAGTGACAATTCAAAAGTTTGGACTATTGTTTTCAAGGATTTAGACGGTCAAATGTCAAACATGGGCTAGAACTTCACCGTCAGGCCGAGGAGCCAGATGTCGGTCTTGTAGGTGCCGAAGAAGTCGTCGCGGTTGGTGGTCGTGGTGCGCTCGCCGAAGTCGACGTACATGAGCGCCACGTCGAAGCGCCGGTTGCCGTAGCCGATCGTGTAGTCGTTGCGGTCAGCGTCGGGCAGCAGCGGCCCGACCGACTCGGCGGGCTGCGGCGTCTCGTCGTAGATGTAGCCGAAGCGCCAGTACGAGGGACCCTCGCCGACCTGGACGCCGAGGCGGTAGTTGTAGGCGTCGTCCCAATCGTTGGGGATCACGGTGGTGAACTGCGGCGCCGAGGTGAACGCGAGCGTGATGACGTCGAAGCTCGACCAGCCCACCCAGTTGACGTCGGCCTCGAGGAGGACGCGGCGGGTCAGCCCCAGGGCGACGCCGACGCTCGCGACGTCAGGGAACTCGATCGACGTCTCGATCGGAAGCTGCTGGCCGAACGGGATGGCCGCGGCCACCAGGGCGTCGAGCTGAGGGTTGCCGGTCGGGATCTGGGTGAAGACGGCGTCGCCCCCGTAGTCGATCTCGATCTTCGAGCGGTAGGAGAGGCCCCAGGAGAGGTACTTGCCCACCTGGTGGAGCACTCCCACGTTCCAGCCGAAGCCGGTGTCGAAGTCGCTCTCGAGCTCGGCGCGGGCGACGTCGACCACGGTCTGGTTGAAGGGGTTGCGCTGAGGCACGAACTGCAGCAGCGAGACGTCGGAGATGCGGCCGACCACGCCGAAGCCGACGCCGAAGTCGTCCGCCAGCTTCCAGCCGATCGACGGGTTGAAGTCGAAGGCCCGCAGCTCGGCGAAGGCGCTGATGTAGCGGCCGGGCCAGGTCTCGGGATTCGCCCACTCGGTGGACAGGCCGAAGGGCGCGTTGACGCCGATGCCGAAGGTCAGGCGCTCGTTCAGCGGCCGCACGTAGTAGAGGTGGGGCGGGTAGAAGAGGCCGGGGTCCTGCTCGCCGGCGGCTCCCGGACCGGGGAAGGGCGCGAGGCCCTCGAAGGTCGCGTCGCCGACGTCGATGAGCGTCACGCCCACGTCGAAGCGCGTCTCTCGGAGGAAGGCGAGGCCGCCGACGTTGTGGAACATGGCCGAGCCGTCGTTGGCCTGGGCGGTGAAGGCGCCGGCCATGCCCATGGCCTTCGCTCCCTGTTCGTAGATCAGGAAGCCGGAGCCGAAGGCCGGCGCCGCGGCAACGGTCAAGAGCAATCCCGCGGCCGCCAGGAGGCGCGGGCACTTGCATCCCGTAGGGGGGGTCGATCTCGACATCGTAGCTCCTCTCGTGGGCTGGCACCGGAGTGCCGATTGCGTTTATCCTAGGAGAGATCCCGTCGCCGGCGGCGCGGCTTGCGGGCAACGTCGAATCCTATGGCAACAGGACCTTTCGGCAACTTAGACCATGCCGGCTGAAGCTGTCAACGGACGCGGAGCCGGCGGGGGAACGGACGATGGAATTCGCCAGCGACAAGCATCGCGAGGTCTACCAGCGGGTGAAGGTCTATCTCGCCGAGCTCTTCGACGACAAGCTCTATCACGAGGAGGAGACGGGCCATTTCTACGTGCGCTACGGCTCGACGGTGCTCGAGATCTCGGTCGAGCCCTACGGCGTCGACGACGCCGACGACGCCATCATGATCGCGATGTCCTACTGCGTGCAGGGCGTCGAGGTGGACGAGGAGCTGCTGCGCGGCCTGCTCGAGCTCAACCACACGCTGCCGTTCGGCTCGTTTTCCCTGGTCGGCGACGACATCTTCTTCTCGCACTCGCTCCTGGGCCAGACGCTCGAGCGCTCGAACGTGCTCGCCACGATCGCCGCCGTGGCCAACGTCTCGGACGAATACGACGACCGCATCGTCGAGCGATTCGGCGGCCAGCGGGCCCTCGACCGCATCCGGGACACCGGCGGCCTCAAGCGCCGCCGCGAGTCGATCGGCAGGTAGCCGCCGCCGCGCTCCAGGTCCCCCTATGACGCTCCAGGTCTGTTCCGAGGTCGGCCGGCTCCGCCGGGTGCTGGTCCACCAGCCCGGCTACGAGATCGACTGGATGGTGCCGTCGATGATGGAGCGGCTGCTCTTCGACGACATCCTCGACGGCCGCCTGGCCCGCCGCGAGCACGAGAACTTCCGCTTCGTGCTGGCGGCGGCCGGCGTCGAGATCCTCGAGCCCCAGGAGCTCCTCGCCGAGGTCCTCGCCGACGACGCGGCGCGCGAGGACGTGCTGCAGGAGCTCGAGCGCGACTACGCGGTGGCCGCGGAGGTGCTGCGCGAGCTCGAGGTCATGGACCCCGAGCCCCTCGCCGCGGCCCTGGTCACCGGCCTCTGCGCTCCCGACCCGGAGCACCCCGACGGCCGGCTCCACACCTTCTACCGTTTGCCGCCGGTGCCCAATTACTTCTTCCAGCGCGATCCCCAGGTGGTCATCGGCGACCGCGTGCTGATCGCGTCGATGGCGACCGCGGCGCGCGGCCGCGAGCCGCTGCTGGCGCGCACGGTCTTCGCGGGCCATCCGGCGCTCGCCGGCTGGCGCGACCTCTTCCGACTCACCGCCCCCGACGTACGCCGCGCCCATCCGCCCCGCCTCGAGGGCGGCGACGTGCTCATCCCTTCGCCCGAGGTGATCCTGGTCGGGATCAGCGAGCGCACCGACCTGTGGGGCGCCGAGGCCCTGGCGCGCTACCTGCGGCGCCAGGAGACGAGCTTCCGCCACCTCATCGTCGTCGAGCTGCCGCGCAAGCGTTCCTACATGCACCTCGACACCGTCTTCACCTTCATCGACCACGGCCTGTGCCTCGCCTACCTGCCGGCGATCGCGTCCGGCGGCTCCGAGGCCGGCCACGTCAACGCCATCGACCTGGCGGCGCCGCGCCTGACCTACACCGTCTGCGACAGCCTGCCCCAGGCCCTCGCCGACGTCGGGATCGAGGTCGAGCTGGTGCCCTGCGGCGGCTCGCGCCGCCTCATCGACCAGCAGCGCGAGCAGTGGACCGACGGCGCCAACGCCTTCGCCGTCGCCCCCGGCGTGATCGTGCTCTACCAGCGCAACCGCTCCACCGTGGAGGAGCTGGCAGGCCGCGGCTTCCGGGTGCTCGCCGAGGAGGACGTGATCGCCGGCCGCGTCGAGCTGCTGGGCCACGGCCCCACGATCGTCACCCTCGGCGGCCACGAGCTCTCGCGCGCCCGCGGCGGCCCGCGCTGCATGACCATGCCGCTCGAGCGCGATCCCGTGGACGCCTGAGCGCCTTCCCCGGGCGGCGAACCTGCTATGATGCGAGTCCCTCGATTGAGGGCCCTCCGGCGATGCTGAAGCTCCGATTCCACCTCGACGACGAGGAGCGCGTGGTCCCGCTGACCGGCCCCGAGCTGCGGCTCGGCCGCAGCGGCGACAACGAGATCGTGCTGCCCGATTACTCGGTCTCCCGCCGCCACGCGGCGATCCGCGCCGACGGCGAGGAGTGGTACGTCTACGACCTCAAGTCGACCAACGGCGTGCAGGTCAACCACGCCGACGTCGACCGCGCCCAGTTGCGGGCCGGCGACCTGCTCAAGATCGGCGTCTTCGAGATGCGGGTGGAGGGCCAGGGCGAGGTGGCGACCCAGCGCCTCGATCCCGCTCTCGCGGTGGCTCCTGGGGCGGTCACCGACGTGCGCCCGCCGCCGCTGCCCCGCGACGAATCGGTGATCTCGAACGCCACCATCGTGCGCTCGCTCAAGGAGTTCACCGCCGACTACGGCCTCGACGAAGGCCGCGATTCGACCGACGTGCGCGAGGACAAACGGCGCGCCCTCGACGAGGCCTACGGCACCCGGATCTTCGGCTATCTGACGCGGCTGGCGCAGACGCTGATCAAGACCGATTCGATCGACGTGGTAATGGAGCGGGTGATGGACATCGCCTTCGACGCCCTGCCGGTGGACCGCGGCTTCATGCTGCTGCGCGACGAGAAGAGCGGCGAGCTGATCTGCGAGCTCGTGCGCGTGAACGACCGGGTGGAGCGGCGGCCCCGCGGCGAGGTGCCGATCTCAAAGACGATGCTCGAATCGGTGATGAACGAGCGGGTGGCGCTGCTCACCTTCGACGCCCTCGCCGACCAGCGCCTGGCCGGCACCGAGTCGGTGCGCATCCACCAGATCCGGGCGGCGATGTGCGCGCCCCTGTGGTCGGGCGAGAAGATCATCGGCGTGATGCAGGTCGACACCCCGCACCACGCCGGCAGCTTCACCGAGCCCGACGTGGACCTGTTGACGACCCTGGCCAATTTCTGCGCCGTGGCCATCGAGCGCATCCAGAACGCCCGCAAGGTCGACTTCGAGCGCCAGTTGCGCAGCCGCCTCGAGCGCTACCACTCGCCGGGGGTGATCGAGGAGGTGATGCAGGAGGAGCCCGGGGTGCGCCGCCTCAAGAAAGCCGAGGCCTCGGTGCTCTTCGCCGACATCGTGGGCTTCACCGCCTACTCGGAGGAGGCGCCGCCGGAGGAGGTGGCCGAGCTCATGGAGAGCTACTTCACCCACGCCGTGGAGGCGATCTTCTCCGCCGGCGGCACCCTCGACAAGTTCATCGGCGACTGCGTGATGGCCTTCTTCGGGGCGCCGATGGCCCAGAGCGACCACGCCGAGCGCGCGGTGTCCGCGGCGCTGCGCATCGAAGAGGCCGTCGACGACTGGAACGCCGAGCGCAAGGCCCACGGGCTGGCGCCGATCAGCCACCGCATCGCCATCAACAGCGGCCCGGTGGTGGTGGGCGACATCGGCAGCAACCGGCGGGTCGATTACACGGTGCTCGGCAACACGGTCAACGTCGCCGCCCGCCTCGAGGAATCGGTGGCCCGGCCCGGCGACATCGTGATCGGCGAGAACACCTACAAGCTGCTCAAGGACAAGTACCCGACCGAGTCCCTGGGCGAGGCGCAGCTCAAGGGGCTGTCGCGGAGGATCCACGCCTACCGGGTCCTGGGGGCCGGAGCTTGACGGGTTTCACCCTCGTCACCGGCAACCGCGACAAGCTCGCCGAGACCGCGCGCGTGCTCGGCTTTACCCCCGACGCCTGCGAGCTCGACCTGCCGGAGATCCAGTCGCTCGACCTGCTCGCGGTGCTGGGCGCCAAGGGCGGCGAGGCCTGGCGCCGGTTGCGGCGTCCGGTGGTGGTCGAAGAGACCGGGCTCGAGCTCGCGGCCTTCAACGGCTTCCCCGGTCCCCTGGTGAAGTGGATGCTGGAAGCGGTGGGCGCCGCCGGCATCGCCCGCGCCGCCCACGCCCTCGGCGACCCGCGCGCCACGGCGCGCTGCGCCCTGCTCTACCGCGACGGCGACACCGTCCTCGTCGCCGAGGGCACGACCGGAGGGCGCCTCCTCGCGGCGCCGCGCGGCACCGGCGGGTTCGGCTGGGACCCGGTCTTCGTGCCGCGGGAGCGGCGGCGGACCTACGCCGAGCTGCCGCCCGCGGTCAAGGACGAGATCGGCCACCGCGGCCGCGCCTGGCGGCGGCTGCGGCAGGCGCTCGAGGAAGCGGGCGTGTGGCAGCGAAACCACGGTCCCTCCGCGGCGTAGTACTCCCAGGGTGTTACCCTGGGCTGTGGTCTTCGAACCCCTCCGGGGTTCCCGGATTGACGCCCCGGAGGGGTCCCAGATCAAAGCCCAGGGTGGCACCCTGGGAGTTCCGGGGCTGCGCTGCAACTCCATTGCTGAGGTAAGACCATGAGTGAGAAGAGATTCCCGGGTTGCTTCAAGTTCGGCTGCTTCGGCTGTCTCGCGCTGTTCGCGCTCGCCGTCGGCCTGCTGGTGCTCATCGGCGTCGTGCAGGCCACGATGGAGGACCAGGAGCCCGATCCGGAGCAGTCCCAGGCGAGCCACCCGCTGCCGCCGCCGCCCGTGCGGCCGCCGCAGCCCGACCAGGTCGAGATGCCCGAGATCGCGCCGTTGCCCCCGGGCGTCGAGGCGCCGCCCGCGGCCGCCGCCGGCACTGTCGTCCTCGACCTCAGGATGGGCGAGTTCACGATCCGGCCCGGGCCTCCCGGCGAGCCGATCCGCATCGAGGCCGACTACGACGCCAACGTCTTCAACCTGACCGAGTCCTTCAACGAGAGCGAAGACGGCACCTGGACCTACGACGTCTCCTTCGGCGCCAGAGGGGGCTGGCTCGGCCTGCTCTTCCGCGGCGGCGGCAGCAGCAACCGCAACCAGGTGGACGTGATCATCCCGCGCGGGCATCCGGTCTCGATCGTCGGCAAGATCGGCATGGGGGAGTCGGAGATCGACCTCGGCGGCCTGTGGGTCGAGAACGTGGACCTCGAGATGAGCGCGGGCGACCACTTCCTCGAATTCCGCGAGCCGACGCCGGTGCCGATGGAGGACTTCCGGCTCGACGGCTCGATGGGGAACCTGGAGGTGCGGGGGCTGGGCGAAGCCAGCCCGCGGACGGTCACCGTCGACCACGGCATGGGCGAGCTCCTCGTCGACCTCGCGGGTCCGTGGCGGCGCGACGCCACCGTCGACGTCGGCTTCAGCATGGGCGAGTGCCGCCTGTGGCTGCCGAAGACCGCCCGGGTGGAGATCAGCCGCGCCAGCGTCGGGATGGGCGAGAAGTACGTCGACCACCACGACGAGAGCGGGCTGCCGGCGGACGCTCCGCTCTTGACCTTGAACGTCAGGGGGAGTATGGGCGAGCTGCGGGTGGAGAACTAGAGGACCGGCCGGAAACCCTCAACCGGCCCTCCGGCAGACTTCGTCTGCCGGGAAATCCCCCCTAACCCCCTTTCATTAAAGGGGGAACCTGACTGAGGGACTCTGAGCCCCCCTTTAAGAAAGGGGGGTTGGGGGGATTTCTCGAGGCGCCGGTCGAGGTGAAGACGTGACGGGCGCGAATCTGGTATCCTCGGGGGCGATCGGGACACTGAGCTCGTCCGTTCAGGTCTCGTGCCGCGCCAACGCGAAACGAGGGGGAGAGCCGATGGACCTCAACTTGGTGGGAGTCGTCGGGGCCGGCGTCATGGGCGCCGGCGTCGCCCAGAACCTGGCCCAGACCGGTCACCAGGTGATCCTGGTCGACCTCGGCGACGAGCAGCTCGAGAGGGCGCGGGCCGACATCCGGCAGTCGATCCGCGTTCAGGGCCTCTTCAAGAAGAGCGAAAGGACCGAGAGCGCCGGCGAGGCCCTCGGCCGGATCCGCTTCACCACCGACTACGGCGACCTCGCCGACGTCGACTTCGTGGTCGAGAACGTGGTGGAGAAGTGGGAGGTCAAGGCCCGGGTCTACCCGCAGCTCGACGCGATCTGCCCCCGGCGCGCCGTGTTCGCGGCCAACACCTCGTGCACCTCGATCACCCGTCTGGGCTCGCTCACCGGCCGGCCGAGCCAGGTCGTGGGCATGCACTTCATGAACCCCGTGCCCTTGAAGCCGATGGTGGAGGTCATCCGCGGCTTCCACACCTCCGAGGAGACCCTGGCGACGGCGAAGCAGTTCCTCGCCGGCATGGGCAAGGACTGCATCGTGGTCCGGGACATGCCGGGCTTCGTGTCGAACCGGGTCCTGATGCTGACCATCAACGAGGCGATCTTCGTGGTCCAGGACCAGGTCGCTCCGGCCGAGGACGTCGACCGCCTGTTCAAGACCTGCTTCGGCCACAAGATGGGACCGCTGGAGACCGGCGACCTGATCGGCCTCGACACGATCCTCGACTCGCTCGTGGTGCTCTACGAGAGCTACAACGACGACAAGTACCGCCCCTGTCCGCTGCTCAAGAAGATGGTGTACGCGGGCCTCCTGGGCCGCAAGAGCGGGCGCGGTTTCTACGACTACGAACCTCCGGCTTGAAACCGGCGAGGACCGACGGCATGGACGAGAATCGCAAGGCCAAGATCAAGGACTTCCTCTCGCGCTACTTCCGCAATCACGAGCTCCGGGACGAAGAGGACATCTTCGCGCTCGGCTTCGTCAATTCGTTGCTGGCGATGCAGCTCGTGAATTTCGTCGAGAAGGAGTTCCGGATCACCATCGACGACGACGACCTCGATCTCGACAACTTCCGCAGCATCGCCAAGATCGACGGACTGATCGAGAGGAAGACCGCCAGTGCCGCCGTCTGACGCCGCGCCTGCGGCGGCGAAGCCGCGCGCCGTCAAAGTCCTGGTCTGGGACCTCGACGAGACCCTGTGGGCCGGCACTCTGATCGAAGGCGACGAAGTGCGCCCGCGACCCGCGGCGGTCGAGACCCTGACGGCCTTGGACGAGCGCGGCATCCTGCACTCGATCGCCAGCAAGAACGACCCCGACATGGCGCTGGCCAAGCTCCGGGAGCTGGGCCTCGACACGTACTTCCTCTACCCCCAGATCGGCTGGTCCGCCAAGTCCTCGGGCATCAGGAAGATCGCCGAGTCGATCAACATCGGGCTCGACGCCGTCGCCTTCGTCGACGACCAGCCCTTCGAGCGTGACGAGGTCGCTCACGCGCTGCCCGAGGTGCTGACCTACGACGCCGGCGAGCTCGCCAACCTGCTCGAGCGCCCGGAGCTCATGCCGCGCTTCGTCACCGACGAATCGGCCATTCGCCGCGCGATGTACCAGGCCGACGTTGCGCGCAACCAGGCCCAGGACGAGTTCCAGGGCCCCGACGAGGAGTTCCTCGCCACCCTCGGCATGGTCTTCACCCTCGGCCCGGCGCGGGAGGAGGACCTGAAACGGGCCGAGGAGCTCACGGTGCGCACCAACCAGCTCAACTCGACCGGCGTGACCTATTCCTACGAGGAGCTCGAAGCCTTCCTCAGGGCGGACGACCACCTCCTCCTGGTGGCGAGCCTCGACGACAGGTACGGCACCTACGGCAAGATCGGGCTCGCCCTGGTCGAGCTCGGCGCCGAGGTGTGGACTGTGCGGCTGGTGCTGATGTCGTGCCGGGTGATGTCGCGCGGCGTCGGCACCATCCTCCTGAGCCACGTCATGTCGATGGCGCGCGAGGCCGGCGCGCGGTTGCGGGCGGCCTTCCGCGACACCGGACGCAACCGGCTGATGAAAGTCACCTACCGCTTCGCCGGCTTCAAGGAGGTCGAGCGTCACGGCGACGTGGTGGTGCTCGAGAACGACCTCCGGAACATCCAGCCGTTCCCCGATTACGTCGACGTGCGGATCCACGGCTGAGCCGCCCCCCCCAGGCGCAATTACCGGCGGCGGCTCGGGTCAGTACCCATTCTCTGATACAGGACCCTGCCCCGCTCAACGCATCGCCGCCGAGGCCGGGCCGCGTATACTGGAGCGCCGATGCGCGCCCTCTTCCAGCTCCTCTTCGGCCTCACCCGGCCCGTCGACCGCCGCACCTACGCCTTCGTCGGGCTGACCCTCATGGCCGTGAAGGTCAGCGTCGACCTGATGGTGCTCTACCTGGCGACGGGCCGGCCGTGGACGCCCTGGGAATACCTGAGCCTGGAGCGACTCACGGACGACGTGCCGATGTGGGCGATCCGCGCCCTCATGGCGTGGGCACTGCCGTTCGCCTGGATCGGTCTGGCGATGTCGGTGCGGCGGGCCGCCGACGCCGGGCTCTCGCCGTGGGTCGGGCTCTTCTTCTGCCTGCCGCTGGTCAATCTGCTGGTCATGGTCGCCCTGTGCCTGCCGCCGACGGCGCCGCCGCCATTGTACGAGCATCCCGCGGCGCCGGCGCGGCGCGCCGCCGGGCTGCGCGCGCTCGGCGCCGCCCTCCTCCTGATGATCGTCATGGTTCTCGTCGGGATCTTCGGCCTCGCCAACCTCGGCATCGTGCTCTTCGCCGGCACGCCGTTCGCCATGGGCGTGGTGACGGGCTTCGGCTACAACGCCAGCGAGACACGGACGCTCGGGTCGACCCTCGGTCTCGCCATGGCGTCGGTGGCCATCGGCGGGGCGTCGCTCCTGCTCTTCGCGGTCGAGGGGGCCCTCTGCCTGGTCATGGCCATGCCGTTGGCGTTGCCGCTCGCCGTCCTCGGCGCCCTGATCGGCCGCTTCGTCGCCGTAGGGCCGCGCGCCGAGCCCTCGCCCGTCGTCCTGCTGCTGATCGTTCTTCCTCTCGCCGCCTGGGCCGAGCCTCAATTCCGGAACGAACGCGAGCACAGCGTCACCACCCGGATCGAGGTCGCGGCGCCGCCGGCCGCCGTGTGGACGCATCTCGTGGCGTTCGAGACCCTGGCGCCGCCCGAAGAGCTGTGGTTCCGCCTCGGCATCGCCCACCCGACGCGGGCGCGAATCCTCGGCCGCGGCGTCGGCGCGGTGCGCTACTGCGAGTTCTCGACCGGCGCCTTCGTCGAGCCCATCACGGTGTGGGACGAGCCCCGCCGCCTCGCCTTCGACGTCGCCAGCCAGCCGGAGCCCCTGAGGGAGCTCAGCCCTTACCCCTACGTGCGCATCAACCACCTCGAGGGCTCGATCCGCGTCCACCGGGGCGAGTTCCGCCTGAGCCCGAGCGCGGGCGGGGGGACGGTCCTGGAGGGGACGACGTGGTACGACCTCTCGCTCTTCCCCGAGGCGTACTGGACCCTGTGGTCGGACGCGATGATCCACGCGATCCATCTCCGCGTGCTGCGGCACATCCGGTCCGAGGTCGAGGGGGCCGCGGGTCACGGCCCGGCCGCTCCATGAGATAGAATCGGCTCCTTGCTCCTGCTTCGCCGTGCCGGGAGCCGGGACGCGCGGGGCGGTCCGGGCTCGGGGCGCCGCCGACGATCTCCTCGGCCCGGGCGCGGATCAGTGAGCGTCGCCCACGTCCTCGGGACAGGCTCGCGGTGCCGGCGACAGGCGTGTGGTAGTTTCGCGGCCATCGACCCCGGAAGCCTGCCTCGATGAGCTCAGCCCCCAAGACGGATGCCCCAACCCCTCACGACCTGCTCGACCTCAGCGGCGGCGGATCCCCGGCGAGCCCCCGCGGCCCGGAACGGGTCCGCCTGCGGCCACGGATCCTGACCATCCACCGCCGCAATCCCCACCGGGTCGGCCTGCGCGTCCTGCGGCGGCTGCGCTGGACCGAGGCCGACAGCCTGGCGCAGGATCAGAAAATCCTCGCCGCCTACTCCGTCGCGTATTGGTCCGAGGAGCTCTTCAACAACCGAGCCCTCTTTTCCGATCACTACCTGAACCGCAGCTTTCCCGAAAAGTCCCCATGGGGCGAGGATCCCAAGCCCGCGATGCGCGAGCTGGCCCGGATCTTTCACGACGCCGAGAGCCGCTTCGCCGCCGGCAAGCTCGCCGAA
>DASWIG010000410.1:0-2186 GCA_036397835.1 Thermoanaerobaculia bacterium
CACGCCAGGATTCGCGGATCCTCGCCTTCCGAAGGCTTCGGGACGCGCCGATTTCCGAAACGAGGCTTTCCGAAGGCTTCGAGACGGGGCCGATCCGCGAATCGTCACGACTGGAAGGCTTCGGGACGTGACGCGCCCGCGCATCGTCCCTTCCCGAGGGCTTCGATTCGCCCGATTTCGCGGTCATCGGCCGTGCCGGTGTGTTCGGGACGTCATTCGCCAGGATTTCCGCCGTCTCGACGGGCTCGGAACGCCTCGTGGTGGACGCGGAGGCTGTCCCGAGTGCTCGGTGCTGGTTCGGTCTCTCGCTCATGGTCTTCCTTCCTTTTCGGTTCGGCCCAGGCGGCCGTCGGTGGCGACGCGAGCGAGGATACGGAGCGCTTCTGGCGGTCTGTTTGGCGAATCCGTAGGAAAGAAACTTTCGGGTTGGCGAAAACTCCTGTCCGGCGCCCGTGGTCCTCGGTCCGTCGCACCGGGCCGTGCGGGCCGTCGGTGGCGACGCGAGTGAGGATAGGAGGGCTCCGGAGGCCCTGTCAGGCGAATCCGTAGGAAAGAAACTTTCCGGCGGTGAAAACCACTAGCTAGTGCTGCGGCGCAGAAGTCCGTCCCCGAATGTGCCAGGCTCTTGTAGGGCAGGCTGTGCCTGCCGATCCGCGGCTTCGCCGCGGAAACGTGGCGCCGGGAACGGTACCTACCCGAAAGGGCAGGCCCGCTACTCCCCGACCGTCGTCATGCCACTAGCCCTTTGAACGGCGAGCCTTTGTCAGTCTCCCCTGTAACATCATCCCCAAGACGAACCGCTCAACGAGAAGCCTGATGAACGCAAAATCCGCACCGCAAGCCCTGGGCCTCGGCCTCGCGGCGTTGCTGACGGCCGCCGCGGCGGCCGGGCAGGGCTGGAACGTGGCGCTCACGGCCGCCTGGGTCGCCCAGAGCGAGGACGGCAGCGACGCCAGCTTCCGGTCGCAGCTCAACCTCGACGAGGGTTTCCTCCTCGAAGCGCTGGAGCTGAGCCACCGCGGCGAGAACGGCAGCGAATTCGAGCTCCGCGGCTGGGGCTTCGGCGGCGCCGAGCCGTCGCAGGCCGCCAAGGTGACCTGGAGGGCCCCCAGCGACTGGCGCTTCGAGCTCGAGTACCGGCGCACCGAGTCGTTCTTCCAGCTCGCCGAGACCGAGCTCGGCCTGCGCCGGGACGACTGGGACGTCACCCGCTGGCGCGCCGAGGTGACCTGGGACGGCTGGGAGCCCGCGCGCCTCTCCCTCGGCCTCTCCTACGTCGAGCGCGGCGGCCTGATCACCCAGCCCTTCCGCGAGCTCCGGACGCTCTACCTCCTGGGCGTCGACCTCGACGAGACGCGCCGGGAGGCGTCGCTGCGGCTCGAGACGCGCACGCTCCCGGTGAAGCTGATCTTCGAGCAGAGCTTCGGCCAGCTCGAGCGCCGCAACGACTGGTTCGCGGCGCAGCCGCTGAACCTCGACGGCGACAACCCCAACTTCTTCGTGGACGCCGCCAACGACCGCCGCGAGGACCACGACCTGCCGATCAGCCGCCTGGCCGCGGCCTGGGGCAACGACCGCGTCGAGGTGACGGGCGCGCTCCTGTGGAGCCCCGCGGAGCTCGACGTGACCGGCGAGACCTCGACCACCTTCGGCGTCGACGAGGACCGGATCGGACGCGTGCAGTTCGCCGACGACCTCCTGGGCTCGGCGTCGTTCGACACCCTGGCGGGCCACCTGGCGGTGGCGGTGCGCCTGGCGCCGCAATGGATCCTGCGGCTGCGTGGCGACCACCGCGACCGCGCCCAGGACGCGGCCCTGCTCGGCGCCCAGGTCCTACGCCTGACCAACGCCCAGGGCGATTTCACCGAGATCCCCCAGCCGCTGGACGAGCGCACCCTCTTCGACGTGACCGACACGTCGACCCGCGTCGAGATCGAGCACCGGCGCGAGCGCTGGTCGGTGTGGGCCGGCCTCGCCGACGCCGGCCGCGACGTCGACTACCGGCGCACCACCGACGCGCCCCAGGTCGCCGTCGAGCGCGACGCCGAGGGCGTGGTGCTGGGCGTGGGCTGGCACCTCGGACGCCGGCTCAAGGCCAGCGTCGAGTACGAGCAGGACAGCTTCGAGCGTTTCGTCTTCCGCACCGATCCCGAGAACGTCGACCGCCTGACCGCGACGCTGCGCGC
>DASWIG010000411.1:0-7849 GCA_036397835.1 Thermoanaerobaculia bacterium
CTTCAAGAGCGAGAGACAGCCGAAGTTCCCCTGTCCGCGGTTGCGAGGGCGTTGAAGAAGGCGCGATCGTCTATGCAGGCGGATCACTGACCGACTACGACTGCGACGGCAGCGATCTAATGACGTCTCGCCCGTCGGTGACGACCCACGCCTACGACGCGCACGGCTCGCTCGCGTCGACCACCGACGCCCGCTCGGTGGCGGTGACTCGGGCGTACGACGCGGCGGACCGGGTGATCCTCGTCGACTACCCGGATCCGGCGCTCGACATTACCTACACCTACGACGATCCGGGCGTGACGTTCTCCCAGGGCCGGCTGACGGCGATCACCCGCGACGGCTTGAGCGTCGACTACGAGTACGACCGCTTCGGCCGGACCGTCCAGGACGGCGAGCTCACCTACGCCTACGACGAGAACGGGAACCGGACCGAGATCGGGTATCCTGGGGGCGAGGTGGCACGCTACACGCACGATTTCGCGGATCGGGAGGCGACGCTCGAATTCGAGCCGGCGGGAGGCTCGGCTGAGTCTGTCGTGACATTCCAATCCGGGCCATGGGGCAACAGGCCGGATACCAACTGCTGCGACCAGGATGAGATCCTGGCGTCCATAGCCAGCGCTGACAACCAAGTCTTCAAGCTTGACATAGGGGTGCCGCTGGAAGGCATTATCGGATCATTTGTGATTTCCGGGAATGCCTGCTACCAAGATGGATGGTGCATTTCGCACCCATTCGGCCCGTTCGACCCCCCAATAGTGCCGAACGTCACGGATCCCTGCGCGATATACTGTATTCGCGTTCACGAGTGGTTTCATTATCAGGATCGACGTCCGCGTTGCTCCCTACGGCCTCGACCTCGACCTCGAGGTCGTGGTCACCGAGACCTTCCGCTACCGGGGATCGAGGTCTCGTCCTTGGCTGGTCAACGAGGTGAGCCGGCGACCTCGCGAGCTCCCCACAACCTCAGCGCGACGCGTTGGCCACCTCGCGAGCTCCCCACAACCTCAGCGCGACGCGTTGGCCACCTCGCGAGCTCCCACAAGCCTCAGCGCGATGCGTTGGCCACCTCGCGAGCTCCCCACAAGCCTCAACGCGACGCGTTGACGGCCTCGCGAGCTCCCCACAAGCCTCAGCGCGACGCGTTGAGGGCGTTGGGGACCTCGCGGCAGCGTGAGCGTCACGTGCTGAGGCCGGTGGGGGAATTTTCAGGCTCCCGGTCTTCTTCAACGTCTTCGATGACGGCGGCATCCGCGGGAATGCTCCTCCTGGTCCGGTGTAGATTCTATCCCGGAACGGAGCTCCCGCTTTCCGATGCGCATCCTCTTCGTCACCGCCCGCCCCCCCTGGCCCAGCCGTCGCGGCGACCAGGCGCGGACGGCGGGCTGGGTCCGCGAGCTGGGACGACGCCACGAGCTCAGTGTGGTGGCGCTGACGCCGCCGGGCTTCCAGGCTTCGAGCTTTCCCCCGGGCGTCGCCGGACGCGCGGTGCCCGTCTCCCGGCTGGCGACGATCGCGGCGTTGCCGCGCGCGGTCCGTCTCCCCGGTCAGGTGGCGCTCCACGTCTCCACGCGGCTGCGCCGCGCCTTCGACGACGAGCGCGAGCGCTTCCGTCCCGACGTCGTCGTCCCCGTGCTGTCGCGGGTGGGCTGGCTCGCCGAGCCGGACTGCGGCGTCCCCGGAGCGGGCGTCCCGACGGTGATCGACCTCGTCGACAGCCTGGCGCTCAACTTCGAGAACCGCGCCCGCCGCCAGCGGTTGCTGGCGCCGCTGCTGCGCTGGGAGGCGCGGCGCGTCGCCGCCTGGGACCGGCGGCTGGCCGCGTGCCTGTCGGCGGCCACCGTGGTCAGCCAGCGCGACCGCCGCTCGCTCGTCGACGGCGCCCCCGAGCTCGCTTCGAAAGTCCACGTCGTGCCTTTCGGCGTCAGCGTGCCCGCGGACCCGCCCGCGCCGCCCGGCGGCGACGTCGTCCTGCTCTCGGGCAACCTCGGCTATTTTCCCACCGTCGACGGCGCCGTGTGGTTCGCGGCCGAAGTCTGGCCACGGATCCGCGAGCTTCGGCCCGCAGCGGTCTGGCGCCTGGCCGGGGCCCGGCCGGCGCGACCCATCCGCCGGCTGTCGGCGTTGCCGGGCGTCGAGCTCCATGCCGAGCCCGCGGACCTCGGAGCGCTGCGGCGCGCGGCGGCCGTGGCCGTCGTCCCCCTGGGCTCCGGCTCCGGAACGCCGATCAAGACTCTGGAGGCGATGGCCGACGGCGTGCCCGTCGTCACCACGAGCTGGGGACGCCAGGGGCTCGACGCGATCGACGGCGACGCCGTGGCGGTGGCCGACGCCCCCGAGGCCTTCGCCGGCGAGGTCGTGCGGCTGCTCGACGACCGCCGGGCCGCCGCCGCGCAGAGCCGCCGCGCCTGGGAGTGGCTGCGGCAGCGGCACGACCTGGAGCGGGTCGCGGCGTCATTTGAGGCGTTGCTGCGCGGCGCGGTGGAGGGGCGCGCCTGAGGCGCTCGGCGCCGGTCGCCGCGAGCCCACCAGCGCGGCGCTCGCGGTGCGCAGCAGCGCCAGCAGGTAGAGGCGCAGCGACGGCTGGCGGACGTAATAGAGGTCGTATTCGAGCTTGCGGCGTTGGCCTTCGAGGTCGCGGGCGTAGGCGGTGTTGACCTGGGCCCAGCCGGTCAATCCGGGACGCACGGCGAGCCGGAAGGTGTAGAAGGGGATCTTGCGCGCCAGCTCGGCCACGAACTCGGGACGCTCGGGCCGCGGGCCCACCATCGACATCTCGCCGCGCAGCACGTTGACGAGCTGGGGCAGCTCGTCGATCCGCAGCCGGCGCAGCAGCCGGCCCAGCGGCGTCACCCGGGGGTCGCCGTCCGCGGCGAAGCTCGGGCCGGCGGCCTCGGCGTCGCGCCGCATGGTGCGCAGCTTGAGCATGGTGAAGCGGCGCCCGAAGCGTCCCACCCGCTCCTGCCGGTAGATCACCGGCGCTCCGTCGGCCGCCAGGACGGCCAGCGCCGCCAGGGCGAAGAACGGCAGGCTCGCCACCAGCAGCACGGCGGCGAGCACGAGGTCGAGGACGCCCGTCAGACGGTGGAAGGCGTCCCAGTGGACGGGGCCGAAACCGTGCTGGTGGAGCGCGAGCTCCGGCGACATGGAGTCGAGCGGCAGCCGCTCCTCGAACCACGCCCACACGTCCACCTCGGAGACCACCGGGACGCCCGACTGGTGGAGCACGCCGAGCTCGGTTCCGAAGTCGGCGCGCGACTCCGGGTGCGAGCCGGCCACCACGATGAAGCGGGCGCCGAGCTCCTCGACTCTTCCCTGGACGGCGCGCGGCGGGAGCTGGGCGCCGTTGACCGGCTCCCACGGCGAGGAGGTGTAGGTCTCGAGCTGGCGGCAGAAGGCCGCCGCCGTGGCCGGATCGCCGACCACCAGCACGCTCCGGCGGTTGCGCCGCCGCAGCCACGAGGCGAGCACCCGGCGATGGACGAGCATGAGCGGCAGCAGGAAGAGCGCGGTCAGCGTCAGCAGGCCGCGCCCGAAGCGCCACGGGGGCCACAGGTACGAGGCCAGCACCAGGCCCGCCGACCACAGGACGACCACCGCGCCGGCCCGCACCGCCGTCGCCGAAAAGCGGTTGACCACGGCGCCCTCGTAGAGCTCCGCCGCCGTGGCGAGCCCCCAGCAGCTCGCCACGGCCCAGAGCACGAGCCCGGGCGTCTCCAGAAGCTGCTCCCACTTGGGGTGCAGGCTCTGCGGCGAGAAACGCGCCAGGTGCGCCCACCACAACGCCAGGGCGAGGCTCGCCGAATCGCCGAGCGCCAGCAGCAGCCGGAGTCGGGGGCCGTGGGCCTGTTGTGACAGCATCGTCCCCATCGTGTCCGGCGGGGACGACGTTGTCAATCCACCCTCCGGCCGCGCGTGAGGAGGCCGACTTCGTCGGCCAAATCCCCCCAACCCCCCTTTCTTAAAGGGGGGCTCTGAGTGCGAAGGCGGTGCCAGCGTCGTCGTAGAATGCGCCACGTTGGAACCGACGAGCCCGACGAGCCGCCGATGAGCCAGAATCGAGACGTCGACGTCGACGCCGTGCGCGCCTTCTTCCTCACCTTCCAGGACCGGGTGTGCCGCGCGCTGGAGGAACAGGACGGCGAGGCGTCCTTCGCGGAGGACGTCTTCGAGGGCGAGCGCGGCGGCCTGGCGCGGCCCCGCGTCCTGAGCGACGGGCCGGTGCTCGAGCGCGCGGCGGTGAACTTCTCGCACACGGTGGGGCAGCGCCTCCCCGCCGCCGCCAGCGAGCGCCGGCCCGAGCTGGCCGGCGCGTCGTTCGCGGCCGTGTCGGTGTCGCTCATCGTCCATCCGCGCAACCCCTACGCCCCCACCACCCACGCCAACTTCCGCTGCTTCGTGGCGCGCCGCCGCGGCGCGCCGCCGGCGTGGTGGTTCGGCGGCGGCTTCGACCTGACTCCCTGTTACGGCTTCGCGGAGGACGCCGTGCACTGGCACGCCACGGCGCGCGCCGCCTGCGAGCCGTTCGGCGCCGGCCTCTACCCGCGCTTCAAGAAAAACTGCGACGAGTACTTCTACCTCAAGCACCGCCGCGAGACGCGCGGCGTGGGCGGCCTGTTCTGGGACGACCTGGCGCAGCCCGACTTCCCCGGCTGCTTCGCCTTCGTGCGCAGCGTGGCCGACCACTTCCTGCCGGCGTACCTGCCGATCCTGGAGCGGCGCAAGGCCACGCCCTACGGCGAGCGCGAGCGCGAGTTCCAGCTCTACCGCCGCGGCCGCTACGTGGAGTTCAACCTGCTCTACGACCGCGGCACCCGCTTCGGGCTCGAGAGCGAGGGGCGGGTGGAGTCGATCCTGGCCTCGCTGCCGCCGCGCGTCGCCTGGCGCTACGACTACCGGCCGCAGCCCGGCTCGCCGGAGGCGCGGCTGGCCGAGTTCCTCCAGCCGCGCGACTGGCTGGACGCGGCCCGGACGGGTAGGCGAGGGGCGGCTCACCGCGCCCCGTACCACACCCCCACCCGCAGCGAGCGCCCCGGCTCGGGGAAGCCGACGAAGTGCTCGTAGTCCTCGTCCGTCAGGTTGTCGAGACGGGCCCGGAGCTGCCAGCGCGGGCTCCAGCGCCAGGTCGCGGCGAGGTTGAAGACGGCGTAGGCGTCGACGGCGCCGCGCTCGGGCACCGGGATCTGGACGTCCGGGCTGCCCCCCGTGGACCTGCCCTCCAGCCACACCCGCAGCGACCTTTCCGGGGTCCATTCGAGCCGCGCGGCGGCGATCCATTCCGGCTGGTTGAGCAGCGGCCGGTCCGAGCCGGGATCCTCGAGGTCCTGCCAGTAGAGGTCGGCGCCGATCGCGACCGCGCCGGCCGGCTTCCAGCGCGCGGAGAGCTCGACGCCGTCGGCCTCGACCGTCGACCGGTTGACGTGGAGGAAGAGATCGAAGTCGAAGTCGATCAGGTTCCGGTAGCGGTTGTGGAAGAGGGTGAGGGCCGCCGACACGGCTCCGGAGCGGCTCTCCAGCGCGACCCCGAGGTCCACGCCGGTGCTCTTCTCGGGGAGCAGGTCCGGGTTGCCGCCCAGCTCCGGCGGGCTCGCCAGGGCGAAGAAGCTCGGCAGCTTGAAGGCCTGGCTCCAGCTCCCGCGCAGCAGCACGCCGGAGTCGGCGAAGCGGTAGCCGAGTCCGATCCGTGGGCTCCACTCGGGGCCCGAGTGCTCCGGCAGGTCGGCCCGCAGACCCGCCTCGACCACCAAGCCGCCGCGCTCGGCCGCGGTCTCGACGAAGGCCGCCGGGGTGGTCCGTTCCAGGTGATAGTCCCCGCTGAGCGCGCCGCCGAGAAACGGCGGCAGCAGCAGCACGCTGTCGTTCTCGCCCTCTTCGCGCTCGACGTCGGCCCCCATGCGGACGCGCAGGCCCGCGCGGGGCTCGACCGCCGTCAGCCAGCCCAGGCGCAGGCGCGTGTAGGTCGTGTCCTCGACCGAAGGCGGCACCAGGGGCGCGACCCCGGGGCTGGCGATTTCGGCCTGCTGCCGGTCGGCCGAGCCGGAGAAGCCGTGCCGCCAGCGTCCGCCGCCGCCGTTGCGCCACCGCAGGCCCAGGGACCCCTGGCGGTGGTCCGAGCGCCGGAGCTCCCCGGTGCCGAAGACCGGCCCTCCCGAGGCTTCCTGGTAGTCGTCGGCCTGCCAGTCCGTGTAGCGTCCGGTGAGCCGGAGGGTCGATTCGCCCAGCGGCACCGAGAAGTTGCCCTGGACGTTGAGCTGCTCGAAGCTCTCCTCGGCGATCCGTTCCTTCTCTTCCTCCCAGACGACGCCGAAGAAATAGTCGCCGCGGCCGGCGGCGGCCGAGATCGCGGCGGCGGAGCGCAGGAGCGAGGCGTGCCCGGCCTCGAGCTCGGCTTGGACGCGCGGCTTTACGCTCTCGCCCCGCCGGCTCACGACGTTGACGGCTCCGGCCATCGCGCTCGAGCCGAAGAAGTAGGACTGGGGGCCGCGGATCACCTCGATCCGTTCGACGTGGCTCAGCGGAAGCGAGGCGAGGTTGAAGGTCCCGCCCTCGAGGTCGGTGGGGTTGTTGAGGGGGATCCCGTCCAGCATGACGAGGGTGAAATTGGCGTTGCCCCCGCGGATGCGCGCCGTGCTCCGGCCGCCGCGGGCGCCGAACGAGAGCACCTGGACGCCGGCCGCCTGGCCCAGCAGCTCGGCCACGGTGCGCGCGTTCGAGGCCTCGATGGCGGCGCGGTCGATGACCGTGACCGCGCCGCCTCCGGCCTCGCGGGCGCGGGCGGTCACGCTGAGCTCCTCGACGAAAACGGGCCGTCCCGCCTGCCGCGAGTCGGCGGCGGCCGCCTCCGAGCCGTCATCGGTCTCGGACTGGGGCGGGTCCTGGGCCGTCGTCGCGGCGGGAACGAGCAGGAGCAGAAGGCAACAGAGCGAGCCGGAGGCGCCTTGGGCGAGGGTCATGCGGTCTCCTTGCGGGCGTGAGTCGGGACCCGGCCATTCTACTCCTTGCAGGCGGGAGCCGGCCCCTGTATCCTCCCCGAGACGATCTCCGTGAACTCCGTGCCGGTCCGGGACGATGCGCTTCTACCTGCTCTTGGTCGCCGTCATGGTCGCCCTGCTGCTGGGGCTCTTCGCCCTGGCCGAGGCGCTCGAGATCCCGGTCCTGACGGATCCCCGGCCGTGGTTGGGCTACGGCGGTTGGGTGGGGGCCTCGACCGGAGTCGGCCTGCTGATCGCCGACGTCCTGATCCCGGTTCCCTCGAGCCTGATCATGATCGCCCACGGCGCGGTCTTCGGCGTCGTGACGGGGACGTTCCTCTCCCTGCTCGGGAGCCTGGGGGCCGGTTGGCTGGGCTTTTACGTCGGCCGCCGCGGCGGGCCGTTGCTGGCGCGTTGGGTCCCCGCCAAGGAGCGCGAGCGCGTCGGCGGCATGCTCGAGAGCTGGGGCGGGCTCGCGATCGTGGCGTCGCGGCCGATCCCCGTGCTGGCGGAGACGGTCGCCATCCTGGCCGGGACCTCCGCCGTCAGTTGGGCGGAGATGACCACGGCCACCCTCCTCGGCTCGCTGCCCGCCTCGTTCCTCTACGCTCTGTCCGGAGCGGCGGCGGTGCGGCTGCTCGACGACCTGGGACTGGTGATCCTCGTGGTGCTGGCGGTCGCCAGCCCGGCGTGGCTCCTGATGCGCGCGGAGAAGCGGCGGACGGAGACGCGGCGACGATCTCAGGCGTCGGCGGCCTTGGCGATCTCCCGGCGCAGGGTGGGCACGTCGGTGAGGCCGGTGCGCAGGAACGACACCTGACCCCCGCGGTCGACCACCATCACCGTGGGCAGGCCGAAGATCCGGTAGCGCCCCATGA
>DASWIG010000412.1:0-1702 GCA_036397835.1 Thermoanaerobaculia bacterium
CCGGGTGCTGATCCCTATCGGTACCCGTGCAGTGGGCCACGTCGCCGCGGCGCGCCAGCGCCAGCGCGGCCTCGAGCTGACCTGGACCGACTTCTACTTCCCGGACGGCTCGCTCGCCACCCTGCCGGGCGAGCCGTCGACCGACGCGACGGGCGGTCTGCCCGACGCCCGGCGCAGGAGCCGGGGCGGCGCCAAGACCGGCGCCGCCCTGGCCGCGATCGCCACCTCGGTGGCGGTGCGCGCCGCCCAGCCCGAGGGCTCGCTCACGATCGCCGGCTCCACTGCCCAGGAAGGTGCCGAGACCGCCGAGACCGTCATCGGCCGCTGGGCCGACCGGACCCTCAGCGCCCCGCCGAGGCTGACCCTCGAGGCGGGAAGCCCCATCTACATCCGCGTCCACTCCGACGTCGAGCTCGTCGGGCCTTACTCCCGCTGAAGGAGGACCCCTCATGAGAGAAGCTCCACGCTCCATTCCCGAAGAGATCGCCCGACTCGCCGTCACCGAGGTCGAGCTCGACGCGATCGCCCGCGACCCACAGCAGCCGCGCCAGAGCGGCGTCGAGGACGGCATCGAAGAGCTCGCTGGCGAGATCCGCGCGAGCGGCCTCATCAACCCCGTCGTCCTCCGCGAGCCCTTCCCCGACGAGACCCTGCCCCCCGGCAAGAGCTGGGTCCTGCTGATGGGGGAGCGGCGCACCCTCGCCCTGCGTCACTTGAAGCGCGCCACCGTCCCGGCGCGCATCCTTCCCGAGGGCGCGCTCTTCGACCGCGCCAGGCTCCTGCTACAGCAGATCGGCGAGAACGTCTACAACCCCTTGAACCCCATCGACAAGGCCGCGGCCTACGCCCGCGCTTTCCGGCTTTCCCAGATCGAGGACCAGAAGAGCTTCGCCGCCGCCTACGGCCTCGACGCGACGCTGCTCAACCGCGCTCTCAAGATCGAGGAGGCCTTCGCCGCCGAGCTCGACGAGGAGGGGCCGGAGGCCAGGGTCCGCGCCCACCTGCGTAGGGCCTGCCAGGCCGGGACGATCCGCAGCCCTGAAGCGCTCCTGATCCTCCTGTCGCTCGGGGCCGACCACCCCAAGAGGGTGCGGCGCCTGCTGCGGGCCGCCCATCCCGCCGAGCCCATCACCCGGCGCGCGGCCCGCAACCTCCAGGCGCGCCTGGCCGCCCCGGCCAAACCCCCGGCCAAGCCGGCAACCGCCGGCGACAACGGCCTCATCCAGGTGCCGGTGGCCCTCGTGGCCGCCATCCTCGCGCACTTCGGCGTCTCCGAGATCCCCGACGAGCCGGGCACCCTCGTGCCGCTGCTCGAGCGCCGGCTGCGGGAGCGCTCCTCACAGGCCGCCTGAGTCCGCCATTTCAAATCCATCCACTCTCTCGAAATGGAAGCATCGCCATGAAGAGGACTTCTTTCTCCCTCCTCCTGCTCTGCGTCTACGCCGTCTGCGCCTCCGCCGCTGACGGACAGTCCTTCACCTTCAACAAGACGGACGGCGGCCTCTCCACCCAGGCGGGCGCCCTCCTGACCTACGCCATCACCATCGAGAACGCCGGCACTACCACCGAGTCCGTCAGGATCACCGAAACGGTCCCGCTCCACACGTCCTTCCGGGCTCAGTTTTCTTCCCCCGGCTGGTCTTGCCCGGATGGCGCCCCCGCGGGCACCAAGTGTGAGATCGACCTGATCGACGTCGAGCCC
>DASWIG010000413.1:0-10669 GCA_036397835.1 Thermoanaerobaculia bacterium
GTTGGACGGCTGCCTGCAGCTCCGGACGCGGCACGAAAGGCCGCCCGTCGGCCGGCAGCCAGACGAGGAAAAGCTCGGTGAGCTCGCCCCGGTAGGTGACGCCGTAGTCGCCGGCGGCGAGCTCGAAGACCGGCGACGCCACCAGCCGCTCGCCGATCCTCAGCTCGCCGCGCCGCGGCGGCTCCGGGGGCCATACGAAGTAGCGGCCGTCGCGCGGCGCCACGAACCGCGCGGCGAGCTCGCCGCCGTCCACCGCGTAGCGGCGTCCCCAGAACCACAGCTCGCGGTCGTAGGGCAAGTAGTTCTCGAGCAGGAAGCGGCGCAGCGGCGCCGGCAGACGGCCGAAGCGCTCGCTCGGCATGTAGGCGATGCAGCCCTTCTCCACCAGGCTGCGCGGCAGCTCGTAGGCGAAGACGTCGTGCCTGAGCTGGCGCACCACCGCTTCGAAGAAGTAGAAGAAGTGGACGGAGGGACGCGTGACCTGGCCGCCGGCGATGTCGAGCACCGGCTCGCCGGGCCGCGTCAGGGCGCCGACGCGGCCTAGCAGGGCGTGCTGCGCCGCGTTGTCGACGGCCCGGAGCTGGACCAGGTTGGCGCGCGCCCGCCGCAGCTCGACGCCGGCGATCAGTACCAGCAGGACGGCCGCGAACGTGCCGGCGCCGCGGACGTTCCACATGAAACGTAACGACGCGGCGAGGCCGCGGGCGGCGAAGACGCAGAGCACCGCGGTGAAAGGGATGAGGCTGTAGAGGTAGGCCGCGGACTGCCAGGCGAAAGAGGCGAGGGTGGTCGCGGCGCTCGCCAGGAGCAGCCAGTCGGGCGAGCCCGGAGCGGGACGCGAGCGCCAGGTCGCGGCCATCCCCACGGCGGCGAGCGGGAAGAGCCAGAACGACTGCGCCAGGAGCGGCGTCAAGTTGCGGGTCCAGAAGAAGCCGGGGTAGTGGAGCTGGTGGACGAAGGACCAGCGGATCGACCACTCGAACCAGGCCGACCACGACCCCGTCCAGGTCAGGTAGACGGCGATCGGCAACGCCGCCGCGGCGCCGCCGGCGAGGAAGGCCACGGGGTGGCCGAGGAGGAAGCCGTCCTCGTCCCGGTCCTCCCGCCGGCGCAGGAAATCCGCTGCCAGAGCCGCCGGGAAGATCAGGCCGTAGTAGGCGGCCTTGAGCGTCCCCCAGAGCGCGGCGACGGCGAGCAGGCCGCTCAAGAAGCCGCGCCACCGCCGACCGGGGCGCGGCAGGTAGAGCACGGCCAGGGCGGCGAGGAAGAGCGCGAAGGCCAGCGGGTCGGGACGGATCTCGACGGCCATCATCGACAGGGTGGGCACCGCGAGCACGACGAGCGCCGTCAAGACGGCGCCGCTCCAGCCGTAGGCGCGGTTGACGAGGGCGGCGGCGGCGACCAGGAGGGTCAGGAACGGCAGCATCGCCAGCCGCAGGTAGACGATGACGTTCGGATCCTCGTCGCCGGCGGCGAGGAAGACGGCGGCCATCAGTTGGTGGACGAGCGGGAAGTGGTGCTCGAAGAAGTCGCGGTAGATCACGTCGCCCTGGGCGATCCGCCAGGCGCCGTGGGCGTACTGGAACTCGTCGATGGCGTACTGTTTGTCGAGGGCCAGGCGCAGGTGGTCGAGCCAGAAGAGGACGACGAGGCCTCCCAGGAGGGTGAGCAGGGCTGCGCGCGTGAGGCGCGCTCGGGCGTTCACGCGGGGGATTCTACGCGCTCGGCCCCTTGCCGACGTAGGTCTCGAGCCAGCCGACCACCTCGCGCCACCACACCTCGGCCGCCTGCGGCTTCAAGATCCAGTGGTTCTCGTTGGGGAAGATCACGATCCGCGACGGCACGCCCCTGGCGGTGAGCACGTGGTGGAGGTTGATCCCCTGGGTGACCGGCACCCGGTAGTCGAGCTCGCCGTGGAGGATGAGCGTGGGCGTGGCGAAGTGCCGGGCGAAGCGGCTCGGCGACTGGCGGTCGACCGCCGCCGGGTCCTCCCAGGGCGCGCCGCCGTAGTTGACCTCGCGGTTCCAACCGTAGTCGGAGGCGAACTGGGCCATCAGGTCGTAGACGCCGGCGTGGGTGACCACGGCGGCGTAGCGGTCGGTGTGGCCAAGGATCCACGCCGCCAGGTAGCCGCCGAAGGAGCCGCCGGCCGCGGCCACGCGCCGCTCGTCCACGAAGCCGCGGGCGAGCAAGTGGTCGGTGGCGAGCATCACGTCGGCGAAGGGCTGGTCGGCGTGGGCGCCGACGATGGACTCGGCGAAGGCTTGGCCGAAGCCGGTGGAGCCGTGGAAATTGACCGCCGCCATCACCCAGCCCCGGGCGGCGAAGAGCGCGGTCGACCAGCGATAGTGGAACGAGTCGTCCCAGGCGCTGTGGGGCCCGCCGTGGAGCAGCATCACCAGCGGCCACTTCTTCTCCGGGTCGAAGCCCGGCGGATAGTAGACCCACATCTGTACGGGATCGCCGCCGGCGCCGGCGAAGGTCACGTCCTCGGCGTGGCCCATGTCGACGTCGGCGAGCCGCTCGCCGACGCCGGTCAGCGGCTCCGGCTCGCCGCCGGCGAGGTCGACGACCGCGACCTCCGGCGGCGCGGTCAGCGACTCGAGCACGAAGACGAGGCGCCCGTCCGCGGTGACCTCGGCCTCGCCGGCGGAGCCCCCCGCGACCACCACCCGCGGCGTGCCGCCGGCGATCGGCAACGCGTAGAGGCTGACCCGGCCGCGGTTGTCGGCCTGGAAGACCACGGTGGCGCCGTCGGCGGTGGCGCGCCAGCGGCTGGGCTCGCCGTCCCACGCCGAGCCGTCGCCGCCGGCGGTGAGCTCCACGACCTCGCCGCTGGCGCGGTCGTAGCGCGCCAGGCGGGTGAAGTCGGCGGAGTTGCGCGGGCGGTGGGTGCGGGCGAAGAGCAGGTAGCGGCCGTCGGGGGTGTAGCGGGGCGAGCCGGCCCACGGCCCGTCTCCGCCGGTCACGTTGGCGATCTCGCCGCTGGCCACGTCGAGCAAGTAGAGGTCGAACTTGAGATCGCGCCACGGCGGCCCGGTGCTGTTGGCGATGAAGGCGACCTGGCCGCCGTCGGGGGCCAGGTCCCAGGCGAAGACCTTGAGGCCCATCAGCGCGTCGAAGCCGGGCAGCAGGTCACGGACGGCGCGGCTCTCGAGGTCGAGCTCGAAGAGGTGGGGCAGACGCCCGTCGGTGCGGTACTGGTCCCAATAGCGCAGCAGCCGGCTTTCGCTGATGCGCGCCTGGGTCTTGTCCTCCTTGTGCTCCTTGACGCGCTCCTTGACCTTCTCGAAGTCGGCGTCGAGGCCGGGGAAGGTGTCGGCGGCGAAGGCGATGCGGCCCCCGTCGGGAAACCACCGGAAGTCGCGCACCGCCACCGGCAGCTCGGTCAGGGGCTCGGCCTCGCCGCCGTCCATGGGCAGCCGGAAGAGCTGGGCGGGGTCGTCGCCGCGTTTGGAGAGGAAGGCGAGCCAGCGGCCGTCGGGGCTCCAGCGCGGCCCCTGGTCGCTGCCCTTGTTCCAGGTCAGGCGCCGCGGCGGCGCGCCGCCGTCGGTGGGCACCAGCCAGAGGTCGGTCGTTCCCTTGTCGTCCTCTCTGGAAAAGCGGGTGACGGCGAAGGCTGTCCGGCGTCCATCGGGCGACGGGACCGGCGCGGCCACGCGCTCGAGGCTCCACAGGTCGTCGTAAGTCAGCGGTCGGCGCGGCATAGACGGTCGAGCTCCCGGGTGGGGGTGGTGGTCGATCGCGGAGACGGGGGTGGCATCCCCTCCGCGGCGAGGGTAAAGTCTTCTCGCGGCGCCCGTCAAGGGAATCGCCGTCGAGGAGACCGCCAAGCTCATGTTCGGATTCCGCGTCCCCACCCGCGTCCACGTCGCGCCCGGCTGCCTGAGCCGACTTCCCGAGGCATTGAGCATAGTCGGGCTGCGGCGGGTGCTCCTGGTCGTGGATCCGGGTCTCGTCGCCGGCGGCTGGCCCGAGCGGGTGCAGGGCGTGCTGGAGGAAGCGAACGTCGAGGTCGAGCTCTTCGACGCGGTGGAGGTCAACCCGCGCACCACCACGGCCACGAAGGCCGCCGAGGCGTTGCGCGGCGGCGAGCTCGAGGGCATCGTGGGCCTGGGCGGCGGCAGCGTGCTCGACGCCGCCAAGGCCGCCGCCATGCTGGCCACCAACGCCGGGCAGCCCGAGCACTTCGAGGGCCGCGACCGCTTCGCCGCGACGCCGCTGCCGTTCGTGGCGGTGCCGACGACCTGCGGCACCGGCTCCGAGGTCACCTGGGTCTCGGTGCTGACCCACGAGCCGACGCGGACCAAGATCAGCATCAAGGGCGAGTCGATGTTCCCGCGTCTGGCCCTGGTGGACGCCGACCTGATCGCCACGCTGCCGGGCCGGCTCGTGGCCACCACCGGCCTCGACGCCATGACGCACGCCCTCGAAGCCACCACCTGCAACCTCGCCAACCCGGTGTCGGACGCCCTCGCCGAGAAGGCGATCGGCCTGCTGCTCGCCTACCTGCCGCGGGCGGCGGCCGATCCCGCCTGCGACGCCGTCGCGCGCGAGGCGGTGATGCGGGCCGCGACGCTGGCGGGCCTCGCCTTCGGCAACGCCGACGTCGCCGCCGTCCACTGCCTGTCGGAATCGCTGGGCGGGCTCTACGACGTGCCGCACGGCCTGGCCAACGCGGTCCTGCTGGTGCCGGTGCTGCGCGCCCACGGCGAGGCCGTGGCGGGGCGTCTCGCCGAGCTCGAGGCGAGCGTCGAGGCGGCGGCCGCCCCGGTGGCCGAGCGGGCGGAGCGTTTCCTGGGACGCCTCGAAGCGCTGGCACGGGACCTCGAGGTGCCGCCGTGGAGCCGGCTCGCCGTCCCGGCGGAGGACCACGCGCGCATCGCCGAGCGCGCGGTGAGGAACGGCTCCAACAGCTCCAACCCGCGTCCGATGGCGGCGACCGACTACCGGCGGGTGCTCGAGAGCCTCGGCTGAGCGGGCGGAATCGACACAAATTCGTCCCCCAATCGGTCCTTGTCGAGCCCGAGGACCCCTCCTATCCTGGCGCACGGCCCGCGGGAATGACCCCGCGGGCCGGCGCCGCCGCTCCGGAATGGACCGGGGCGCGCGGGAAAGGAGACAGACAGATGACAGCACTATCGAGACAAGCGCTGAGGGCCGACAAGGCCATCCGGGACGTCACGGCGACGTTGCGCGAGAACCGCGACGTCCTCGGCGACGGGGTCACCCAGCTCCTGCAGCCGTTCGCCGGCGAGGGGCAGACGGTGCCCGGCTTCTCGGCGGTGGTGGACCCGATGGTCAACCTCCTCGAGAGCCTCGGCCGGGACGTCGTCCTGGCCGATCAGGGCAAGCTCGACGAGAACGCGGTCGACTTCGTGCTGCGGGCGCGTCGTGACGCGGCGAGCGCGGAGCTCTACCGCGAGATCGTGGCCCTGAAGGGCGCCGTAAGAAGTGCCCATGGCCCGGAAGGCGTCAAGATCCTCGGGTTCGCTCAGGAGCTCCGGCCCGATCCGGTGCTGGTCGAGCGGCAGGCCGAGCGGCTGCTCGCCAACCTCGGCAACCCCGAACGCCCGTTGCCGCCGGCCCGCGCGGCCGGCACCGGCATCGACTCCGAGGCCGTCCGGCAGTCGCTCACGCCCAAGCACGCGGCGCTGCAAGGCGTGCTGCGCCTGCTGGAAGGCGAGACCAAGGGAACCGTCACGGCCCAGCTCACGAAGAACTCGACCATGGCCGACTACCGCCGGATGATCGTGAGCCTGGCGCGGACCGTGGAAGGGCTCTTCCGGCTAATCGGCCGCGACGACCTCGCCGACCGCATCCCGACGGCGGTGCGCCGCGGCATCCGCCGCCGCCGGGAGGAGACCCCGCCTCCCGCGCAGACGACGCCTCCGGCGTCCGAGGGCGGCGCCCCCTCGTCCTAGCTAGCTAGCTAGCTAGCACACCGTTCCTGAATCCCCCGGCAGGGCAACGGCCCTGCCGGGGGATTCCCCTCCCCCTGCTCCGCGCTCAACCGCCACCCTGTCGCTCCCCAGCCGCCACGCCAAGCGCGCAAGGCGTCCTGGCCTGCCCAGAAGCCGTTGCGCAAAGTGCGCAAGGCTTCCTGGCCTGCCCAGAAGCCGTTGCGCAAACCGCGCAAGGCTTCCTGGCCTGCTGAGGAACCGTGGCCCACAAGCGCTCGATCGAGGGCTTCTTGCCCTCCGCCCTTCGCCATGCTACGTTCCCGTCAGCCTTCAGGAGATCGCTGATGACGACGACGGAGACGTCCATCCGCCCGACGCCCAGGACGCCGCTGCCCGAGGCGGTGGCCAGGGAGGTCCGCGAGCAGCTCCAGCGCGACCTGGACCGCGTCTCCGACGACGTACGTCCGCTCGTCGAGCTCATCGCCCAGCGGCTCTTCTCTCCCGACTTCGACGCCAACGTGTTGAAACGCCGCTGTGCTCCCAGCCGCCGCACGCTGAAGCGTTTCCGCGAGCAGCTCGGGGCGACGCCCTGGGTCTACGTCACCGAGCGCCGGATGGCGGCGGCCGAGCGTCTGCTGGCGACCACGGATCTCGAGGTGTGGCAAGTGGCCGAGGCGGTGGGCTCTCGCCGCAGGACCTTCTCGGTACGGTTCAAAAGGGTGAGGGGCCGGTCGCCGCGGGAGGTGCGCGCCGCGGCTGGCCGCGGGCGCGCGTCCCCGAGTGAGCCGCGGGCGGCCACGCAGCGCCTCGACGGCCGCGCGAGTGTCCCGCGAAAGGCGCCGAGCCCGCCTCCCACGTCGGGCATCACGCTGACCGTGGTGGAGCCGGCGGGAGCGGGCAGCCCGGTGAGGCGGCGTACGCTGTACTTCTACGACGCGAGCAGGGCGTCGTTCGTGAGCTGCAGGGACCTCTTGAAGTGGTGAGCGCGGACGAGGAAGCGGACTTCCTGATCAGGGAGGCGCGGACGACGTTGGAGACCCTGGCGGCGGCCACCGCCCGAGCGCCCAGAGAGCTCAGGCCGCTGCTCGCCAAGATTCGCGAGAACCTTTTCGAGCCTGGCTTCACCGTGGCGGAGCTCGAGCGGCAGCTCGGCCTGGTGGACAACGAGCTGCTCGTACACTTCCACCGCGCGATGGGCATCACGCCCGCGCGCTACCTCCGGCAGGCGCGGCTCGAGACGGCGGCGCGCCTGCTGCGCAACACGCCGCTGACGACCGAGGCCATCGCCTGGCTGGTGGGCTACAGCGACTCGCGAGCGTTGCGCCGGGCGTTCAAGAAGTGGTCCGGATACCGGCCGGAAGGCTACGTGAAAGTGATGGCCATGGCGGCGAGCATCAACCGCCTGGCGGCCGCCTTCACCGCGTCGACCGGCGCTGCGATCAAGCCCCGCACGGACGCCGACGGCGGCGATGTCTTCCGCGGCTGGACGGTCGTGCTCGACAAGCAGGTCTTGAACCGGGTCTACGCGATCGGATCCCTCGAGAGGCTGCGGCCGTTCGCTTACCGGATCGCCCGCCTCGCGGCGGCGTCCGGCCCCCACATCGTCACGCTCCGCTTCGAGGACGGCGTGCTCACGATGCGGGTGGAGTCGGTGGTCGGCGTCGAGCTGAGCGGGGATCAGTACCGGCTGGTGGCGTCGGTCGATTACTGTTATGGGGAGATGTTCGGAGCCCGCAGCGCTTGAGACCACCGCGGCCCGTCGGTGCAAGGAGTCGTAGTGTCAGCCGATCCTTTCGGGCCGCGGCTTTCCCTCACGTCAGCCCCACGGGCCAACGCCGGGACCGAGCCCGCTGTGGATGCTCGTCATGATCTGCATTACAGCGCCTCCTCGTCCTCGAGCACCCTCCGGCGCCATTGCCGATCGGGCCCCGACTCTTTTGGGGACACTATCGAATCAGGGCTTGCAGACGATAAGGCCAGTGTGATCTCATAGGCGAAAAGGAGTCGGGGATGCCGGTCGATCTGCTTCGCCTGAAGGTCAGGAGAGCACGGGGCTGCTGCCAAAGGTTCCGCGAGGTTGCGCGGGGGGATCTGCGCTTTGCTGACCTCGCCTCCGCCCTCAAAGAGTCGTCAGGCTGTAGCGGCAAAGGATGCCGACAGTGCGCCGAGGCCGCCTTGCGCCTCGTCGACTACGTCGGCTCTCACCGGAACCGTGGCATCGATCCCGTTGATTTGGCACGGTGGGTTCGTGAGTACGTAGATCCTCTCGACGCCGAGTTCCGGCTTCGAGCGGCCGGCACGCTCGCCTACCTTCAACGACACTCAGAAACCGATTCCGCCATCCAGGTTCTCGATTCCACCGCTCACTTGCTGGAAAGTGTACCTATTGCCGAGCGCGCGCACCATCTCGCGCGTAGCGCGTTCGTTCTGACCGATGCAAGACTGCTCGACGACGCCCGCCATGCCGCTGAACAGTCGCGCGAGCTCTACGAGATGGCTGCTCCCGATGATCCGGAGCGTGGCCCTGCCTGCGCCGCCGTGGCCGTTGCCTACATCGAGATCGCCGTTGCCTACGTCAATGCCGAAGCTCGATTCGAACACGCCGCCCAGGTAGCTCTGGGAGCCCTGAGCCAACTCTGCGAAGCCGAGGCTCCCAGAACCTGGCACGCCCTTACCACCAACCTTCTGACCCTCCTGGTGAGCGCCTGGCGCGCCGGCGTCCGCGGTATCGATCCTCTTGTCATCCTCAAGGAGATCGAATCCCGCTTCAGCTTCGATTCCAGAAGGTCTGATCCGGTCGCCACGACGATGAGGTGGATGTGGGTCATCTGCGCGGGCCAGGCCGAAGGTCTGACGCAGCGGGTCCGCAACCGAATTCGCCACGTGCGCGCGGGCCTGATCGCGCAAAGACGTTGGCGGGACCTCGACTACTTCGAGCTCGACATTCTCTGGATCATCTGCTATCACCACCGCCACAGCCCCTTGCGCTCTCACCTGCTCTCGCAATCGAGGTACGTCAAGCGTGCCTTCTGTGAGCTCGGCCACGACCTCACGCCACTCGCGGAATTCGAGAGGGCCGTGGAGTCGGGAACCTATCTCACGCGCGAACAGCTCGAGCCCTTGTTCGTCCACCGGGGCATCCGTACACACCTGATGCGCGATCTTCGTCTCCGTTGAGGCTCCCTTTCTTGCGATTCAAAGGCGGCTCTTGTACCTCCTGATTCGCTCCCTACACTGCGGCTGCAAACGAAGCCGAAGGAGGACGATTCCATGCGTAGCCGAGCGAATCCGATCAGCGTCTTCAATCCCCATTTTCTCGACCGCCTCGCCCACCGCGACCGCAGCGGCTCGGCGTTTTCGGAAGCCGAGTACGCCGGTCCCTGGACCGTCCGGCAGCGGGACGACGGCTTCGCCGTCCTCCGTGAGGCCGACGGCGAGAACGGCGAGCCGGACGCCGTCTTCACCGAGCGCGAGACGGCGCTCCTCGTCGCGGCCGTCTACCCCACGATGGGGCGGGAGCAGCAGTTCCAGATCACGACCGCCGAGGGCGGCGTCGGTGCCGACGTCAACGCCCTCGTCAGCGGCAAGCTCGAGAAGGCCGGCTGGCTGCGGCACATGCACCCCGAGCTCGTCGAGGCCCTGAACGTCGTCGAGTGGCTATTGAGGTCGCCGGCGTCGCTGGCTCTTCTGCTCGAGGCCGCCAGCTACGAGGTGCTCGCCCGCGCCGGAGAGATTCTGGAACGGCGCCTGAGCGGTCGCACGCCATGAGCGGCAAGGTATCCGAAGCTCGTGGCATCGCGCCCCATAACGTCGCGGACTTGCTCGAGGATCGGGGGCTTATCCGGCTGCCTTCGGTGACGTTCACCCCGCGCCGCGACGACGGCCACGAGCCGCCGCTCGAACGGCTGCGGCGCCGCGGGATCCGTTCGCTCTCCGACGCGGAGGTCCTGGCGCTGCTCCTCTCGGCCGGTCGGGCGGACGGCGGCGACCTGCTCACCGCCCGCGAGGTGCTCCGGGAGGGCGGCATTGCCGGCTTGTTGCGGCTCGACGAGAGCTACCTCCACCGCTCCGCGCTCGGGGCTTCGCGCGCCGGCGCGGTGCTTGCGGGCGTCGATCTCGGGCGGCGGCTCGCCCGCGTGCGGATTCCCCAGGGCCGGCTCTTGAGCCGCCCCGACCTGGCGGCCAACTACCTGATCCTGCGCTACCAGGGCTGCGACCAGGAGATCATGGGCGCCCTCTACCTCGACGTCCGCGAGCGGTTAATCGTCGAGCGCGAGCTCTACCGGGGCGCTCTCACGGGCATCAACGCCGAGCCCCGCGAGGTCATCAGGCAAGCGCTCTACTGCGGCGCGGTGAGCTTCATCCTCTTCCACACTCATCCGTCCGGTGATCCGACGCCGAGCGGGGACGACTTGGCGTTCACCTGGGAGGTGGCCGCGGCCGCGCGAGCGCTCAGAATCAACTTCTTCGATCACTTCGTGCTGGGCTCGCACGGGCGGTGGGTGTCGATCCGGGCGCGACGAGGCTCCTGGTACTGACTGGCGGACCTCACCGAGGCGACCTCCGATCCCCCCTCACCTCGGCGGGGGTGGCGGTCGCCTGTCTGCATCGAATCCTGGACGCTTCCGGGCTCGACGAGGATCGCCGCTTCCGGCTGTTGAACTTCGTGAGGACGTACGTCAAAATGGACCCGCAGACGGCGCCTGAGTACGAGGCGTTGCTCCGCGAGGCTGGATATCGAGAGGTAGAAGAGATGATCACCACGT
>DASWIG010000414.1:0-2173 GCA_036397835.1 Thermoanaerobaculia bacterium
GGAGCCGAGGGCCACGGCGCGCACGCGTCCGCCGCCCAGGTGCTGGGCCACCTCGCACCACAGGGTCTCGGTGGTGGTCTCGCCGAGCACGGTCTGCGAGACCTCGACCCGCAGCGCGTTGTAGATCGTCGGCAGCTTGTCGTCGGGGAATTGCGCGTCGAGGGTGGAGCCGATGACCTGGGTCACTTGTCCGTAGCTTTCTTCTGCCATGGCAGGTTTCTCCTAGGAGGCGATGGCGTTGGCCCCGCCCACGATGTCGAGCAGCTCGGGCGTCCGTCCTCGCGGCGGTTCTCCTCTTGGTTCAGGAGCACGACGTCAGGCGCGAGCTCGACGATGCAGCCGTTACGCGGGTGCCGCACCAGGATCTGGCGTTTCCGCCCGATTACAGATCTTCTGTAGGTGGTTCGGGCTCGGCCGCATCGGTCGGTGTCACGGCCTCCGCCATCCGTGTCTCGGGCTCCTCCAGCACTTCCGGCATGGATCCGGCTTCCACCCCTGGCTCACGATTCGTTTCAGTTTGGTTCGCAGCGTCTCGACTCTTCGTCTTTTCACCCGAGTCGGCCACGGCAGGTGACGAGAGGGCCCCCAGTGGCGACTCGTCCGCCAGCAGCGCTTGGATCTCGGCCAGAGCCGCTGCCGGCGCGCATGCCGGCACGACGGTATTCAGCCGCGTCAAATGCTCTCGGTCCAGCGAAACCAGGGTGCACTCGGCGTGGAGTGCCACGGCGGCATAGACGGCGTCGGCACCCCGCAAGCCGTGCTGGGCGGCGAGATCCCGCGCCTGCTGCGCCAGCTCCTCGTCAAGGAGCAGAAGAGTCACGTTAGGCAGGTGAGCCAGGGCCGTAGCGAACTCCTGGGCTCGCGCCGGCTCGCCACGAGTCCTGCTTATGGCTCCAGCGACCTCTACGCAGAGGAGATTTGGGACGACAACGGGCAGGGCCTGCGCATGCACTGCTTGGAGGAACCGCCGGCTGGTCTCATGCCCGGGCTCACGTTGATCGAACGCATTGACCCACACGCTGGCGTCAACGGTGTACATCCGTTACCGCCGCATCGCCAGCACCGCGGCCGTCAGGGTCTGCGATCCTGGAGGATCCTCGGCGGCGAGGGCGTCCCCGACACGAAAGAGCTCCTGCCACGCGTCCACCTTGCTTCGAGCCGACCCCGAACGGATCTTCTCGCTGTTCCGGAGACGCCGAAGGAGCCGGTCTACGAGCTCGTTGACCGTGATGCGGCGCGCGCGCGCATACTGCTCGGCGAACTCGAGGTCTTGCTTGGGAAGGCATACAGTGAGCGTCGCGGTTTCCATCGAGCTTTCTCCCCCCGAGCTAGTCTATCGTACACGGAGCTTTTTCGCAGACGGAGGCCTCAGCGCTCGACAGGGGCCAGCTTGAGCAGAGTCCGCGCCCGCTCGATCTCGTCGCGACGCGCCGCGTACTCTTCCGCCGTGTGCGCCGGACGCGCCATGGCCTCCTCGAGCGCCCGCCGCGCCTCCGCGCGGTCGATCTCCGACGCCCGGGTGGCCTGCTCGGTCAGCAGCGTGAGCTTGTTGTCCACCATCTGGGCGAAGCCGCCGTCGATCATCAGCAGGTGGGTCTCGGCCCCGGTCTCCACCTTCAGCGGGCCGATGCCGAGCTGGGTGAGGAGCGGCGCGCGGTTCGTCAGGATGCCCACCAGGCCGTCGTGGGCGGGGAAGACCACGGAGCGGGCCTCGACGTCGAGCACCGCCCGCTCCGGGGTCACGACGCTGCACTGAAACGCCATCGCCCCTCCCTAGGCCGCCGCGGCCTGCTTCTCGGCCTTCTCGGCCGCTTCCTCGATCTTGCCCACGTACATGAACGACGACTCCGGCAAGTGGTCCCACTTGCCCGCGCACAGCTCCTCGAAGGAACGGATGGTGTCCTCGCGCGAGCAGTAGACGCCCGCGAAGCCCGTGAACTGCTCGGCCACGTAGAAAGGCTGCGACAGGAAACGCTCGATCTTGCGCGCCCGCGCCACCACGATCTTGTCCTCCTCCGAGAGCTCGTCGACGCCGAGGATGGCGATGATGTCCTGGAGGTCCTTGTAGCGCTGGAGGATCTGCTGCACCTGCCGCGCCACCGCGTAGTGACGCTCGCCGATGAGCTCGGGCGCCACCAGCCGGCTCGACGACGCCAGCGGGTCCACCGCCGGG
>DASWIG010000415.1:0-16817 GCA_036397835.1 Thermoanaerobaculia bacterium
TAAGACGACACAACGAGGCACCTGCTGCACGGCGCTAGACGACGCTGAAATGCGCCCCCAGGAGTTTGCTTCTTGTTTGCTCAGTTCCTCGGCGTCACTACGGAAGCAGAGCCGTCAACCATCGTAAGCCACTCATTTTTAGCAGCTTATCAGAATCGTCGCGATCTACATTAGCCTTACGGCAGTTTACACGTGAAAACTGCTCAGGGACGGCGTCCTCGAGCTCTTTTCCCGCCCCCGGAGCCCGGGGCCGCCGTCCCCCGGCGATTTCCGCGGCGGAGAAGCCTGGGGACGTCCTCGGAGGGATTCCGGAGGACTTGGGCGTGGCGAGGACGCCGGAATCGGCCGGCAGACGCCGTCGTCCGCAGGTAAGGCGGCGTCGTCAAGCTCCGGGCGCGGGCAGGACGCTCACTGACGGCGAATCACCGCGGCCGCAGCGTCCACCAACCCGCGAGCGCCAGCCCCAGCCCGAGAGCCACCGCTCCATACCACGAGAGCGCCGGGACGTCGGTCGCCGGCGCGAGACGGAGCACCTCGAACGGGCGGAGGCGAAGCCGCCGCTTCATTCGTCCGCCGGGGTCTCCCGGAGGGCCTCGTACTCCCCTTCGGAGAACACGATCGCCAGCTCGACGCGGCGGTTGCGCTGCCGCGACTCGGGGTCCGTGCCCTCGACCAGCGGCGAGCTCTTGCCCATGCCCATGATGGTGACCACGTCGGGGGCGATGCCGGCCTCCACCATGTAGTCGCGCACGGCCCGGGCGCGACGCTCGGAAAGCTCCTCGTTGTACTCCACGCTGCCCACGTCGTCGGTATGGCCGAAGATCTGGAGGCCGTAGTCCTCGAAGGTCAGGAGCACGCCGGCGATCTGGCTCAATACCTCGCGGTTGCGCGGCCGCAGTTGCGCCTCGTCGAAGTCGAACTCGATCTGGCTGCTGTCGAGCGTCATCACCACGCCGAGGGCGGTGCGCCGCGTGCTGGCGATGCGGTTCAATGAACGTTCCAGGCGCTCGAGCTGCTGCTCCAGGCGCCGTTTCACCCGCTCGGTCTCCTCGCGGGCGCGGCGCGCCTCGTCGCGCGCCGCTTCGGCCTCGGCGGCGGCCTCCTCGCGGCGCTGCTCGGCGAGGGTGCGCCGCTCTTCGGCGGCGGCACGCGCCGCCTCCTCCTCGCGCGCCCGCGCTTCGGCTTCCTGGCGTGCCTGGGCGGCGAGGCGCTCCTGGTCCTCGGCCTGTTGGCGGGCCGCCTCGGCCTGGCTGGCCTGCTCGGCGCTGCGCTGCTCGCGGGTGATCGCCTCCTCGGCGTGCCGGGCCGCCGCCGCCGCCTCGCGCTCGGCGCTCTCGGCGCGCTCCTCGGCCGCCGTGGCGCGGCTTTCGGCGGCCGCGACCTGGCGGCCCATCTCCTCGATCTGGCCGTCGAGGGCGGCGATCCGGGCGCTGAGGTGCTGCCAGAGGAGGAATCCTCCGACGGCGAGCAGCACCGCCGTGAGGATGGCGATGAAGGTGAAGCGTTGCATCGCCCGATGCTAGCACCCCGGAACCCTCACCCCCCAACCCCCTCTCCCAGGGGGAGAGGGGGAGCCGGAGGGCGCGGTGGTTGCTCCCCTCTCCCCTGGGAGAGGGGCCCGGGGTGAGGGTTCCCGCTCAGGCGTAGGGCTCGATCGCGGCGACGCGCCAGGCACCGTCGTCGAGCCGCACCGCCTGGCCGAGCTTGGCGCCGAGGATCGTCTGCGCGAGCTCCGACTCGTTCGACAGCACGTCCTCCTCGGGCTTGCTGTTCCAGGGGCCGAGGATGGTGAGCGTCCGGCGGCGGCCGCCGTCGCCCGCGAAGGTCACGCGGCTGCCGATCACCACCTCGTCGCCCTTGACGATCGACGGGTCGATCGGGCGCGCGCGCTGCAGGTCGCGGTCGAGGGCGGTGGCGCGGGCCGAGAGGTAGGCGTGGCGCTCGCGGGCGCTCTTGTACTCGAAGTTCTCGCGCAGGTCGCCGTGCTCGCGCGCGGTCGCGATCGCCCGGCGGTTGGCCGGGATCTCCTCCTCCAGCAGCCGCCGCAATTCATCGCGCTTGGCGTCGATGGCGTCACGGGTGGCGTAGAGGGGCGCCTCTTCCTCTTCCCGCAGGCCGGGAAAGCGCAGGTAGAGGGCGTTCAAGAGCGGATGGCGCTGGTAGTCGAGCAGCGCCACGGTCTTCTTCAGGGCGGCGGCGGTCTGCGCCGCCTGCTCGTCGCTCAGGTGGTCGAGAAGCCGCGGCAGGGTGCCGCCCGATTCCGCCAGCGGCTGGAGGCGGCTGCGGAAGGATGCGAAGCCCTCGTCGGTGAGGCTCCACAGGAACTGCTTCAGGAGCCGCAGCGGGTTGCGGCGCAGCCATTCGGGCTCGTCCCGGGCGCGCTCGACCATCCAGGTGAAGGCCGCCGGGTTCTTGCGCGGCTGGCTGAGGAGCTGGTCGAGCAGGGAGCCCAGGAGCTCGGGCGTCAAGGCCGCCGCCAGCACGTCGAGGGCCTTTGCCTCCGCCTCCTGGCTCATCAGCCGCAGCGCCAGGCCCGGCCAGTCGCGGCGCTTGCCGCCGGCGAGCTGGTAGGTGCGCTCGCGCAGCGCGCGGTCCTGGACGCCGGCGGCGAGGGCGGCGAATTCCAGGTCGGTCAGCCGCACCGCGAGCGCCGCGGGGGACCAGGCGACGTCGCCGGGCAGCGCCTCGTGACGCTCGAGGGCGTACCAGATCTCGCACGCCAGACCCGGATCGGCGTCCACGGCCTGCCCGGCGTGGGCCGCCAGGGCCGCGGCCATGCGTGCCCTGAGCTGGGGGTCGCGCTCGGCGTTCTGGCGCAGCAGGTCGATCCGGCGCCGCGGCGAGGCGGTTTCGAAGGCCTCCCACACGGCGTCCTCGGCGTGGCCGCTCGAGGCCGCCCAGGAGTAGGCGTGGCGTCCTCCCGAGGCGGCGAGCACCTGCGGGTGCTTGCGCGCCGCCGCCCACCACGACGTCCACCGCTTGTCGTCGACGATGCCGGCCAGGTCGCGGCGGATCTCGGCGCCGGTGCGTGGCTCGCCGTAGCTCTCGAGCACGATCCGCAGCAGCTCCGCCGGTTCGGCCGCGGCGAGGCGACGCAGCTCGTCGGGCGCTTCGAGGCACCGGCGCAGCACGTGGCCGGCGGCGAGCGGCCGCAGCAGCTTCGCGGCGCCGCCGAAGCCCACCCGCAGCTCGGGGTGGGCCTCGAGCTCCACCTTGAAGCTCTCGAGCTCCATGTTGACCTCGGTGACCTTGCCGGCCCCCTTGCCCTCGAGGTGGACGATCGAGCCGACGTCGAAGGCGAGCAGCGAGGCCAGGCGCTCGGCTTTCGCCCAGGTCTTGGGGATGTCGTCGACGGCCCGGCGAAGACCGACCTTGTCGACCATCCGGGAGAAGCTCGGGCAGTGGCCGTGGATCTCTCCGAGGGTGCGCAGGATCTCGGGATGGAGCTCCTGGGCGGCGAAGAGGAGGGCGCCGGCGTGCTGCAGGAGCTCGAGCCGCGCGCCCCAGCGGGCGGCCTCGCGAAGCTGCTCGTCGACCATCTCGAGCAGCAGCCGGGCGCGGTCGCCCTCGCCCGCCCTCTCCAGGGCCTGGCCGACGGTGCCGAAGAACGGGGCGTCGTCGGGGCGCTCGTCGAGGCGGGTGAGCCAGGCGTCCTCGACGGCGTCGAATCGCTGGGCGTCCAAGTGCGCCTGGATGTCGCTCGGCACCGGCATGGGAGGCCAAAGCTATCAGATCTCGGTCGGCTAGAGTACGGCCATGAGCGGAGACCGGCCGTGACCGGAGAACGTCCGTGACCCTGCCATCCGCCCGCGGCCGGGCCGGCGCAGCCGCCGCGCCGCCCGAGGGCCTCGCCCACCGTCTGCGGCGCGCCGGCTCTTCCGAGCTGCGGCGCCTGACGGCCGACCACCTGCGCGAGCTCACGCTGCGCGAGGTCCGCCAGATCCTGCTCAACCCGTACGTGACGGCGGAAGTGATCGAGGAGCTGGTGCTGGCGCGGCACCTGCTCTCGGGCTACGCCATGCGGCAGGCGCTGGCTCGGCACCGGCGCACGCCCGAGGCCGCGGCGCTGCGTTTCCTTCCCGGGCTCTTCTGGCGCGACCTGCTCGAGATCACCCTCGACGTCTGCCTGCGCCCCGCGGTGCGGCGCTCGGCGGAGAAATACCTGGTGCAGCGCCTGCCCGCGCTGGCGGTGGGCGAGAAAGTCAGCCTGGCCCGGCGGGCCAGCGCCACGGTGATCGCCGAGCTGCGCCGGGACCCGAGCCCGCGGGTGGTCACGGCCCTGCTCGACAACCCCCGGCTCACGGAGCAGCTCCTGACGCCCCTGGCGGTCCGCTCGACCTCGCCGCGGGTGCTCGACCTGGTGGCGCAGAGCCCGCGCTGGGGCCGGCTCTACGAGATCCGGGCGGCGCTGGCGCGCAACGTCGCCAGCCCGTTCCGCGCCGTCTTCGCGATCCTGCCCACCTTGCGCCGCGACGACGTGGCCGCGCTCGCCGCCGACGAGCAGCAGTCGACGGTGGTGCGCAACCGCGCCGCGGAGGTCCTCGCGGCCTGGAGTCGGCCGAAGATTGACCCGCCTCCGGGGGAAGGTTAGACTCCGCGGGGTCCAGGGTGATGGAATAATGGGGTAACGTGGGTCCCGCTGCGTTGCGTGTCGGTGTCCCTTACGCGACCACGTCATTCGGAGGCATTCGGCGGGTGACGGTCATTCGATGGCATGACGGCAGGACTTGCGAGACAGGAACAGGGTGCAGAAAGCGGTCATTGCAAGCGACGAGAAGCCCAGGCCCATGACGAGTCCGCTAGAGGCCGGCACGCAGCCGCCGATCGAGGCCCCGCCGGAAGACGAGAGACCGGGCGAGGAGAGAGAGTCTTTCGGGACGTGGCTCAGGCGCCAGCGCGAGCTCCGGGAGATCACCCTACGCGAAATCGCCGACACCAGCAAGATCGGCGTGCGCTACCTTCAGGCCCTGGAGGAGGATCGCTTCGAACTGCTGCCGGCCCTGGTGTTCGCCAAGGGGTTCCTGCGCCAATACGCGCGCTACGTGGGGCTCGATCCCGAAGAGGCGGTGAACTTCTTCCTCGACGCCCGCGGCCAGAGGGACGATGGCGTCGACGTCGACGTGACGCCCCGACCGCCGCGCACCCTGGCCACCTGGTCGTACGCCCTGGCGGCACTGGCCGTCGCTTTCCTCCTGATGGCGCTGGTCTGGGGCCTGCTCCGGCTCAACCAGGACGGCACGGTGGCGCCGGCCGCGCCTCAGCCGGCCGCGCCTCAGCCGGCCGCGGCTGGCGAGGACGGCGATGCCGCGGCGGCACCGTCCGAGCAGCCGGCCGCCGCCGAAGCGACGGCGGCGGCCGCCGCGCCGCCGTCCGCGCCGCCGCTGGTCGTGACGCTCGACTTCCGCGGCAACTGCTGGGTGCGGGCGGCGGTCGACGGTCGCTATCGGGAAGCTCGGGTCTACACGCAGGGCGAGTCACTGCAGTTGGAGGCCGAGATTCAGGTGGAGCTCGAATTGGGCAACGTCTTCGACGTCGCGGCGGAGGTGAACGGACGGCCGTTCCCCCTCCACGGCGGCTCCGGATCCCCGGTGCGGCGGCTGACGATCGACCTCGAGACCGCCGCCCCGACCTCGTCCAGGCCCGGCGCGCCGGCGCCGCCGGCCTCCGAGATGGCGGACGGCGGCCTCTAGCGGGAGCTCGGGAGCACACGAAGAAGGGACGAAGGGAAGCGAGGGCTTGGAGATATGAGTCAGGCTAGCCTCCTCGATCAGATCCTCTCGGGCGAGAACCGCGATCTCCAGGTGCTGGCGGCCTCGGGGCTGGTGCCGCTGGCGCCGGAAGACCTGATCCCGGTGCAGGTCGGTCTCGCCGGCAGCCCCGACGCCGAGGTCGCGGGCAAGGCCGTCCAGTCGCTGCAGACGATGGAGCCGCGGCTGGCGGCGGACTATCTGGCCGAGCTCGCCGGGGAGGAAGTGCTCGCCTTCTTCGTGCGTCACGTCGACCATCCGACGATGGTGGCCGCCATCCTGCGGCGCCGCGACACGCCGCGTCCGCTCCTGGTCGAGCTGGCGTCGAAGCTGCCGCCGGACCTCCAGGAGGTCCTCATCCTGCGCCAGGACGCCATCATCGACGAGCCTCGGATCCTGGTGGCGCTCGAGACCAACCCGCGCATCACCAACTACGCCAAGCGGCGCGTCTGGGAGTACCGCGAGCACCTGCTGCCGCGCGACAAGGTGCCGCCGAAGTCGGCGGAGGAGGTCGAGGCCGAAGCCGAAGCGGTGACCGAGGAGGAGATCCGCGAAGCGGTCGAGGAGGTCACCGGCGAGAGCGCCGCGACGGCCGCGGACGGCAAGGTCGACATGCGCAAGCTCACCGCCGACAAGGTGCGTTTCCTGCCGGTGCCGATCCGGCTCAAGATCGCCGCCGGCGCGCCGCGGGAGCTGCGCAGCGTGCTGATCCGCGACTCCAGCACCCAGGTCGCCCTGGCGGTGCTGATCCGCAACCACCTGCCCGACACCGAGGTCGAGCAGGTCGCCAACAACCGCCAGGTGGCCGAGGAGGTGTTGGGCGAGATCGCCCGCCATCGCGAGTGGACCCGCAAGTACTCCATCCAGAAGGCCTTGGTCAAGAACCCGAAGACCAACCCGGCGGTCGCCGTCAAGTTCGTGCCCCGCATGACCGTGCTCGACCTGCGCGGGCTGGCGCGCGACAAGAACGTCAGCGAAGCGGTGCGCACCATGGCCTTCCGGCTCTACAATGCTCGCAGAACTTGAGCTCGGGACGAAGGCCCCGGGCCGGCGCGGCGCGGGAGCGGCGGCTCCCGGCGGGAGGGATCGAGGCGAGGAACGACGATGGTCAAGAACTTCTACCAGGTGATGGGCGTCGAGCGCAACGCGACGCAGGCCGAGATCACGGCGCGATTCCGCGAGCTGGTGCGGGAACGTCATCCCGATCGTTTCGAGGGCGAGGAGAAGCTCCGGGCCGAGAAGGACTTCCAGGACATCACCGAAGCCTTCAACGTGCTGCGCGACGCGCGCCGGCGCGGCCAGCACGACAGCGACCTCGACCGCCCGGCGCCGTCCCAGCACGACCCGGGGCAGACCGCCAAGGTCTATCTCGGCCGCGGCGTGCGGGCCTACAAGACGGGCAACTACCTCGAGGCGGCCGACAACTTCGACCGCGCGACCCAGGCCGAGCCCGGCAATGCCCAGGCCTGGCACCACCTGGCGCTGACCTGCTACCAGGAGGAGCGCTGGCTCGACAAGGCGCGGGATGCCATCGAGCAGGCGGTGGCGCTCAGGGCCGACCATACCCCCTACGTGAAGCTGGCGGCGCGCATCTACGTCAAGAGCGGGATGGTCCCCAAGGCCAAGGAGTACTACAATAGCCTCCTCCGCCTCGGAGGTTTCGACGCCACGGTCCGTCAGGCCTTGGAGGCCAAGGGCGCCCTCGGCCCGAAGAAGTCGGCGGCCGAGAGCCATCAGGGCAAGTCCGGCTTCTTCAGGAAGACGCGGTAATGCTGGTCATCAGATCCCACGGAATCACCGACGTCGGATTGCTGCGCACGCACAACGAGGACTGCTTCGACACCGACGACCAGAACCAGGTCTACATCGTGGCCGACGGGATGGGGGGCCACAACCACGGCGAGGTGGCCTCGCGCGTGGCGGTGGACTCCATCCGCGAGTTCATCGCCCAGTCGGTCGACCGCGACGGCACCCTGCCGATCGGCTACGACGCCAACCTGCTCCAGCACTCCAATCGTCTCAAGCGCTCGATCCAGGTGGCGCACGACCAGGTGCTGACGGCGATCCGCGAGGACGGCTCGCTCCTCGGCATGGGCACCACCATCGTCGGCGCCATGCTCTCCGGCGACGTGCTGGCGATCGCCCACGTGGGCGACAGCCGGGGCTACCGGCTGCGCCGGGGCAGGCTCGAGCTCCTCACCCAGGACCACACCTGGGTCAACGAGCAGGTGGTGGCGGGCTACCTCTCCGAGGAGCAGGCCAAGACGCACCCGCTGAAGAACGTCGTCACCCGCGCCCTCGGCGGCGACAGCGAGGTGATGGTCGACGTCACCGAGACCGAAGCCAGTCACGACGATCTTTTTCTGCTCTGTTCCGACGGACTGACCACCATGCTCTCCGATCAGGAGATCCACGAGCGCCTCGTCGCCGACGGCTCGCTGGAGGAGATCTGCCGCCGGATGGTGCACGACGCCAACGCCCGCGGCGGCTTCGACAACGTGACCGTCGTGCTGCTCAAGGTCGAAGAGGTGTCCGATGATGATGATGATGAGGAGGAAAACGTTCGCAGCGGTGCCCGCGCGCCCCGCCGCGCGGCGGTGGACCCGGAGGAAGACACCCACGTCTACTGAGGTCCCCGCGCCGCCGGCGCGGCGCCGCGAGCGGTGAGGCGCCATGACGCGCCCGGGGGGACGGCGGTGAAGGCGCGGACGCGCGCTCGGCTCCTGGCCGAGACGAGGCGCGCCTGGGACCGCGACGCCCAGGGGCGGGCGCCGCGCCCGGGGCCGCCGCGGCCGGGCGACGTCTTCGTGATCGACCAGCCCGGCGAGATCGCCGTCGAGTGGGTGATCCTCGACTGCGACGGCGAGGACGGCCGCCGCGTGCTCGCCGCCCCGGCCGACGGCTACGCGCTCGCCGGCAGCAGCGACGTGGCGGTGTCCGACGCGGCGCCCTCGGGGGCGCTCGTCGTGCGCTGCGGCCACGCCGCCGGCGGGCTCGACGCCGCCGTCTTCGCCACCGCCGCGCGGGTCGGCGCGCTCGCCCCCGAGGACCTCGCCCGGGCGCGGCGGAGATGGGCACAGATCCGGGACGGATCGTTCACGCCTTCGCAGCGGGCGCGGGAGGTCGACGGCGATCCGGACTACCGGGAGTGGTTGGCCGCGGTGGTCGAGCCCGCGCGGCAGGACCTGATCGAGCGCGGCGGCGGCTGAGATCCGAACGTTGCGACGTGCCGTCCGCCAGCGTCAGCGCCACGTCGCGGCCGATCAGGGTACGGACCTCTCGCGTGTCATGTTTTCACTGCGGCTCGGGCGAGCGCTGCTCGTCGAGCTCTTCGAGGCCCTGCCAGGTCTCCTCGCTCTCGTCGAACGCGGGCAGGTTGGGCGCGATGCCCCGTTTCTCGTTGACGCGCCAGCTCCACAGCAACGACCACTTGAGGTACGTGCCGTAGGCCTGGAGCATACAGAAGACCAGGCCGCGCATGCCGTCGAGGATCCCGAGCTGCAGGCCGTAGGTTCTGAGGAAACGCCACGCCGAGCGGCCCAGGACCTCCTTCAAGCCGGAGCGCCGGCCTTCGCGCCAGCCCTGGGCGGCCCCCCAATGGCTGTACTTCACGATCCGAAGCACGTATTCGTGGAAGTCGTCGACCATGTAGTGGTCCATGACGTTCTTCAGCAGCGGCGCCGGCGTTCGCGTCTTCATGTCGGCGTGGACGCGGCGGTTGGGATAGCGTCCGGCGCCGCGCTTGATGAGCCGGATCACCTGGTCGTGCTGCCAGCCCGAGAAGCGGATCACCTTGCCGAGAAAAAAGACGCGGCGGCGGATGGTGTAGGCCTCGTGGTCCGGGCCGCGCGCCAGCAGCTCCTCGATCTCGCGGCGCAGCGCCGGCGTGCAGCGCTCGTCGGCGTCGAAGATCAGGATCCAGTCGTGGACGGTCTCGTCGATGGCCCAGTTCTTCTGCGCCGCCGAGCCGAAGTAGGTGCGCTGGACGAAACGCACCTTGCCGTAGCCGCGGACGATCTCCGGGGTGCGGTCGGAGGAGTAGGAATCGACGACCAGGATCTCGTCGCACCAGAGGAGCGACTCGAGGCAGGGACCGACGTTCTGCTCCTCGTTGTAGGTGGTGACGACCACCGAGATCCCGGGACGCTCCCGGCGGGCTTTCTTCTGCGCCATCGCTCCTCCTGGCGGCCGATTCTATCGTCCTTGAATCGCCGGCGGCCTACGGCTATGCTCTGCCGGCGCCGGCGCTCCCGGCGCCGACGAATCCGGAAGCGCTGTGATGAATCCCAGAATCCTCGTCCTCATCGGCTTGGCGCTGGCGGCTTTGGCTCCCGCCGTCCACGGCGGCGAGGCCCAAGGCTGGGCGGTCAGCCTCGGTGGCTTCAACCTGGCCGACGATTCGACGCCCGAAGCGGGCGTCGAGTATCGTCTGGCCCCCTTCGCCAAGGTCCGCCGCGGCGCCTTTCTCCCCGCCGTCGGCGTCTCGGGCACCAGCGACGGCAACGTGTGGGTCTACGGCAGCCTGCGCTTCGACTGGCGGCTCGACGAGCGCTGGACCGTGACGCCCCAGGTGGGGCCCTCGCTCTACGAGGACGACGACGGCCTGGACCTCGGCGGCCCGCTCGAGTTCCGCTCCGGCCTCGAGCTCACCTACCGGCTGGCGCGCGGCGCCCGTCTCGGCTTCGTGTTCTACCATCTCTCGAACGCGCGGATCTACGACGACAACCCGGGGAGCAACTCGCTCGTCGTCACCTACGGCTTCGGCCGGTGATAGGATGGAAGGAAGGAGGCGCCATGGCCATCGATCCTGAGCTGCTCGAGATCCTCGTCTGCCCCAAGAGCCGGGGAGAGCTGCGGCTCGTCGACCTCGGCGACGAAGTGCGCCGGCGGCTGGTCGAGAAATACCGCGAGCACTTCCGCGACGAGGAGCCGGTGGTGGAGCAGGGGCTCTACTGCGCCGAGTCCCAGCTCGTCTATCCGATCGTCTCGGACATCCCGATCATGCTCGAAGACGAGGCGCTGTCGGCTTCGGTGCTCGAATCCACTCCCCAGAGCTGAAGCCGCCCCCCTTGACCGCCCCCCTCGCACGCGACCGTATCTCCGTCGTCACGGCCGCCTCGATCTGCGTCGCCAACATGATCGGCACCGGGGTCTTCGCGTCCCTGGGCTTTCAGGTGGCCGAGGTCACGTCCGGGTTCGCGCTGCTGACGCTGTGGGTCGCCGGCGGCGTCTTCGCGCTCTGCGGCGCGTTTTCCTACGGCGAGCTCGCCGCGGCCCTGCCGCGCTCCGGCGGCGAGCTCCACTTCCTCACCCGGTCGATCCACCCCCTGGCGGGCTTCCTGGCCGGGTGGGTCTCGCTGACGGTGGGCTTCGCGCCGCCGATCGCGCTGGTGGCGATCACCTTCGGCGAGTACTTCTCGCGCGTCGCCCCCGGCGCGCCGCCGCTCGCGCTCTCCTGCACCGTGGTGGCCCTGGTGACCCTTTTCCACCTGCGCGACCTGCGGCTGGGCAGCTCCTTCCAGAACCTCTTCACGGGCCTCAAGGTGGCGCTCATCCTGGTCTTCATCGCCCTGCCGCTCTGGACCGACGAGCGTTCGGGGATCGACTTCGCTCCCCGCGCCGGCGACCTCGGCGTGATCTTCAGCCCGGTCTACGGCGTGTCGCTGCTCTTCGTGCTCTACGCCTACACGGGCTGGAACGCCGCCACCTACGTCGTCGGCGAGATCCGCGACCCCACCCGCAACGTGCCGCGGGCGCTCGCCGCGGCCACCGGCGTCGTCATGGCGCTCTACGTGGGCATCCACTGGTCGTTCCTGGTCACCACGCCGATTTCCGAGCTGGCGCCCGGCGGCGTGCCCGAGGTCGAGGTCGGCCACCTGGTCGCCGCCCGCGTCTTCGGCGAGGCCGGCGGACGCTGGATGAGCGGTCTGCTGTGCGTGGCTCTGGTATCCTCGATCAGCGCCATGACCTGGGCCGGGCCCCGGGTCACCCAGGTCCTGGGCGAGGATTACGCGATGTTCCGCGCCCTGGCCCGCACCAACCCGGCCGGGATCCCGGTGCGGGCGATCCTGCTCCAGACGGCGTTCGTCTTCGTCATGCTCCTGACCTCGACCTTCAAGAGCATCCTGGTCTTCGTGCAATTGATCCTCACCCTGTCGTCGGCGCTCACCGTGCTCGGCGTCGTGGTGCTGCGCCGCCGGGCGCCGGACCTGCCGCGGCCCTACCGCGCCTGGGGCTATCCGGCGACGCCGCTGCTCTTCCTCGCGATCAGCGTCTTCGCCATGGGTTACACCTTCTACAACCAGCCCTGGGAATCGCTGGCGGGCCTCGCCATCCTGCTCCTGGGCCTGCCGCTCTTCTGGCTCTCGCCGCGCGCCGGGGAGGCCGCCGCGTGAAGCGTCGCCGGCCGCCGCTGGCCGCCGTGCTCGCCCTGCTATTGGCGGGATGCCCCGGCACCGACCCGGCGCCCGAGAAGCCGCCGTCGACGGCCGAGGGCGCCGCCGGATGGGCCGCCGGCACCTCGCCCGGCGGCGCCACCGCCGACGCCGACGCCCTCGCCACGGTGGCCGAGCGCCTGTCCGGCCTCGACGACGCCGGCGGCGATTCCGTGTGGAGGCGGCACGCCGAGGGAATGGACGAGCTGTGGGCACAGGTCGAGCGCCGCCACCTCGCGCCCATGCGCGCCTGGAGCGCGGCGACCCTGGCGCCGCTGCTGCCCGAGCCGGAGCTGGCGCTCTTCTATCCCTTCGGCGGTCCCGATTTCCTGAGCGCCCACGTCTTCTTCCCGGCGGCGCCGCTCTACGTGCTCGTGGGCCTCCAGCCCCCCGGCCGGCTGCCGCTGCCGGACGAGCTCGACGGCGGCCGCCTGGAGGTGGAGCTGGCGCGCCTGCGCGGCGGTTTCGCGAGCCTGGTGGAGGCCGGCTACTTCCAGCAGACCGACATGGACCGCGACCTGGCGGGCGAGCGCCCGGACGGCGTGGGCCTTGACGGCGTGCTGCCGGTGCTCTACGTCTTCCTCGCGCGCACCGGCCACCGCCCGGTGGCGGTGCGCCACCTGGCGCTCGACCATGACGGCACGCTGGCGGCGGCCGGCGAGGCGACGGCGGCGAGCGCCGTGGCCGTCGACTTCGTGCGCGAGGGCGGCGGCGAGACGCGGCGGATCCTCTACCTCGCCCAGGACCTTTCCGACCAGGGGCTGGTCGACGAGCGTCCCGAGACGGCGCGCTACCTCGCGGAGCTGGGGCCGTGGAACGCGTTCATGAAGGCGGCGGTCTACCTGCTCCACCGGGAAGGGTTCGGCGCTCTCCGGGAGCTGCTCCTCGCCGAGGCCAGAAGCCTCCTCCAGGACGACTCCGGCCTGCCCTACCGCGACCTCGCCGGCGGCGGCTGGGAGCTCTCCTTCTTCGGCCGCTACGGCCGCACCCTGCCGGTGTACGAGACCTACTTCCAGGAGGACCTGAAGGCCGTTTTCGCCGGCGGCGCGGCGATCCGGCCGCTCGACTTCGCCATCGGCTACCACGGCCGGATCGGCGAGGGATGTCTGCTGCTCGCCAACCGGCGGGCCAACCGGCGGGACGCGCCGTGAGCGCGCGCCGGGCCGCAACCGCGGCGCTCCTGGCGACGCTGGCCGCCGCCGCGGCGGCCGAATGGCCGCAGTTTCGCGGCGCGGGCGGCGGCCATGCCGACGCCGACGGCCTGCCCCTCACCTGGAGCGAGGACGACAACGTGGCCTGGAAGGTGGCGGTGCCGGGCCGCGGCCACTCCTCGCCGGTGGTGCTCGGCGGCCAGGTCTGGATCACCGCCGCGCGCGAGGAGGAGCGTTCGCTGCGCGCCGTCGCCGTCGACGCGGCCAGCGGCGCCGTCCTCTTCGACCTCGAGGTCTTCCGGCCCGCCGCCTGGCAGGCGAGCCACCTCGAGAACAGCTACGCCTCGCCGACGCCGGCGATCGAGCCCGGACGGGTCTACGTCCATTTCGGGACTTACGGCACGGCGTGCCTGGACACCGAAGGCGGCCGCGTGCTGTGGACGAGCGACGAGCTGCGCCTGGACCACGAGATGGGGCCGGGCAGCTCGCCGATCCTCTGGCGCGACCTGCTGATCGTCAACTGCGACGGTACCGATCGGCGCTACGTGGCGGCGCTCGACAAGCACAGCGGCCGGATCGCCTGGCGCTCGCGGCGCAGCGTGCCGGTTAGCGTCAAGAGGGGCACGCACCGCAAGGCGTACTCGACCCCGATCGTCGTCGACGTCGGCGGGCAGGCGCAGCTCGTCACCGCCGGCGCCGACCAGGTGAGCGCTCTCGATCCGGCGACCGGCCGCGAGATCTGGCGGGTGGTCTACGAGGGCTATTCGGTGGTGCCGCAGCCGGTCGCCGGCAACGGCCGGGTCTACGTCGACACCGGCTACGTCCAGCCCCACCTTTTGGCGATCCGGCTCGGCGGGCACGGCGACGTGACCGAAAGCCACGTCGAATGGAGCTACTACTGGCAGGTGCCGGCCAACCCGACGCCGCTGGTCATCGGCGAGCGCATCTTCATGGTCAACGACCAGGGCAACGCCACCTGGCTCGACGCCGGCCGCGGCGAGGACCTCTGGCGCCGGCGCCTGGGCGGCCGCCACTGGGCCTCGCCGCTGCACGCCGCCGGCCGGATCTACACCTGGAGCGCGAACGGCGAGACCGTGGTCGTCGCCGCGGACGACGTCTTCCGCGAGCTCGCCCGCAACCGGCTCGACGCCGAGGTGCGCGCCACGCCCGCGGTGGCCGGCGACGCCTTCTTCGTGCGCGGTGCCACCCACCTCTACCGGCTCGAGGAGCTCGCGCCGACGCCGCGGAGGCCGGCCCGGTGACGCCCGCTCCCGAGCTCTCCACCGTTCCCGAGCTCACCGTCGTGATCCCGGCCTACGACGAGGCGGCGCGCATCGGCGCCACCCTCGGAAACGTGCTCGCCTACCTCGAGGCGAGGGGCAGCCCCTTCGAGGTCCTGGTGGTCGACGACGGCAGCCGCGACGGCACCGCGGCGACGGCCGCGGCCTTCGTTGGCCGCGGCGTGCGCGTGCTGCGCCTGCCGCAGAACCGCGGCAAGGGCGCCGCCACCCGCCACGGCGTGGCCGCCAGCCGCGGCCGCCGGGTGCTGATGAGCGACGCCGACCTGTCGACGCCGATCGAGGAGCTCGCCAAGCTCGAGGGGCGGCTCGCCGCCGCCGAGGTGGTGATCGGCAGCCGAGCCGCCGCCGGCGCCGACGTGCGGCGCCATCAGCCGCTCTACCGCGAGCTGATGGGCAAGACCTTCAACCTGATCATCCGCCTGCTCGGCGTGCGCGGGGTGCGCGACACCCAGTGCGGCTTCAAGCTCATGGCGGGCGACGTGGCGCGCGAGCTCTTCGCGGCCATGGTCACCGACGGCTTCGCCTTCGACGTCGAGCTGATCTGGCTGGCCCGACGACGAGGCTATCGGGTGGCCGAGGTCGGCGTGGTGTGGGTCAACTCGCCGGCTTCGCGGGTACACCCCCTGGCCGACCCGCCGCGGATGATCCTCGAGATCCTGCGCTTCCGCCGCAGGCACCGCCGCCGCGACGTCCGCGGCTCGCGCGCCGCTACTCGAACCTGACGTCGAGGGTGGCGTCCTCGCCGACGGTGATGCGCAGCGTGCGCGAAAGGGCCTCGGGGATGTTGCCCGTGAGCAGCGGGCTCGTGAGCGTCATCCGATCGGCCTTGACCTCGACCTCGACCGTGGCCCGCACCTCCAGGGTGCCGGCCGGCAGCGTCAGCGTCTCGTCGAAGCCGCGCTCGCCCTTCAGGTACTTGCGCTTGAGCGTGCGGCGGTTGGGGAAGTCGAACTCGCGCTCGAAGACCACGGCGTCCTGGGCGAAGACCGTGAGCTTGCCCGCCGCGACGATCGTCCGGAAGGCGATCGTCAGCTCCCCCTCAGGCGGCGGCGCCGGCGACGAGGGAGCCGGCGGCGGCGCGGCGGGGGCGCTCGGCTCGGGCCGGGACTGCCGCTCCGCCCGGATCTGCGCCTGCCGGCGGCGACCGAGGAACCGTTCGATGTCCTCGGTGCGCTCGCGCGCCCTCGGGTGGCTCGGATCGGCGAAGAGCACGAGCTCGAGCACGTCGTAGGCCGACTCGTACTGCTTGGCCGTGATGTAGGCCTCGGCGATCAGCATGCGCTCCCGCACGTAGGCGCCGAGCACGTCCTGGCGCCGGTCGGCGGCGGGCGCGGTGCGGAAATAGCCGCGCGTCAGCTCGAGGCTGTAGGGCAGCTCGGCGAGGCCACCGGCGAGGGTCGCCAGGGCCTGCTCGGGCACGCCGGCCGCCGCGAGCTGCTCGGCGCGCGCGATCACCGCGGCCTCGCGCTGGTGGAATTCGTCGATCGGCGCCAGGGCATGGGCAGGCGCCGCGGGAGACGCGCCTCCGCCGAGCAGCCGCGCCAGGGCCAGCGACGCGATCCCTACCGCCGCCACGGCAGCCGCCGCGACCACGATCGCCTTGCGCTGCTCGAAGAGCTCGCGGCCCGGCCAAAGCGGCCGCGCCGCGAGGCCTGGCGCACGCGCCGCAGGCGGCCGCGTCCGGAGCCGGGCGGGTGAGGGGCCGGCCGGCGCCAACGACGGCGGCGGTTTCACCGGCGGCGCCGGCGGCGTGACGGCGGCCGCGGGCGGCGCCGGCTCCGCGGCGGGTAGGGACGGCTGGACCGGCTGGGCCGGCTGAACCGGCTGGGCCGGCTGGGCCGGCGCGGCGCCGGGCGCTGAGGCGGCGACCGCCCCGCCCGTCGATTCCTCGCCGGCCGTCGCCTCGCCGGCCGGTCCTCCGTCCGCCAGGGCGAGCACGGAGCGCAGCTCCCGGGCCATCTCGGACGCTTGCTGGTAGCGCGCTTCGGGCGTCTTCTCGAGGGCGCGGTTCAAGACCTTGAGCACCGGCTCCGGCAGGTCTTCCACGTACTCCTCGGGCGGCGTGAACTCGTCGTAGACGATGCGGTGCGAGACCTGGGTGAGGTTCTCGCCCTGGAACGGCTTCTTGCGCGTCAGCAGCTCGTAGAGCAGGACTCCGAGCGAGAAGATGTCGCTGCGCGCGTC
>DASWIG010000416.1:0-13896 GCA_036397835.1 Thermoanaerobaculia bacterium
ACGAGAGGAGCCCGCCATGCACGTCCCCGCCTACACCGCGTCCGCCGCCCTCGGCCTGGCCCTGCTGGCCGCCGGCGCCGCCGCCACCGAGAGCCCGCAGTTCCGCGGGCCCAACCGCGACGGCGTCTACCCCGCCGAAGGTCTGCTGCAATCCTGGCCCGGAGGCGGGCCGCGGAAGCTCTGGACGGCCTCGGGCCTGGGCGCAGGCTTCGCCGGCGTCACGGTGGCCGGCGGCCGTGTCTACACCACCGGCATCCGCGACGGACAGGGCTACGTGTACGCCCTCGACACCGCGGGCAAAACCCTGTGGACGCGCGGCTACGGCGCGGTCCACAGCGGCGGCGGCTATCCGGGCTCGCGCACCACGCCCACCTTCCACGACGGCGCGCTCTACATCCTGTCGTCGGCGGGCCGTGCCGTGGCCCTCGACGCCGCCGGCGGCGAGGTGCGCTGGCAGAGAGACCTGGCCAGCGACTACGGGGCGCGCCAGATCCAGTGGGGTATCACCGAGTCCCCCCTCGTCGTCGACGGCAAGGTGATCTTCACCCCCGGCGGACGCAAGGCCACCATGGTCGCGCTCGACGCCGAGAACGGCGAGGCCGTGTGGGCCTCGGAGGCCACCGGCGACGCCTCGGCCTATTGCAGCCCGCGTCTGCTCGAGGCCGGCACGCTGCGCCAGATCGTCACCCTGACCGAGAAGCACCTGATCGGCGTCGACCCGGACGACGGCAAGGTCCTCTGGCGGCATTCTCATCCCGGGCGCTACGACATCCACGCCGTCTCCCCGCTCTTCCAGGGGCGCTCGATCTACGTCACCGACGGCTACGGGCAGGGCGGCAAGATGTTCGAGCTGGCGGCCGACGGCAGGAGCGTCGCCGTGAAGTGGCAGGACGAGAACCTCGACGTCCATCACGGCGGCGCCGTGTGGGTCGGCGGCCACATCTACGGCGCCGCCGGCCGCGGCACCTGGTACGCTCTCGACGCCGCGACCGGCGCCGCCCGCGCCGAGATCCCCCGCGCCGGCAAGGGATCGGTCGTCTACGCCGACGGCCGCCTCTACGGCTACACCGAGAAGGGCGAGGTGCTGCTCGTCGATCCCGAGCCCGCGAGCTTCCGCGTCGTCGGCACGCTCGAGATCACCGAGGGCGACGGCCACCATTGGGCCCACCCGGTGATCGCCGGCGGCGTGCTCTACGTTCGCCACGGCGACGCGCTGGTGGCCTTCGACGTCACCGCCGGCGAGTGACGTCGACCTTCCCCGGCGGCCTGTGATATACAAGGGACCCGTGATGTCTTCCCATCGTAAGCTGGACAAGGACGCGGTGGACGCCGCCAGGGAGTTCCTGCTCGGGCGATCCGCAGGACCGGGAAGCGCCCCGGGCCGGCGCGGCGACGACAAGCGGCCAGGTGGACCGTTCGGCGGACAGTATCGGCCTCCGGAAGCTCCCGCTCCCCCGCCCGTCGCGACCGCGCCTCCGGACGCCGCTGCTCCCGCCGAGGCATCCCGGCTCGAGCTCTCGGCGCCGGACATCCGGCGCACGGACTCCGGATGGCGCGCCCGCTGCATCCACACCCGGGGCGTCGACTCGCGACACGTGAACGACGCCCGCTACGGCGGCTACGTCGGCTCGTTCATCGCCGCCCTCGAAGTCCGGGACGGCTTCTACCGAGAACGGGGCATGCCGATCCCGGGGGATGTCGAGGCGGTCTTCGACGGCGAGCGCGTGGCGCCCGAGATCGTCCGCCGGAAACGATCGATCGTCGTGCGCTGGCAAGGGCAGGAGCACGTGGTCACCGGGGAGGACGCCGAGGAGATCGCGACGGAGATCGCGCTCGACCTGTTCGTCGAGTTCCTCGGCACCTTGCAGGTTCAAGCCGCCGCTCCCCCCCCACCCGGCGATCATTGAAAGAGGGGCCGAGGCCCCCGTTCAAAGGAGGAGAATCGCCATGCCCGAGGACCTCTACGGCGGCTTCGATCTCCGGCGCGGAGACCGCGACCGCCGGCCGACCGGCGAGCCGGCCATCCGGGGCGGGACCGAGCGTCCGGACGAGGACGCGGAGCACGTGCTGCGGCTGCAGCGCGACCTCCAGGAGCTCGGCTTCATGGTCGTCGGCGGCGCCGACGGCGATTTCCTTCGTCGCACGCAGTGGGCGGTGCGCGAATTCCAGATCTACGCCCGCATGGAGCGGGCGGCCCGCGAGGACGCGGCCAGCGCCGCCGCCCGCTACAGCGACCGGCTCTCCCCCGTCGCCACCGGCGGCGACCGCTACGCGGGGCCGGTGAGCGGGGTCGTCAACGCGGCGACGCGGGCGGCGATCCGCCACTGGCTCGCCGAGCGCTGGCGCTGCCCGGTGGTGGTCGAGGCCTGGAACATGGCCGGCGGAGCGCCCCACACCCTGCGCGCCTCCAACTTGTGGCTGCACGACGAGGTGTCGAGCACGGTGCCGCGGATGTTCGTGCGCGACTGCTCGGGCTACTACGGCCTGCCGCCCAGCCACGCGCAGGGCGCCATGGTGGTGGTCGGCGACTTCGTGACCTATCTGCGCTGGAGCGGCCCGCGCTCGGTGCCGCCGCGCCACGTGGCGGCGCAGGGCGAGCTGGTGCCGGAGGGGCTGGTGGGCAAACCCCTCGGCGAGCTCACGGCGGCCGAGCGCTCGACGTTCAAGGTGGTGCGCGCCGTCTCCGAGGTCGAATGCCTGGGTTTCTTCGACAGCGTCAACGCCTACGACAACGCCTTCGTGTCGGTGGGGCCGTGCCACTGGACCCTCGGCATCGTCAACTCCAACGGCAGCGTGTCCGACGGGGAGCTTTGCGGTTATCTCTCGTACCTGGCGCACGCCGATCCGGGCGCCTTTGAACGCGCTCTGGGGTTTTTCGGGGTGCGCGTCGACGTCGGGTGGACGACGGGCGCTGGCGAGCCCACGGGCAAGCGGCTGTTCAACGCCGGGCAACGCAAGTACGCCGCGTGGCTCGCGCTCGAGCGGGACGACGGCTCGTTCGAGCGGCTCGCCAAGTCCGAGCAGGAGGCGGACTACTTCAAGACCTGGCACTGGTTCTACCGCTTCGTGATGGCCGGCCGCACGATCGACGGCTACCGCCGCCGCATGTGGGACATGGCGCGCGTGCGCCTGCGCGACCTGCGCGCGGCGCCGTGGAGCGGCACGCGGACGCTCGGCGACGTCTTCACCTCGGAGCGCGCGTCGGCGATCCTGCTGCGCTGGCACGTGCGCTTCCCGGGCGACGTGATCGACGGCGGCAAGGCCGGTCCGCGTCTCCACGACGCGCTCGCGCGGGCGCGCCAGGCCTCGCCTGCCCTCGACTGGAACGGCGACCCGGAAGGATGGACGGACGGCCACGAGGCGGCGCTCCTCCGCGGGCTGCGGGCCGAGGTGGAGGAGCGCGGCAACAAGGCGTTCTCCGACACGATCCGCGAGGTCGACGCCTGGCCGTCCTGGGCTGCGGGCGTCAATCCCCGCGGCTACGCCCTGTCGCCGCAGGTCGGACGGCTCAGCGAGCGGCGCGCGTCGCTCGTCTTCGACGGGGCGGGGCTGCCGCCGGCGCCGAACGCGTCTCCTTGACCGCACGAGATCGTTCTGCGAGACTTCTCCGCATGCCCGGTCGCCCATTCCGCCGCTACTGCGCCGTGGCCGTCCTCGGCCTGTGGCTGGCGCCGGGCGCCGGCGCCCTGGCGCTGGGGCTGCACGTGGCGCACGATCACGGCAGCGGCCACCACGGCGCTCCCGGTCACGCCTCCGCGTTGCTCGGCGAGCTCATGGCCGCGGTGACCCACGGACACCACCACCGAGCCGCCGCGCCGCACCACGAGCACCCGGCGCACGTGGACGCCGCGCCCGCCCTGTCGCCGAGCCCGAGCCTGACCGCCGCCGTACCGGCGGGTCCGCGCGGCGCCACCGATGACGGGCACGGCGAGGTCGACCCTCTTCAGCGCCGCCGAGCGCCGCCGGTTCCGCTCTTCCATGCCCACTGTTCGCTGCTGCTTTGATTTCCGATGATCGCCCGGACCCGCCGTGGGTCCGCATCGATTCACCAGGAATGAGGAGCACGCATGCGCATTGCCGCTTTCGCCGCCTGCCTGGCGGCCTGTTCGGTCCAGGCTTTCGCTGAACCTCCGGAGGAGATCTCCGAAGCCGATTTCCTCGCGGCCCTGACGAAGGGTCACCCCGCTTTCGCCGTTCTCGAGGAGGCGGTCGGGGCCGCCCGCGCGGCGGCGGTCAGCGCTCGCACCCTGGACAATCCCGAGCTGGAGGTCACGCGGGAGGATCCCTCCGAAGAGCTCGGGCTCGCCCTCGCCTGGCAGCTCCCGAGCCCGGCTCGCCGGAGGCTCGCGATCACGGCCGCGGAGCGCGAGGTCGAGGCTGCCCGGGCCCGGGTCGTGGCCGACCGGCTCGCCGTGCGTCTCGCCTTGCGCCAGGCCTTCGCGGAGTGGGCGGTGGCCGCCGCCCGCGCCGAACGCCGGCGGTCCCGGGTCGAACGGCTGGCCGCCCTGGCCGAGCGCGAGCGCCGCCGCGCCGAGCGCGGGGAGTCGTCGGGGCTCGAGGCCCGCCGCCTCGCCCTCGCCGTGGCCGAGGCGCGGGGACGCCTGGCCGTCGCCGACGCCGGCGCCGTCCGCGCCCGGGCCGCCGCCCGCGCCTGGCGGCCCGACCTTCCCGGCGGTGCGACGCCCGTGGTGCCGGCGCTGCCGGAAGGGCTGCCGGCGACGGACGCCGAGCATCCGCGCGTGGCCGCGCTCGAGGCGGAGCTGGCGGCCGCCCGACTCGCCGGCGAGGCGGCCGGGCGCGCTGTCCGCTGGCCGCGGCTCGTCGCCGGCTGGAAGAGCGTGCGCGAGGGCGGCGAAACCTCCGGCGGTCCCGTCCTGGGATTCGCCTGGCCGCTGCCGCTCGCCGACCGCCGGCAGGCCGAGCGCCTCCTGGCTTCGGCGCGCGCGGAGGCAGCCGAGGCCAGGCTCGAGCTCGCTCGCCGGCGGCTCGAGGCCGAGCAGGCCGGGGCCGCGACGGCCTACCGGAGGCTGGCCGCGGCGGCGGCGGAGTCGGCGGCGGCTAACGCCGGCAACGACGAGATGGTCGACGCGGCGGAGGCCGCCTTCCGTCTCGGCGAATCCACCCTCACCGACCTGCTCGAGGTCCTGCGCGCCACCACCGAAGCCGAGCTCGCGGCGCTCGATCTGCACGCCTCGGCGCTGGCCGCCCACCGCGATCTGGAGGCCGCCTCGGGCGGCCCCGAAGTAGGAGACGACGCCGATGAGGACTGACGCCCGCTGGACGATGCTGGCCCTCGCCGTGGCGACGCTCGCGGCCTGCGCGCCGCCGCCCGACCCGGAAGAGCATTCGCACGACCCGGACGAGCACGCCCACGCGGACGAGCACGCCGCGAGCTGGTCGGTGACGGCGTGGGGCGAGCTCTACGAGGTCTTTCCCGAGGTCGACGCCCTGGCGGCGGGACACGCCGCGACCGCCCACGCCCACGTGACCGTGCTCGACGGTTTCGAGCCCCTCGCCGCGGGAACGGTGGAGATCGTCCTTCGCGGCGCCGGAGGCGACGCCGTCTTCCGCAGCGCGGCGCCCGAGCGGCCGGGTGTCTTCGCCGTCGAGCTGCGGCCCGAAGTGTCGGGAGACTACGAGCTCCTCTTCAGAGTGGCGTCCGCGGCCGGCGGCGAAGAGATCCGTGGCGGCATGGTGCGGGTGGGGACGCCCGAGGATCCGGGCGGTCTCGTGGAAGCGCCCGCGCCGCCCGCCGCATCGGAGGTCGGCGAGCCGCTGCCCTTCCTCAAGGAGGAGCAGTGGAAGACCGGCTTCGCCACCGAATGGGTGCGGCGCGGAGAGCTCGCCCGAGCGGTCGAGGGCCTTGCCCGGGTGCGTCCCCCCGCCGGCGGCGAGGCCGCGGTCACGGCGCCGGTGGACGCCGTCCTGCTGCCTCGGCCGTGGCCCTTCCCGGGACAGCGCGTCGAGCAAGGGGCCGCGCTGTTCCGGCTCGCGCCGCGGGTCGCCGCCGAGCGCAGCCTTCCCGCCCTGCAGGCGGAAGCGGCGAGCCTGGCCGCCGAGCTCGCCGCAGCGCGGGCGCGCCGCCAACGTCTGGAGGAGCTCTTCGCCCTGGAGGCCACCAGCCGACGCGAGCTCGAGGAAGCGCGGACGCGGGTCGTGAGCCTCGAAGCGACGAGCGCCGCGGCCGCCCAGGACCTGGAGGCCGCCCGCGCCGCCCGCGAGGGCGGCGGCGCCGGCGCCATGACGCTGGCGGCGCCGTTCGCGGGCGAGATCGCCGCGGTGACCGCGTCGCCGGGCGCCGCGGTCGACGCCGGAGCGCCGCTGGCGCGGCTGGTGCGCCGCTCGCCGCTGTGGCTCGAGGTGTCCGTGGCGCCCGAGGACGCCCGCGCCCTCGCCGGCGTCGACGGCGTGGTGCTGTCCTTCGCGCAAGGTCCGGCCCTGCGCCTGGAGGGCGACGCCCTGCGCCTGGTGGCGGTGGCCCCCGAGGTCGACCCGGCGACCGGGACGCTCGCGGTCCTCCTCGAGGTGACCGCGGCCGGCGACGCCCTCGTGCTCGGCACGGTGCTCGAGGCCCGGCTCCTGCTGTCCGACGTCGTCGAGGGCGTCGTCGTGCCCACCACCGCCCTGATCGACGACGGCGGCGTACCGATCGTCTACCTGCAGCTCGCCGGCGAGAGCTTTGCGCGCCAGAGCGTCCGCGTCGCCGTCCGCCAGGGCGAGCTGGCGCTGGTCGACGGGCTGGTGCCGGGCCAGCGCCTGGTCACCCTGGGCGGCGAGGCGATCCGCCGCGCTTCGCTGATGGCCGGCGGCGCGTCCGAAGGCCACATCCACTGAGGACGCCATGGGACGCCTCGAACGTCTGATCCGCCTCTCGGTGCGCCACGGCCTGCTGGTGTCGGCCGCGGCCGTCCTCCTGATGGCGCTCGGCGGCCTGTGGATCGTCCGCCTGCCGGTCGACATCTTCCCCGACCTCTCGGCGCCGACGGTGACCGTCATTACCGAGGCCACGGGCCTGGCGCCCGAGGAAGTCGAGCTGCTCGTGACCTTTCCCGTCGAATCGGCCGTCAACGGCTCTCCCGGAGTGCGGCGGCTGCGCTCGGTGTCGGCCGACGGCATCTCGGTGACCTGGGTGGAGTTCCGCTGGGGCACCGACGTCTACCAGGCGCGGCAGGTGGTGACCGAGCGGCTCCAGCGCGTCGAGCTGCCGGCCCAGGCCGAGCGGCCCGAGCTCGGCCCCATCTCCTCGATCATGGGGGAGATCACCTTCATCGCCCTCACCTCCGACACGGTGTCGGCCCTCGAGCTGAGGCGGCTCGCTGAGACCGTGGTGCGGCGCCACCTCCTCGCCCTGCCGGGCGTCTCGCAGGTGATCCCCATCGGCGGCGACGTCCGCGAGCTCCAGGTCACCGTGTACCCGGCCGCCCTGGCCGAGCGGCGGGTGGCGCTCGGCGAGGTCGTCGAGGCGGTGGCGAGCGCCAGCCGCAGCCCGGCCGCCGGCTTCCACGTCGAGGCCGGCCAGGAGTACCTGGTGCGGGGCCTCGGACGCGCCCGCGGCCCGCAGGACGTGGCCGCGGCCGTGGTGCGGGTGGACGGCGGCGTGCCGCTGCGGGTGGGCGACGTCGCGCAGGTGGGCTGGGGCGCGGCGCCGGCGCGCGGCACCGCATCGTACCGCGCGCGGCCCGCCGTGGTGCTCTCGGTGCAGAAGCAGCCGGACGCCAACACCCTGGAGCTGACGTCGGCCATCGACGCGGCGCTCGCGCGGCTCCAGGCGGCGCTGCCCGCGGGCGTGATGATCGAGAAGGAGAGCTTCCGCCAGGCCGACTTCATCGCCGTGGCCATCCACAACGTGACCGCGGCGCTGCGCGACGGGGCGGTGCTGGTGGTCGTGGTGCTCTTCCTCTTCCTCGGCAGCCTGCGCACCACGCTCATCTCGGCGCTCGCCATCCCGCTGTCGCTGGTGGCCGGCGTCGTCGTGATCTCGCTCTTCGGCGCCGGCATCAACACCATGACGCTGGGGGGCCTGACGATCGCCATCGGCCTGCTGGTGGACGACGCCATCATCGCCGTCGAGAACGTCTTCCGCCGCCTGAAAGAAGAGCGCGAGCGGCCGGAGAACGAACGCCTGCCCGTGCGCGAGGTGGTGGCCACGGCCACCTCCGAGGTCGTCAGCCCGATCCTCTTCGCCACCCTGATCATCCTCCTGGTCTTCCTGCCCCTCTTCTTCCTTCCCGGCCTCGAGGGGCGCCTGCTGCGGCCGCTCGGCTTCGCTTTCGCCGCGGCGCTCGCCTCGTCGCTGGCGGTCGCCCTCACGGTGACGCCGGCGCTGTGCGCCCTGCTGCTCGGGCGCGCGCGGGCCCTCGAGCGCCGCGAGCCCTGGTTGCTGCGCGCCTTCCATGCCGCCTACCGGCCGACGCTGGCGTGGTGCCTGGACCACCGCGCTCTGGTGGCGCTGGCGGCGATCCTGGCTTTGGCGGCGGCGCTGGCGGTGGTGCCGGGCCTCGGCCGCGGCTTCCTCCCGCCCTTCAACGAAGGCGCGCTCACGGTGGCGGTGGACAGCCCGCCGGGGATCCCCCTGGCCGACAGCGACCGCCTGGGGCGCCAGGTCGAGGAAGCGCTGCTGGCCTTCCCCGAGGTGGTCTCCACCAGCCGGCGGACGGGACGGGCGGAGAAGGACGAGCACGTGCAGGCGGTGAGCCGCTCGGAGCTCGAGGTCGTGCTCGGCCCGCTCGACCACGGCCGCGGCAAGGAGGAGCTGATCGACGCCCTGCGCCGCGCCGTGGCCACGATCCCCGGCGTCGTGGTCTCGTTCGGGCAGCCGATCAGCCACCGCATCGACCACATGATCTCGGGCAGCCGGACGAATCTGGCGGTCAAGGTCTTCGGCCCCGACCTGGCGGTGCTGCGCGGCGTGGCCGCCCGCGTGCGGGAAGTGCTGGCCGCCGTCCCCGGAATCGTCGACCTGTCGAACCAGGAGCAGGCGGCGATCCCCCAGCTCGTCATCGACTTCGACCGCGCCGCGATGGCGCGTCACGGCCTCACGCCGGCGGAGCTGGCGCGGGCCGTGGAGGCGCTCTTCCAGGGCGCCGTGGTCGGCGAGATCACCGAAGCGGGGCTGAGCTCGGAGGTCGTGGTGCGGTATCCCGAGGAGCTGCGGGCGCGGCCGGAACGGCTGGCCTCGCTCCCCGTGTCGACGCCCGCGGGCGACCTGGTGCGCCTGGAGACGGTGGCCGACCTGCGCCGCACCCTGGGACCGTCGCTGATCCGCCGCGAGAACGTCGAGCGGGTGGCCATGGTGACCGCCAACGTCACCGGCGCCGACCTGGCCGGAACGGTGGAACGGGCGCAGGCGGCCGTCGACGCCGAGGTCGAGCTGCCCTCCGGCTACCTGGTGACGTTCGGCGGCCAGTTCGAGGAAGCGGCGCGCAGCGTGCGCAACCTCGCCGTGCTCGCGGCGCTCATCCTGGCGGGCATGTACGGCCTGCTGTTTCTCGAGTTCCGCCGCCACCGCGACACCTTGATCGTGCTGGTGAACCTCCCGCTGGCGCTCATCGGCGGGGTCTTCGCCGTGGCGCTCGCCGGCGGCGTGCTCTCGATCGCCACCCTGGTGGGCTTCGTCACCCTCTTCGGCGTCGCCGCCCGCAACGGCGTGCTGCTGGTGAACAACTACCGGCGCCTGCTGGCGGCCGGCGCTCCCCTGGACGAAGCGGTGCGGCGGGGCTCGGAGGAGCGCCTGGCGCCGATCCTGATGACGGCGCTGACCGCCGGCCTCGCCCTGGTGCCGCTCATCCTCGCCGGCGGCGCCTCGGGCAACGAGATCCAGAGCCCGATGGCGCAGGTGATCCTCGGCGGGCTGCTCTCGTCCACTTTTCTCAACCTGGTAGTGGTACCGGTGCTCTACGAGCGCTGGGGCAGCTCCTCCACCGCAACGCCCCTGCCCTCTGCGCCGTAAGAACCAGGGACGGAGGACACATCGTGAAGAGCCCGACCAGAACCTGGATCGCCCTCGCCCTGTTGGCCACCGGCGGCGCCGCCGAGCCCGCCATCGACGCCTTCCCCGCCTGGCACTACGACACCGGCGGCTGAGTGTTCACCACCCCCACGGTCGTGGGTGAGCTGCTCTACACGGGCTCCTGCTCCGGCGTCTTCTTCGCCCTGTCGGCGGCCGACGGCGAGGTCGTGTGGCGCTACGACACCCGCGCCGACGGCGAGCCTGCACAGTTCCACGGCAACCCGATCGTCACCGACGATCTCGTCGTCACGCCCTCCGACGCGACCGACGCCGGTTACACCTATGCCTTCGAGCGCGCCACCGGCAAGCTCGTGTGGAAGCAGCCGACCGACGGCGGCGGCGGCGTCACCACCGACCTGATCCTCTTCGGCCGGTCGGCGCTCGGCGTCACCCTTCGCGGCGACCTCGTGAGCTTCGGCCTCGCCGACGGCTTCCCGATCTGGAGCTTCTCCCCCGAAGGCGACCGCGTCGCCGAAGGACGCGCGCCCAATCCGGCCCTGGCGGGCGAGCGGGTGCTCTTCGGCGGCGTCGACGGCGCCGTCTACGCGGTGGACGCGTGGGAAGGCACGAGGACCTGGAAGGTCGACCTCGGGGTCCGCATCACGAGCGCCTTGACCGTCCACGGCGACAGCGTCTACCTGGGCCTGGAGGACGACCGTCTCGTGAGGATCGCGGTGGACGGCGGCAGCGTGACCGGCGAGCTCGCGGTCGACGGGACGCCGGCGGGCTATCCCCTCGCTTCCGGCGACGTCCTGGTCGTCCTCCTGGCCGCGGGAGCGGAGGCCGTCGACGTGCTGGCGGTGGATACCGCCCTCGATGGCGAACTCTGGCGCCGCTCGAGCCCCGACGAATGGACCACGGTGCGTCCCCACCTGTGGCACGGCAGAGTCCTGGCCGGCACCACCGCGGGACGGCTCCAGGCTTTCGCGCTCGCCGGCGGCGCGGTCGAGTGGCAGATGGACCTGGAAGGCCGTCTCCGCGGCCTGGGCAGCGCCGGCGACCGGCTCTACGTCGGCACGATCAACGGCACGCTCTACGCCCTCGACACCATCGTCCAGGCCACGCCGGCTCGCTGAAGGCTCTGGCCCTGTTCTTCCTTGGCCTGGGCATGCTCGCCGGCTCCGAAGGCATCGGCGGCATCGACTTCGAGGACTACCGCTTCGCCTTCCGGGTCGGGGCAACGGGGCGTTGCTCTACCGCGCCCGAAGCGGACAGATCGGGGCCTGGATCAGCGGACGTCGGCATCACGGTGCCGGCCGGCGTAGAGGGCCGGCAGCACCAGCAGGGTGAACAGCGTCGAGGTGATCAGCCCGCCCACGACGACCGTGGCGAGGGGTCGTTGCACCTCGGCGCCGGCCGAGATCGCAAGGACCATCGGAAGGAAGCCGATGACGTCGGTCGACGCCGTCATCAGCACCGCCCGCAGACGCACCCGCGCCCCCTCCCGCGCCGCTTCCGCCGGCGACGCTCCGGCGCGCCGCAGGTCGTCGGTGGTGGCCAGCAGGACCACGCCGTTGAGCACGGCGATGCCGAAGAGCGCGATGAAGCCCACCGCCGCCGTGGGATATGATGGTCGCGATGGGATATGATGGTCGCGATGGCGGATAAACGCAAAATCCTGGAGCCGGGCTCCCCGGCAGACGCCTCCTACGACCTGCCGGCCTATGGCTCGCCGCCGACGGAGCCCGCTCCGGCTATCCGCGAGCCCGGGCTCCCAGCGTCCCGGCGTGCCCCGGGCAGGAAGCACGCCGGAGTCCGCCTGCCGGGGTGCGGCGAGCGTCTGGCCCCCGACGATCGGCTGGCCCGGCCCGAGGCCGGCGAGGAGTACCTCGACGGCCGGCGCATCGAGGTCATGGCCGGCGACGCCGGGCACGCCGATCCGCAGTGCCGGCTCGCCGTCCTGGTGGGCGTGTGCCTGGCCCCGGGCTACGTCGCCTCCACCGAGCTGCTGACCCGCACCGACGTGGGCTCGGACTTCGCCACCGACGTCTGCGTGCGCCGGGCGGGGACGGATCCGGACACCGGCGGCCGCTACCTCGAGGAGGTCGCCTTCGAGGTCGCTCACACCCAGACCCGCGCCGATCTGGAGCGGGTCCGGGTGCCGAAGCTGGTGGCCTGCGGCGTGCGGAGGATCTTCGCGGTCCTGGTCCTGGAGGGGGCCGTGCTGGAGTGGTCGCGGGCGGATGGCGGCCGGTGGGAAGCGTGGACGAGCGAGGAGGCAATCCGTGACCCGGTGTTCCTCCAGCCGTTGAGCGTCCGGGCCATCCTCGATGCGGCGGCGGTGGATCAGGAAGTGTCAAAGGCCCAGTTGGCCAAGCGCGAGCCTTACCTGATGAGCGTCATGGAGGAGCGTGAGGCCAGGAGCGAGGCCAGAGGTGAGGCCAGAGGTGAGGCCAGAGGTGAGGTCATCGGGGAGGCCAGAGGAAAGGTCGAGGAGGCGCGAAAGGCAGTGCTTCTCGTCCTCGAGCATCGGTGGAACCCCCCGCCTGACCATTTCATGGCTGAACTGAACGCCATCGACGACCTCGACCGGCTGCACGCGATCATGGAGCAGGCGCTGAGGGTGCGCTCGCTCGACGAGATCGACCTCGCCGCACCCACGGTCTAGCCCAGGACGGGCCGCTTCCGCGGCCCTGGGCAGGCACGGAGGCCTGCCCCTACGAGGAGCCGAAGAGCCGGCCGAGCGCGACGCGACTCGATCGGCGCGGAGTAGACTGGCCTCCTCATGAGCCTGCCGATCCGCGTCTCGTCGACGGCCATCGGCCCCTATATCCTCGAACGCCGCCTCGGCAAGGGCGGCATGGGCGAGGTCTACCGGGCCTACGACGAGCGATTGCGCCGCCGCGTCGCGATCAAGCACGTGCTCGCCGAGAAGGCGGAGAAGGCCAACCTGCAACAACGCTTCCGGCGCGAAGCGCGCACCGTGGCCTGCCTCAATCACGAGGCCATCGTCCAGATCTACGACATCCTGGAGACCGACGAGGGCGACTGGATCGTCATGGAGCTCGTCGAAGGGTGCACCGTCCGCGACCTCGTGGACCGCCGCGAGTTGCCTCTCGCGGCGGCCTTGCGGCTCGCGCGCGCCGTGGCGAGCGGTCTCGCCGTGGCCCACGACCTGGGCATCGTCCACCGGGACCTCAAGCTGGAAAACGTGATGGTCACCGAGAAGGGACAGGCCAAGATCCTCGATTTCGGGCTCGCCAAGCAGCTCGAGAAGAAGGACCCCGGCGACACCACGCTCTCGGGGGAGGGGATGGTGGTGGGGACGATCCGCGCCCTGTCACCGGAGCAGATCATGGAGCAGGAGGTCGACACGCGCTCCGATCTCTTCTCGTTCGGCACGCTGCTCTACGAGGTCTTCACCGGGGAGTCGCCGTTCCGGGCCGAGAGCATCGTGAGCACGATGACCAAGGTGTGCCGCCACCGCCAACCGCCCGCCGCTTCGCTCAATCCCGAGGTCCCGGCAGAGCTCTCGGAGCTCATCGACCGGCTCCTCGAAAAAGATCCGGAGCGGCGACCTCAGAGCGCCCGCGAAGTCGTGGCCTTTTTCGATCGGCTCACCGGCGAGACCACGTCCCTCCCGCCGCCTTCGGGACTGGCGGATCCCGTTCCCGAGACGGCCGACGACGGAGAGAAGACGGCGGACGATCGGCCACGGGCGGCACCCGACTGCTCCGTCGCCATCAAGACCCTGGTCTCGGCCCAGGTCGCGGACCGGCCCGGCCTGGCCGAACGCCTCGGCGAGGACGGCCTGGCCTCGGCGCTCGCCCGGCTCGCCGAGGCCCGGAGCGAGCTCTTGCGGGAGCACCTGGGCCAGGAGTCGGCGCGGGAGGACCACGTCCTTTTGACGTTCGAACGGCCCGCGTCCGCGGTCGGGCTCGCCCTCG
>DASWIG010000417.1:0-8097 GCA_036397835.1 Thermoanaerobaculia bacterium
TCGCCGAAGAGCGATCGTACTTGCTGCGCCAAGCCGGCCCAGAAAGAATTGACCGGCGTAGAGGGGAGTTTGCTCTGTTAAAACATTCAAGGAATTTGACTCATCTACCTTCAATTCGCAGATCCTAGGAATCTAGCGGCCAGCCTGCGAGGATTCTCGTGAAAGACACGTGTAGACCGATTCTCGTGTCAGCTCGTCTCGTTACTTGTGACAGACTGTATAGCTGCGAGAGGCGAAAGTGGGCAAAGGGAGAAATCGACGCGTGCGGCGACGCGAGCGGGCCTGGTGTGCGGGCGAGAGTCACCTCGTCCGTGAACGGTCGCCCTGCGGCGGCGTACTGATCGGGCCATTCGTGTCCTTTCGGCACGCACGCTTGCCGAAAGGACACGATCTCTTGCGGTGTCATAGCTCGCCTCCGGCGGCTATCCTACAGAGAAGGCGCCAGGGAGCGTATTCGGATCCGGCGGGCGGGACAGCCTGGATCAAGACCCGAAGCGCGGGCCACCATACGACAATGACGACGGCGCGGCCGGCTTTGCTGCCCACAAGCCGGCGTCTCCCAGCCGGCGCCGCCACGGTGACGGACATCGCCAGCCGCGGATGCGCTACCGTGCCGTCCTGGGGAGAACGGACCGGCTCGGGCCATGAAACGACGAGAGGCGATCAACCTCGGCTTCGGCAGCCGCGAGCTTTGCCGACGCGGTGATCGCGGCGGCGGCCCAAGCCGGCATGAAAAGGCGGCGCTGCGCCGCCGCGTCAAGGATTGGCGGCGAGCCCGGAGGCGTGGCCTCGGCTACATCCGGCTCGGCCAACCGGCGACCACGCTCTCGGCGGTGAGGCGTAGGGGGTCAAGCTCGCCCATGCGATAGAGTTCGCTCCCGTGACTGGTGGCGGGATCGCCCGAGAAGGTGGCGAGGACGAAGGGCAGCTTCACCGGCAGGTACCTGGCACCGGTGCTTTCACGGCACCGCCGGCGGCGGGCCGCGGCGTCCTGAAGGAGACGGCCCCCGTCCCTCGCCGCGCCATTCGTAGATGTCGAAACCAGGGAGCTCGGGATCGTCGGGGACGACCTCGAGCTGCTCCCGGAACGGGAGGAATCCGACCTGGTCCTGGTAGCCGTTTCGGGCGAAGGCGACGATGCGCAGCCGGGGTGGGAGGTGGGCCCAGAGTGTTTCCTCGTCGATGGGCACGCCGGCGTAATAGGCGTCGATGAAGCCCGGAGATTGATGGTAGAGGCGCCCTTCGGCGAAGTAGCTCGCGAGGGTCAGGCGGGGGAAGTAGGCTTCGCCGGGGTGCCGGCGGGCGTAGCGGAAGGCGATCTCATGAGGAAGGGTGTCCCGGTTCAGGGGGTGCCGCCACGGCCGGAGGCTGCCCGGCTCCTGCGCCGTCGCCACGATCGCGAGGAGCAGGGTGGGGATGGCGAGGAGGGCAAACCGGGCCAGGCCCCGGCTGCGCGTCAGGGCCGGCCGATCCGCGGCCGCCGTCGCGGTCTCGAGCAGGGAGAGGGTCGCGCCGGCGAGGAAAAAATAGGCCACGTAGCTGAAAGCGTTGCGATCGCCGCCCACTTTGACGAAGCCGAGAAGCGCGGTCGGGAGCATCGCCAGGCCGACCAGCCACAAGAGGAGCGATGGCTCCCGCCGCAAAGCCTGCCGCCGGTCTGTGCCGGCCTGGGTCCGCAGCCCGCCGATGCGCAGGCCGAGGGTCATGAGGCAGATTGCCCACAGCGTCGCGAGCTCGCGCCCGAGCACGCCGGCTCCGGTGAGGAGAGCGTGTCCGCCGCCGCCCAAGCGCCAGGGGTGCCGACTGGGCACGGTCACGAGATGGAACCAGAGAACCTGCGGCGGTCCGAACCAGACGAGGCCATAGGCGCAACGCCAAGTCGCGGCGGTAGCCCGGAACAAGGCCAGGCAGGCGAGAAGGGCGAAGCCGAGGGCGGGGGCGTCCACGTGGACCGTGAACGCAGCGTACTCGAGCGGCCAGAGGTCGATGCTGCCGGCGACGAAGAGCAGGAAGGCGAGGAGGGCCAACGCCGGATGGCCGGTCCTACGGCCCACGGCAAGGTGCCAGGCGAGCGGCGGAGTGAAGAAGTAGAGAAGGCCCAGGAGCTGGCCGATCGCGATGGCGCAGGTCGGGGAGCCGGCGAGGACCGCCGGCAGGTGGACGATGGCCCCGACCGGGCCGTAGAGCGGCAGCATGGCCACGCCTTCTCCCGGCGGCGGATAGAGCGGCACCCCCTCGGCGAGCGCGAACGTCCTCTGAAGGCGGATCGCGCCGAGGTCCCAGCTTGCCAGGTGGTCCCGGAAAACATGAAGGGAGACGAGGAAGACCACGGAGGAAAGGAGGCCGACGGCCGAGCGAGCCAGCACCCGACGATGATAGCGCACGGCCCGCTGGCCGCCAGGGCGCGCCCGGACGAGCCCGCCGCCGCCACCGCCACCATGCCGGTGACCGTCCGCCGCGGTTGCGATAAAGTGCCGCCCGCGGAGAAGGGACCGGTTCGCGCCATGAAAAGACGAGAGCTGATCAAGCTCGGCTTCGGCAGCCGCGAGCTCGCCGACGCGGCGATCGCGGCGGTGGCGGCGGCGGCCAGAGCCGGCCTGAAGAAGACGGCGCTGCGCCGCCGCGTCCACGACCTGGCGGCGAGCCCGGAGGCATTTCTGGGCGACCAGCACTTCGGCGAGCTCGCCGCCAAGCTCGTCGACCGCGGCGGCGAGAATGCCGACGCGTTCGTGCCGCGGCGCTCGCCGGCCCCCTACCGTCAATGGGGACGCGACGTCGATCCCGAGGCCGTGCGCCAGATGGAGAACGCCTGCGCGCTGCCGGTGGCGGCGCGCGGCGCGCTGATGGCCGACGCCCACGTCGGCTACGGCCTGCCGATCGGCGGCGTGCTCGCCACCCGCGACGCGGTGATTCCGTTCGCGGTTGGCGTCGACATCGCCTGCCGCATGAAGCTCTCCGTCGTCGACCTGCCGCCGAAGGCCCTCGAAGGCCAGACCGACCGGCTGCGCAACGCCCTCGAAAGCGAGACGCGCTTCGGCATCGGGGCCGCCTTCCGCCAGCGCCGAAGCCACGACGTGCTCGACGAGGACTGGACCGTGTCGCCGGTGACCCAGCGCCTCAAGGACAAGGCCTGGTCCCAGCTCGGCACCAGCGGCAGCGGCAACCACTTCGTGGAATACGGCGTGCTCGCGGTCGACGCCGAGAGCGAGCTCGGGCTCGCGCCGGGCGAATACCTGGCGATCCTCAGCCACTCGGGCAGCCGCGGCGTCGGCGCCGCGGTGGCTGACTGGTACAGCAAGCTGGCGATGGAGCTCCACCCGGAGCTGCCCAAGCAGCTCCGCCACCTGGCGTGGCTCGACCTGGGCAGCGAGCCGGGCCAGGAGTACTGGCGGGCGATGGAGCTGATGGGCGACTACGCCTCGGCCAACCACGCGGAGATCCACCGCCACCTCGCCCGCGCGCTCGGCGTGGAGGTGCTGGCGAGCGTCGAGAACCACCACAACTTCGCCTGGCGCGAAGAGCACGGCGGCGAGACCCTGATCGTCCACCGCAAGGGCGCGACGCCGGCCGCCGCCGGCGACTTCGGCGTGATCCCGGGCTCGATGGCGAGCCCGGCGTTCGTGGTGCGCGGGCGCGGCAGCGACGCCGCGCTGCGCTCGGCCTCGCACGGCGCCGGCCGGGTGATGAGCCGCAAGAAGGCCAAGGAGTCGTTCACCTGGTCGCAGGCCAGGCGGCTGCTGCGCGAGCGCGGCGTGACCCTGCTCTCGGCGGGCCTCGACGAGGTGCCCATGGCCTATCGCGACATCGGGGAGGTGATGGCGGCGCAGGCCGACCTGGTCGAGACGCTGGCCGTCTTCGAGCCCAGGATGGTCAAGATGGCGCCGGCCGGAGAGCGTCCCGAGGATTAGGCCTTTCGTCCGCCGCGCCGGGCTGGCAACTCGGAGCGCGAGCCTGCTAGACTCGATGCCCTGGCGGCGAGAGCGGCGCCGAACGGTGTGGCTTTATTCATGTCGAATTCGGGCACGTCATGGACATCAACGAGCTTCTGGCGATGATGACCCGGCATGGGGCGTCGGACCTGCACCTCAAACCGAGGCGCCCGCCGCTCCTGCGCCTGAACGGCAAGCTGCTGCCGCTCAAGGCGGATCCCGTGACCATCGAGGACATGGACCAGATGGTCACCCAGATCTTGACGCCGATCCAGAAGCGCAAGCTCGAGGACAACATGGCGGTCGACCTCGGCTACGGCGTGCCCGGGGTAGCGCGCTTCCGCGGCAACGTCTTCATGCAGCGGGGCCACCTGGCGGCGTGCTTTCGGCGGATCCCCTACGAGATCAAGTCGATCGACGAGCTGTCGCTGCCCAAGGTGATCTACGACTTCTGCAAGCTGAACATGGGGCTGGTGCTGATCACCGGCCCCACCGGCAGCGGCAAGTCGACCACCCTGGCCGGCATGGTGAAGTACGTCACCAACAACCGCCACGTACACCTGATCACCATCGAGGACCCGATGGAGTTCCTGTTCAGCGACGGCCTCGCCTCGATCTCGCAGCGCGAGCTCGGCACCGACACCAACAGCTTCGCCGAAGCGCTGCGCAACGCCATGCGCCAGGATCCGGACGTGATCATGGTCGGCGAGATGCGGGACCCGGTGACGATCCAGACCGTGATCACCGCGGCCGAGACCGGCCACCTCGTGTTCTCGACGCTCCACACCAACACCGCCACCCAGACCATCGACCGCATCCTGGACTCCTTTCCGGCCGATCAGCAGAGCCAGGTGCGGGCCCAGCTCGCCCAGGTCCTGCGGGCGGTGGTGTCGATGAAGCTGGTCGCGCGCAAGGACGGCCAGGGGCGGGTGGCGGCGCTCGAGGTCATGCGCAACTCGCCGAAGATCGCCAACCTGATCGAGAAGGGCAAGACGGCGGACCTCCACGAGGAGCTGGAGAGCTCGGTGGGCTACTACCGCATGCAGAGCATGAACCACTCGCTCCTGGCGCTCCTCGTCCACGGCGTGATCACCTACCACGAAGCGATGGAGCAGTCCGGAGACCCGGAGGACCTGTCGCTCAAGCTGCGCAAGATGTTTCCCAACCTCGCCCAGGAAGGAGACGACGTGTCGGAATCGGACTTCGCGGAAATCCACGAGCTGCGGGAGTACAGGAGGCTCTACGAGGAGCAGGAAGAGAAGACCAAGATGCTGCTCGCGGAGAAGGGCCAGGAGATCGCAAAGGTCCAGGCGGTCGTCGGCAGCCGCGACGAGCACATCCGTCAGCTCGAAGGGCGCATCGAGGAGATGAAGCAGGAAGCCGAGCGGATGCGCGGCGACTTCGCACGGCTCAAAGAGGAAGCGCAGCAGAAGATCGACAAGCTGATGGAGCGGGTGCGGGACCTCAACCAGCGGATGCAGACCTCGCCGGCGGCGCCCGCCGTCGAGAAGAAGTCGGGGCTTTTCCGCTAAACTACCGGATCGATGCTGCTTAGCCGTGAATGCCGCAGGATCGTGGTGGTGGCGTTGGTGGCTGCGAGCATGGCGGCGGCCGGCGCCGGGGCGGCCACCCTGCGGGCCGCGCTCGACGACGGCCTGGTGGCCTCGCTCACCGACGAGGTGGAGATCTTCGTCGAGGGCGAGCCGCTGCCGGGCGAGGGGTTGCTCGCCTTCAGCCGCCGGCTCACCGGCGGCAACGAGGCGGCGGCGGCGATCGCCGCGGCCAACGGCGGGTCCCGCCATCTGAAGGCCGGGGTGCGCTACCGGGTCCCCTACGAGCTGCTCAGCCCCGAGCTCAAGCTGCGCGCCATCCGCGCGCTCTTCCCGCGCGACGGGCCGCGCGCCGAGGGCTGGTCGCACCAGGTGCCCGCCGGCGGGCCGGCCCACAGCCTCTGGCGCCTCGCCGTCTGGTTCACCGGCGGCGGACGCGCCTTCGGCGCCATCCGCGAGGCCAACGCCCTTGCGGACGACGAGGTCCCCGCGGGCGCCAGCGTCCTCGTGCCGGCCGAGCTCCTGCTCCCGATCTTCCGCGCCGCCCAGATGCCGCTGTCGCCGGCTGCGGCGCCGCCGGGAGCCGAATACGCCTACGAGCGCGACGCCCAGGGCGGCGAGTACCTGGTCTACCGGCTCAAGAAGGGCGAGGCCCTCTACTCGAGCGTGGTCATGCGCTTCAACGGCAGCACCTTCGCCGAGGACGTCAACGGATTGGCGCGGGAGATCGCCGCCGCGAGCGGCATCCGCGACGTGACCGACATGCCGGTGGGCCAGCCGGTCAAGGTGCCCTTCGATCTCCTGCTGCCCGAGTACCTGCCGCCCCGGCATCCGCGGCGGGTCGAGTACGAGACGAACCGCACGGAAAGCGCCAAGTACAGCAACACCGTACGCACCTCGACGCTCGAGGGCATCACGGTGATCCTCGACGCCGGCCACGGCGGCCAGGACCCGGGCGCCATTCCCGGCGACGTGTGGGAGTCGACCTACGTGTACGACGTCATGCTGCGGGTCAAGAAGATCCTCGAGACGCGGACCGCGGCGAGGGTGATGCCCACCACCCGCGACGGCTCGAACGGCTTCGAGGTCCTCGACCGCGACAAGCTCCCCCGCTCCTACGGCCACGCGGTGCTGACCGACCCTCCCTACGCGATCGCCGACACCACCGCGGGTACCCACCTGCGCTGGTACCTGGCCAACAGCCTCCACAAGAGCGCGGTGCGCCGCGGCGGCGACCCCCTGAAGACGATCTTCCTCTCGATCCACGCCGACTCGCTCCACTACTCGGTGCGCGGCGCCATGACCTACGTGCCGGCCGCGAGCCTCACCCGCGGCGACTACGGCAAGGTGGGCCAGGTCTACCAGGCGCGCCGCGAGGTGCGCGAGGGTCCACGGGTGAGCTTTTCCTGGAAGGAGCGGGTCCGCAGCGAGGGCCTCTCGCGCCAGCTCGCGGGCGAGCTGATCGCCGCCTTCCGCCGCCACGGCCTGGCGGTCCATCCCGACCAACCGATCCGCGACCGCGTCATCCGCTGCCGCCGGTGTCAACCCTGGGTGCCGGCCGTGGTCCGGCGCAACGCCGTGCCGGCCAAGCTCCTGCTCGAGATCTGCAACCTCAACAACCGCGAGGACCGGCGGCTGCTGCAGACCAGGACGTTTCGCCAGCAGGTGGCCGAGGCCATCGTCGACGGCATCCTGGCCTACTACGGCGAATCCGCGGCGCCCCCCCGTCTGGCGGGCTCGTAGGCTGGGAACCGGGGAGCGAGCGCGGCGGTCCAAGAAGAGTGGCGTCCTGAACGGTGCTGTCGGGCACGAGGCTGACAGGCACGAGGCTGAGAGGCGCGAGGAGATGGCGAGGAGCAAGATGAACGCCGCGGCGGAGAATCCGGCCGCCTTCAGCTCGACGCCGGACCTCGACCTCGCCGTGCGCCACCGCTACGGAGACGCCGCGGCCTTCGACGAGATCTACCGGCAATTCGCTCCCATGGTCTACAACCTCGCCCTCCGCATGGCCGGCTCCGAAGTCAAGGCCGAGGACTACACGCAGGAGGTCTTCCTGCGTATCCATCGCCATCTCGGCCGTTTCAGCGGCCGCTCGTCGCTCAAGACCTGGATCTACCGGGTCGCTCTCAACCACTGCCGCAGCCGCCTGTCGCGCCGGCGCTACTTCTTCCAGCCCCTGGCCGAAGAGCAGGACGACGCCGCCGGCGTCCAGCTCGTCGACGGCGGGCGCGATCCCGAGAACCTCGCCCTGGCGCGCGACGCCGAGCGCCAGGTGGGACACGCGCTGCGCGAGCTCAAACCGGTGTTCCGCGAGGCGGTGATCCTGCGCGATCTCGAGGGCCTCACCTACGAGGAGATCGCCGAGGTGCTCAAGGTCCGCATCGGCACCGTACGCTCGCGCATCGCCCGCGGCCGAGAGCAGTTGCGGCTCACTCTGGAGAGCTCGTCATGAGCACCCACGCCACCACCGAGACGCTCTCGGCCTATCTCGACCGCCAGCTCTCCGCGGCGCAGACGCGCGAGATCGAAGACCATCTGGCGGACTGCCCGCGGTGCCGCCGGCAGTTCGCCGGCATGCGCAGCGTCGTCGCCAGCCTGCGGCACCTGGAGCGCATGGC
>DASWIG010000418.1:0-3062 GCA_036397835.1 Thermoanaerobaculia bacterium
ACCGTGCGCTCGCCGAGGGCCTTGAGGTCGACGGCGGCGCGCAGGCTGCGCCCGATCAGGCGCTGGATCTCGAGCGTGCGGCCGCCCTGGCGCCCGCGCGCCGCCTCGCGCGGCGAACGCGTGAGGGTGGCGCGGGGAAGCATGGCGTACTCGCCGGTCACCCAGCCCTGGCCGCTGTCGACGAGGAAGGGCGGCACCCGGTTCTCGATCGACGCCGCGGCCAGCACCCGGGTGTCGCCGAGGTCGATCTGCGCCGAGCCTTCGGCGAACTTCAGCACGCCGGTCGCGATGGCGAGCGGCCGCAGGGCGTCGAAGGCGCGGCCGCCGGGGCGTTGGGTTTTCGCCTGGGTCTTCGACATCGTTTCTCCCCGGAGTACCCTATCAGCGGCGGGCGATGAGGTCGGCGGCCGGGCCGAGCGGACGCGTGGTGTCGACGTGGCCCGCGAAGGTGCTCGCCTGGCGTCCGTTCCACAGCAGCACCACCCGGTCCGCCTCTTCCACGTTGAGCAGCACGGTGTTGACGAGGCTGTAGAGCATGAGCAGCTCGTTCTTCGACCCGGTCGAGGGCCGGGTGCCGTCGGCGGTGACCAGGTCGACGATCACGGTGACCTCGCCGGCGTCCTCGGCGGCGGCCAGCAGGTAGGTGCGGCCCAGGGAGACGCCCTCGGGCAGGGGCCGCCAGAGACCTTCCTCCTTCGGGCCCGCGAGCAGGGCCTCGACCAGCCGCGCGGCGCTGGCCGCCGGCTCCTGGCTCGGCGCCAGCTCGAGGGTCTCGGCGTGGAGGCGTCCGTCGGCGCCGGGGAAGTAGATCTGGTAGGGACGCAGCTCCGGGACCTCGACGACGGCCGCCGGCGGCGGCTCGACAATGGCGGCCTCTTCGTCCGGCGCCGGCCGCAGGAGCCAGAACAACGCGGCGCCCAGCACGAGGACGACGGCGGCGGCGGCGAGGAGGGTGCGGCGATCCTGCGGCCGCGGCATCATGGCGGCGGATCCTGGCCCGCGGCCTCGCGGCCGGCGCCCTCGCGGCCGGTGCCGCCCGCGGCGTCGAAGCCGGGCGGCGGCGCGGCCTCGCCCTGCGCCTCGATCTGGGTCTTGAACCGGCGGATGGCGCGGAAGAGGGAGTCCACGAGCTCGGCCTGGTAGATCGGGCTGCGCAGCTTGGCCTCCTCGTCGGGATTGCTCAGGAAGCCGAGCTCCACCAGCACCGCCGGCATCGTCGCCCCCATGAGCACCAGGAACGGGGCCTGCTTGACGCCGCGGTCGCGCAGGCCGAGGGTGAGGTTGAGCTCTTCCTGGACCAGGCTGGCGAAGCGCTGGCTCTCGGCGAGATGGTAGGTCTGGGCGAGGTCCCAGAGGATCAGCTTGAGGTCGAGCTCGGGGTCCGGCTCGCCGGCCGAGAGGTTCTCGGTGGCGGCGGCGGCCGCCGCCACCTGGTCGCTCGCCTCGCGGCTCAGGAAGTAGGTCTCGGCGCCGTGCGCCTGGCGGCCGTAGTAGGAGTTGAAGTGCAGCGACACGAAGAGGTCGGCCTGGTTCTGGTTGGCGACGGCGGTCCGCGTCTCGAGCGGCAGGTCCTGGTCGCCGTCGCGCGTCAGCACCACCCGCACCGCCATGCGCCGCTCGAGCAGCCGCTTGAGCGAACGGCCGACGGCGAGCGCCAGCTCCTTCTCGGTGGTGCCGCTGGGGCCGACGGCGCCGGTCTCCGGGCCGCCGTGGCCGGGATCGATGACGATCGTGCGCACGCCGGGCGCCGGCTCGACGAGGGCGCGATCCGGCTCCTCGGGAGCGCGCGCCGCCGTCTGGTAGAAGACCTCCACCACCAGCCGCGGCTCCGGCGACTCGATCAGCCGCGGCTCGGCCACGCCGGCGCCCGCCGCGGGCTCGATGCGCACCTTGTCGGCGGCGACCACGACGCGGCGCACCAGCGGGCTGGTGGCGCGCGAGACGTCGACCGGCAGCTCCACGCGGTCGCCGGCGAGCCGGATCTCGAGGGCGTCGGGCAGGCGCTCCACCCGGTAGCGGGGCACCGCCGAGAAGCGCAGCTCGACGGTGCTCGAGTGCTGGTGGAAGACGTCGACGGCGACCGTCAGCGTCCGCGCCTCGCGGCGCCGCACCTCGAGCGCGTTGGCCTCGCCGTCCCAGGCGATCTCGAAGCCGAGCTCCTGGCCCAGCGTGCGCTGCAGGAGGTCGAGCGGCACCAGGAGCCCCGTCACGCCGCGCACCGGCCGCTGCACGAAGGTGAGGATCTCCTGCTGGCCGTCGGCCTGCGAAACCACCGCGACGGCCCGATCCGGCCCCAGGATCACCTCCTTGTCCCTGACCACCAGGCGGTGGCTGTCGCCGAGCGGGCCCACGGTGAGCTCCACGCCGAGGACGGAGGCCATCGTCCGCAAGTGGAAGCACGGCCCGCCCGGCGTGACGGTGAACGGCACCGTGGTCACCGGGCGGCCCTCGAAGATCAGCACCGCGGGCTCGGAGGCATGGATCTCCGGCGGCGCGTCCTCCTCTTCCCCCTCCTGGGCGCCGAGGGGCGCCGCGGCGAGGAGGAGCGGGCCGAGGAGCAGCAGATTCAGGATGGGGGTGGTCTTCAAGGTGTGGCTCTCGGGGTCGGCGCGCGGCGATTGTAGCAGCGGGGCTTGATTTGCGCACCCCGGAGGCTTATACTAGCGCTCCCCCGCGGGGGACGTGGCGCATTCGTCTAGGGGTCCAGGACGCCGGCCTCTCACGCCGGTAACACGGGTTCGAATCCCGTATGCGCTACCACTCTGGACGCCGGGGGCTCGGGCGTCCGTAAGATGCTGAAAACCAAGGCGGTTGTGGGGGTTCCAAAACCGGATTCCCGGCTGTACCCCAACCCCTGCGGGAAGACCAGACGCTGGAAGCGCTGGCGCTGGTCCAGGGACGACTCCTCCCAGATCCGGTCCGCGCGGTCCAGGATCTGGGAGCAGAAGGCGAGCGCGCCCTCGACGTCCAGCGACTCGATCTCGGTCTCCTGGACGGCGAGCTCGGCGAGCAGCAGCTCCTCGTCGAGCTCGGCGCGGAGGCGCTCGTAGGTCTCCCGGTCG
>DASWIG010000419.1:0-11906 GCA_036397835.1 Thermoanaerobaculia bacterium
CCTCGCGCCGGTCATCGCCGACGCCGGCCCACGAGGGCGTCGGTTGACCCCTCCTGAAGACCGCTGGTAGAGTCGAGAAGGCCGTTTCCTTCGCCCGCTCCCGGTCCGCCCACGTCAAGAACCACGGAACGTCCCAAGCTCGACGCTTGTGAGGAAATAGCATGCAGATCCAGCTCGACGACGAACAGAGACTGCTGCGCGACGAGGTCCGCCGCTTCGCCGAGGAGGTCGTCAGGCCCAAGGCCAAGGAGATCGACCGGACCGGCATCTTCCCGCGCGACACCTTCGCCGCCGCCGCCGAGATGGGCCTCACCGGCGTCTGCGTGCCCGAGCAATACGGCGGCGCCGGCATGGACGGCGTCTCCTACTGCCTGGTCATCGAGGAGCTCTCCCGCGTCTGCGCCACCACCGGCGTCATCGTCTCGGTCAACAACTCCCTGGTCTGCGATCCGCTCCTCGCCTTCGGCAACGAGGAGCAGAAGCGCGACTTTCTGACGCCGCTCGCCCGCGGCGAGAAGATCGGCTGCTTCGCCTTGACCGAGCCCGGCGCCGGCAGCGACCCGGCGGCGCTGCGGACCTCGGCGCGGCGCGACGGCGAGAGCTACGTGCTCGACGGCAACAAGGTCTTCATCACCAACGGCACCGACGCCGACGTCGCCCTGGTCTTCGCCACCGTCGACCCGGCCAAGAAGCACAAGGGCATCACCTGCTTCATCGTCTCGACCGACACGCCGGGCTACAGCCACGGCACCCACGAGTACAAGCTCGGCGTCAACGCCTCGGGCACCACCGAGCTCGCCTTCGAGGGCATGCGCCTGCCCGCCTCGGCGCGCCTCGGCGAGGAAGGCGAGGGCTTCAAGATCGCCATGGCCACCCTCGACGGCGGCCGCGTGGGCATCTCGGCGCAGGCGGTGGGCATCGCCCAGGGCGCCTTCGAGGCGGCCCTGGCCTACGCCCAGGAGCGCGAGCAGTTCGGCCAGCCCATCGCCCGCTTCCAGGCCATCCAGCACTACCTCGCCGACATGGCCACCGAGATCGACGCCGCCCGTCTGCTGACCTGGAAGGCGGCCTGGGCCAAGGAGAGCAGGAAGCGCTACTCGCTCGAGGCCGCCCAGGCCAAGCTCTTCTCCTCGGAGATGGCGCAGCGGGTGACCAACAAGGCGCTGCAGATCCACGGCGGCTACGGCTACACCCGCGAGTACGACGTCGAGCGTTACTTCCGGGACGCCCGCATCACCGAGATCTACGAGGGCACCTCCGAGATCCAGAAGCTGGTGATCGCCGACTGGGTGATCAACAAAGGGGCCTGAGATGGGCGCGATCTCCTTCGACCTCGGCGAGGAGCGCGAGCTGCTGCGCCAGGAGGTGCGGCGTTTCGCCGAGGAGCGCATCCGTCCGGGTCTCCAGGAGCGCGACCGCGGCCACGTCTTCCCGCAAGACCTCGTCGCCGAGATGGGCGAGCTGGGGCTCCTGGGAATGATGGTCTCCGAGGACTACGGCGGCGCCGGCTACGACGTCTTGAGCTACCTGGTGGCGATCGAGGAAATCTCGCGGGTGTGTCCCTCGCTCGGGGTGACGATGAGCGTCACCAACTCCGTGTGCTGCTGGCCGATCGAGCGCTTCGGCTCCGAGGCGCTCAAGCGCCGCGTCCTCCCGGACCTCGCCGCCGGCAGGACGCTCGGCGCCTTCGGACTCACCGAGCCGGGCGCCGGCAGCGATCCGGCGGGCATGACGACGACGGCGATCCGCGACGGCGACGCCTGGGTCCTCAACGGCGAGAAGGCGTGGATCACCAACGCCGGCTTCGCCGGCGTGTACGTGGTGATGGCGCGTACCGACCCGGACGCCGGCAAGCGCGGCATCACCGCCTTCGTGGTCGAGGCCGACGCGCCCGGCTTGGCGGTGGGGGCGTCGGAGGAGAAGCTGGGGCTCAAGGCGTCGCGCACGGCGCAGGTCTACTTCAACGGCTGCCGGGTGCCGGCGGCGAACGTCCTCGGCGACGAGGGCGCCGGGCTGCGGATCGCCTTCGCCACCCTCGGCCACTCGCGGCTCGGCATTGCCGCGCAGGCCGTGGGCATGCACCAGCGGGCCCTCGAGCTGGCGGTGGCGTACGCGCGCGACCGGGTGCAATTCGGCGTGCCCATCGCGCGTCACCAGGCGATCCAGCTCAAGATCGCCGAGATGGCCACGGAGCTCGCCGCGGCGCGGACGCTGGTGCGTTACGCGGCCCTTCAAGAGCAGAGCGCGACGGCGGCGCGGCTCGCCGCCGAGGCCAAGGTCTACGCCTCGGAAGCGGCCAACCGGGCCTGCTACGAAGCGGTGCAGATCCACGGCGGCAACGGCTTCTCGGAGGACTACGAGGTCGCGCGTCTCTACCGCGACGTGCGGGTGACGACGATCTACGAGGGCACCAGCGAGATGCAGCGGCAGGTCATCGCGCGGGATCTGCTGGGAGCTTGAGGAACAGAGCCATGATCTGGGTCATCGGAGACGTCCACGGCATGCTCGATCCCTTGAAGCGCCTGATGACGGAGCTCTTCGAGCTCCACTGACGGGCTACGCGGGTTCCAGAGGACGGGCGAGCAGGCGCTCGAAGCCCAGCGCCACCACCGCCCATGAGGAGAGCTCGAGCGCGGTGCCGTAGCGCCTTTCAAGCGCCTGGCGGTAGGCGGCGAGCTGCTTCTGCGCCTGATCCAGCGCCGTCTTTACGGGCTCCAACCGGGCAAGGTCGTCGCGGGACGCCGATCTCACGTCCTCTCCCTTCATGCCGAGATCGGAAAGTGAAAGGCGCTTGAACTCGAAGAGCAGGTCGACCAGGCTCATCGCTCGCTTGTCAGGACGCCGCAGCAGACAGAGATCGGCGTAGCGGTGATCGAGCTCGGGCTCCGACCAGACGAGGTGGCTGATGTCGTTCCACAAGAGGGTGAGGAAGACGGTCTTGACCGTGAGCTCGTTGGCCCAGACGGAATCGCGGTTGGAGAAGGTCGGGAAGAGCGTCGTCTCGATGAAGTCGAGGAGCGGCTCGACGCCGCCGCCGCGCAAGAGCGTCCGCACCGGGCCGAGGGCGGCGGTCCGCGCGTCGCCGAGCGGCAGGAGAATGGCGAGAATCCGCTCGACGTAGAGCTTCTTCGTCACCAGGTTCGGGGGCGCGAGCAGCAGGGTCGAGAACTCGGTTTCGCCTTCCAGGGTCAGCATGCCGAAGTAATAAAGGTAGGAGCCGAGGAAGCTCGCATCGTGCACCGAACGTTCCAGCATGAAACGCAGCGAGAAGCGGTCCTGCAACCGCTCGATCTCGAGCGGCTCGTCGCTGCGGATCACGTCGATCACCGCCTCCCTTCCCGCGGCGACCTGAGCGAGGTATTCGAGCTTGCCCTCGTCGGCGGCTAGATTCGTGTCGAGCATCTGGCGCGGGTACCGGCCCGTGCGCTGCAAGTGCTTCAAGAAGTAGAACGCCAGAGTCGGGTTGTAGACTTCCTGTTCGGCCTCCACCGCGAAACGGTAGCCGTTGTACCACTGGCGCATCATCCGGAGAGTGCCGTCAACGCTCCAGGGTCGAGCGCCACGGCCGACGTTTTCACGGTGCAGCTCCTCGACGAGACGGCGGACCTCTTCGGCGGTGAAACCGCAGAGGTCGGCCAGCTCGGGGTAAAGGTAGACGTTCTCCGCCATGTTCAGCCCGCTGGTGACGTCCGACATGACCACCGGCGAGACGCCGGTCATGAAGAGCCGCTCGAGACCCTGCCCGCGCATCGCCGCCTTGACCCACTTGAAAAGCCGCTTGAAGGGTCCGTCGGTGTGGACCAGTTCCTCGTAGACCTCGGGCGCGGCGGCCATCACCTCGTTGGCGAAGTTGTCGTACTCGTCGATCAGGAGGTAGAGAGGATGGCCGGTCCGCCGGAGGACGGCGAGGAGGTTGTCGAGGCTCCTGAAGGCGTCCGTCTCGACGTCGACCGGGCTCGGCAGGTGCTCGTGGTAGTCGCTGACGAAGCTCCTGAGGCTGCTCGCCAGGTAGGTGTGGATCTCGTTGCCGATCCGCTCGAGGCGCGACATCGACGCCAGCCGCTCGTCGAGCGGCGGCGGATCCGGGTCGACGTTGGAGAAGTCCCAGACGAGGACGAAGTAGCGGTGGGCCAGAGGGGTGGGCTCGGCACCGACCGCCAGGCCGCCGAAGAGGCGCTGGTGCTCGGCCGCGAAGCGCAGGTCGTAGTAGGTGGCCAAGGTGCTGAGCCACAGCGACTTGCCGAAGCGCCGCGGACGCAGGAAGAGCAGCGCCTTGCCGGCGTCCTCGACGGTGCGGATGCGGTCCGTACGATCGACGTAGAGGTGGCCTTCGGTGATCAGTGTGGGAAAGTCGGCGATGCCGTAGGGAATCTTCATCGGCGATCCTCCATGCCAGCTTACCGGAGTCCGCTGACCCGGTCCAGAAGAGCTCGTCGAGCCCCTTGACGGACGCGACGCTTCCTCCTAGCGTCGGACCGACATGAGCCGTCTCCGTCTGCTCCTGCTCTCCGCCCTCCTCGTCCTCGCCTGCGCCGGCGGCGACGAGCCCTCCCGCGTGCTCGTCCTCGGCCTCGACGGCCTCGACCCCCAGACGGTCGACCTGCTGATGTCCGAGGGGCGGATGCCGAGCTTCGCGAAGCTGCGCCAGGAGGGCGCGTACGGGCGCCTGCTCAGCCAGGAGCCGCTGCTCTCGCCCATCATCTGGACGACCATCGCCACCGGCAAGACCCCCGACCAGCACGGCATCGGCCACTTCGTCGCGGTCTCCCAGGCGACGGGCGAGTCGTTGCCCGTGACCTCGCGGATGCGGCGCGTCAAGGCGCTGTGGAACGTCGCCTCGGACGCCGGCAGGGAGGTGGCCGTGGTGGGCTGGTGGGCCACCTGGCCGCCGGAGACGGTGAACGGCGCCGTCGTCAGCGATCACACCGCCTATCACTTCCTTTTCGAGGACGGCTTCGACGGCGGTGCCGCGAGCGACCGGACGTATCCGCCCGAGCTCTTCGCGCGCCTCGCGCCGCTCCTGCGGCGTCCCGCCGACGTGACGCCCGAGGACCTCGCGCCTTTCGTCGACGTGACGCCCGAAGAGGTCGCGCGTCCCTTCGACTTCAAGGACGAGCTGGCCCATTTCCGCTGGGCCCTCGCCACCGCCGAGAGCTACCGCGACGTCGGCCTCGAGCTCTGGCGGACGGACCGGCCCGACCTCGCGATGGTCTACGTCGAGGGCACCGACTCGACGTCCCATCTCTTCGGCCACCTCTTCCGCGCCGAGGGCCTCGCCGGCGAGCTGCGCGAGCAGCAGCGGAAGTACGGGAGGACGGTGGAAGAGATCTACGGCTTCGCCGACCGCCTGCTCGGCCGTTTCCTCGACGCCATGGACGAGCGTACGACCCTGGTCGTCCTTTCGGACCACGGCTTCGAGCTCGGCGCGCTCCACGACGACCCGTCGAAGACCCGCGACCTGCGGCGGGTGAGCGAGCGCTTCCACCGTCTCGAAGGCATCCTGTATCTCTACGGCCATCGGGTGAAGGCCGGCGCCCGTCTCGAGCGCGCGACGATCCTCGACGTGGCGCCCACGGTGCTGACGCTCCTCGGCCTGCCCGCCGCCGCCGACATGCCGGGACGTCCGCTCGCCGAGGCATTCGTGGACCTGCCGGTTCCCGAGCGCGTCGCCTCGTACGAGGGACCGGGAGGCGGAGCGCCGGACGCCGCGCCTGACGACGCGGTGAGCCAGGCCCAGCTCGAGCACCTCAAAAGCCTCGGCTACCTCGGCGGCGACGCGCCGGGCGATGCCACGAGCTCCCCGCAGGGCGACCGCACCTTGGCGGCGATCCACTTCCAGGCCGGCCGCTACCGCGAGGCCGCGACGGTCTACCAGCGGCTGGCCGCGGAGAGCCCGGACGACGCGGCCTTGCGCGCCAGCCTGGCGGGCGTCCTCGGGGCCCTGGGGCGCTACGACCTGGCGCTCGCCGAGCTCGACCGCTCGATCGAGCTCGAGCCCCTGAACGTGGAGGCGTACCACAACCGGGCGGTGATCCACGAACGCCAGGGCCGACGCGACGCCGCGATCGCCGACTACGAGCGGGCGGTGCGCTACAGCCCGCGATACGAGCCGTCGCGCGCGGCCCTGAGCCGGCTGACCGGGCGCGTCGACGTGCGCTCGCCGCGCGACGCCGCCGAGGCGGAAGCGGCGCGGTTGGTGGAAGAGGCCAGCGTCGCCGCCCGCCGCGCCGACTATGCCGAGGCCATGCGCCTGCTCGACGCCGCCCAGACGGCGGCGCCGGCCTACGTGCTGATCTACCAGTACCGCTCGAACGTCGCCTACCTGATGGGCGATCGCGCCGCCGCCGTCGCCGCGCTCGAGCGGGCGCTCGAGCTCGAGCCGGACAACGCGCTCTTTCAGCAGAACCTGGAGCAGTTGCAATGAGGCTAGAATTCACCGGCGAGAGCGGACAAGCGGCGGCGTTTCGCCGCCGGCGAGGAGCACCAAGGCTGACGACGACTCGGTGATCAAGGCCGAGAACGGAGGTCACGGTAATGGCTGGACTCGACTGGTTGGTCATCGCGGGGTATTTCGGCTTGCTGCTGGCAGTGGCCTGGTGGGTGATTCGGCAGAACAAGGACACGGCTGACGACTACTTCCTGGCGGGACGCAACCTGGGCTGGTTCATCGTCGGGGCGTCGATCTTCGCGTCGAACATCGGCTCGGAGCACCTGGTGGGGCTCGCGGGCTCGGGAACGACGGACGGCGTGGCGCTCGCCCACTACGAGCTCCACGCCTGGTGCCTGCTGGTGCTCGGCTGGGTGATGGTGCCCTTCTACATGCGCTCGAAGGTCTTCACCATGCCCGAGTTCCTCGAGCGGCGCTACAGCCCGACCGCGCGCTGGGTCCTGTCGATCATCTCGCTGGTGGCCTACGTCCTGACCAAGATCGCGGTGGGGATCTTCGCGGGGGGATTGGTCTTCTGGGTGCTGCTGCCGGAGATCCACGTCGACCTCGGCTTCATGACCCTCGACAGCTTCTGGGTCGGGTCGGTGCTGGTCATCGTGCTGACCGGCCTCTATACCGTGCTGGGCGGTCTTCGCGCCGTGGCCTACACCGAAGCGGTGCAGACGGTTGTCCTGGTGCTGGGCTCGTTCCTCGTGACTTTCTTCGGGTTGCTGAAGCTGGGCGAGTCGGCCGGCGGCGGCCTGCTCGCCGGCTGGAGCTCGCTGCGCGAGATCGCCGGCTCGGAGATGTTCAACCTGTGGAAGCCGCTGGTGCCGGAAGGGATGGAGGGCACCTGGGCGCCGGTGAGAGAGACGGGACGGATCGCGTGGTACTTCAACGGCAACTTCCCCTGGCTGGGAATGCTCTTCTGCGCCCCGATCATCGGCCTCTGGTACTGGTGCACGGATCAGTACATCGTGCAGAGGGCGCTGGGCGCGCCGGACGAGCGCGAGGCGCGCCGGGGGACGATCTTCGCCGCGTTCCTGAAGCTCCTGCCGGTCTTCATCTTCATCATCCCGGGCATCATCTGCTTCGCCCTGGCCGAGAGCGGCCAGGTGCAATCGCTGCGCGACGCGCTCTTCACCTCCGGCGCGATGGACACCGCCAAGGCGCAGGGCGCCTTCCCGCTGATGGTGCGTGAGGTGCTGCCGCCGGGCATCCGGGGGCTCGTCGTCGCGGGCCTGCTCGCGGCGCTCATGAGCTCGCTGGCCGGCGTCTTCAACGCTTCCTCGACGCTCTTCACCATGGACCTCTACCAGAAGTTCCGCGCCAATGCCTCGCAGCACCGGTTGGTGTGGATCGGGCGCATCGCCACCGGCGTGATGGTCCTGATCGGCCTGGTATGGGTGCCGGTCATCCGTGGCGCTCCCCAGGGGCTGTACTTCTACCTGCAGGGCGTTCAGGGCTACCTGGCGCCGCCGATCTTCGTGGTCTTCTTCTTCGGCGTCTTCATGAAGCGTTTGAACGCCAAGGGCTGTCTCTCGGCCCTGGTGGTGGGCTTTGTCCTGGGTATTTTCCGCCTGGCGGTCGACACCCCGCTGACGCTGAGTATGAGCGGCTTCGAAGGCGGCTACGCCGACGGCTCGTTCCTGTGGATCGTCAGCAACATCTACTTCCAGTACTACAGCCTGCTGATCTTCCTGATCACCGCGGCGGTCGCGGTCGGCGTGAGCTACGCGACGCGGGCGCCGGACCCCGAGCAGCTCGTGGGCCTGACCTACGCGACGGTGTCCCACGAGGACCGGCTCGAGTCCCGCCGCAGTTGGGGATGGGGCGAGGTCGCGTCCTCGGGGCTGGTGCTGGTGGCGATCCTGGCCGCGTACCTCTACTTCAACGGCTGAGCGGCACGGCCCGAGATCGACGACGCGGCATGGGCAGAATGAGAGACTCATGATCACCATACGCCGAGACCTCGCACTCTGTTTGCTGGCGGGACTTTGTTGTTGCAGTACCGCATCCGCCGTGCAAGTGGAAGTCCACGATCCCGTCATGGCCCGGCAAGGCGACGCCTACTACGTCTTCAGCACCGGGCCCGGCATCACGATCTATCAGTCGAGCGACCTCGAGCACTGGAAGTGGATCGGTCGCGCCTTCGAGACCGAGCCGGAGTGGGCCCGGCGGACGGTGCCGGGATTCAACGGCCATCTGTGGGCTCCGGAGATCTTCGAAAAGGACGGCCGGTACTTTCTCTACTACTCCGTCTCGGCCTTCGGCAAGAACACGTCGGCGATCGGCGTCACGGTCAATGAGACGCTCGATCCGAACTCGCCCGACTACCGGTGGATCGACCAGGGGCTCGTGCTGCAGTCGGTGCCCCATCGCGACGACTGGAACGCCATCGACCCGGCGATCGTCGAGGACGAGGACGGGACGCCCTGGATGAGCTTCGGGTCTTTCTGGGGAGGGATCAAGCTGGTGCGGCTCGATCCCGGCCTCGTGCGCCTCGCCGAGCCCCAGGAATGGCACAGTCTCGCGAGACGGCCCCGAAACCCGGCGACGCCCGACGACGTCGCGGGAGACGGCGCGATCGAGGCCCCCTACGTCTTTCGCAAGAACGGCTGGTACTACCTGTTCGTCTCCTTCGACAAGTGTTGTCGAGGCATGGAGAGCACCTACAAGATCATGGCGGGGCGGTCGAAGTCGGTGACCGGACCGTACGTCGACCAGGACGGCAAGCCCATGCTCGAGGGCGGCGGCAGCCTTGTGCTGGAAGGTACGCACGAGTGGGTCGCCCTGGGCCACAACGCCGCCTATACCTTCGATGGCAAGGATTGGCTGGTGTGTCACGCCTACGAGACGGCGGACGACGCCAAACAAAAGCTGCGAGTGCTTCCGATGAAATGGGAAGGCGGCTGGCCCGTGGTGGACCCGGCCGACCTGAACCGATTCAGCACCGAGCTGCTGGGACCTGGACCGCCGGAGAACGAAGATTGAAGAGAGGTCCGACGATGCGCGTACACTGCGGCGGGCGATCGACGCCGGAATCACTCCGCCGCGCCCCGATACGCTCGCCGAGAAGAAGGTGCGTCGGCCAGACCAGAGCACCAGGCGTTACGTCGGCCTCCGGCGTAGGGGCGGCCCCCCGTGGCCGCCCAGGACGCTCCAGCGTCCTTCCGGCACGCGGCGAAGCCGCCCGAGCCGTCAGCGAGGAGTCCGCGTCCCCCCTTTGAAAAAGGGGGGCAGGGGGGATTCTCCGGATCCGCGGCGAAGCCGCGGAAATCCCCCCCCCTTTCTTAAAGGGGGGAGGATGACTCCTCGCTTCGCCTCGGGCGCCATTGGGACCCCCTCAGTGCCAGTCGAGGGACACCTCGAAGAAGAGGGTCCGCCCCGGCCACGGGTGGTGCACGTACGTGACCTCGTCGGTCAGGTTGTCGACGCCGAAGTGGAGCTTGGCCGTCTCGTTGAGCTCGAAGCTCGTGCGCAAGCTCAACTGGGTGTATTCGTCGTGGGCGCCGAAGACCTCGGTGGCGGTGTCGCTGTTGTCGAGGTCGCCGAAGCTGTCGCCGGAATAGCGGATGCCGCCGCCGACGTCCCAGCGCTCGCCGAGGTGGTAGTTGAGCAGCAGGTGGGCGCGCCGGCGCGGCATCCTGGGAAAGGTTTTTCCTTCAAGGGCGCGGTTGGCGGAATTCTCCGTGATCTCGGAGTCGAGCCAGGTCGCGTTGAAACGGACGAAGAACTTGCCGTCCAGAAGGCCCGACTGGTTGACGACGAGCTCGGCGCCGTGGGTCACCACCTCGTCGATCGGCAGGAAGGTGGTGATGAGCCGGTTGTCGACGATCGTGGACTGGTTGAAGATCACGTCGTGGATCGACTCGGTGAAGAGGTTCACCCGGGCCTGGCCGCGGCCGATCCGGCGCTCCACCATGAGGTTGTGGTGGAGGCCGTCCTCGGGCTCGAGGTCGGCGTTGGCGATCGACGTGCGGTTGGTGCGGCGCTCGTTCTGGAACAGCTCCTCGACGATCGGGAAGCGGAAGGCCTTGGCGGACGAGAGACGGATCCGCCAGTCCTCGCCGGGAGACCAGCCCACGGAGAGCTTGGGTGAGAACCGGGTCTCCGAGCGGTCGGCGTGGCTCTCGAAGACGCCGCGGTCGTTGAAGAAGCCGTCGTCGGTCTCGAAGCTCTCGAGACGGCCGCCGAAGGCCACGTCCCAATCCGCGGCGAGCTGCCAGCCGACCTGGGCGAACGCCGCCTGGATCAGGCTCTCGCCGCCGCTGGAGTTGGAGAGCGTCGTCCTCGCTCCGGCGGCGTAATCGTCCGAGCCGAAGTTGTCGACGCGCAGCGCGTAGTGCTCGTAGCGGTAGCCGGTGACCAGGCTGACGTCGGGGTTGCCCAGCAGGCGGTCGTTCTGGAGCTTGACCTCCGCCGTCTCCCAGCCGGCCTCGTCGAAGTCGCGGACGGTGCCCGCCGGCGTGAAGGCGGGATCCGCCGGGTTGACGAGGGACGCCCGAGTCTCGTCCTCGACGACGTCGAAGTAGCTGACGCTGGCCTCCAAGTGCCAGCGCGCGCCGAGCGGACCCTGGACCCGGCCGCCGAGCAGCAGCGTGCCGCGGTCCTGGTCGTTGACGGCGAAGTCGCGTCCGCTCACGGTGAAGGCCACGCCGTCCTGGACCACGTCGCCGCTCCACAGCGGCTCTCCGCCGGGGCCGCGCAGGTAGGTCTCGACCGAGTCGTCGACGAGGTCGCGGACCTCGTAGCCGGTGTTCACGAGCACGAACCAGCCGCGCGGGAGCTCGTAGCCGAGCTTGAGCTTGAGCTGGTCCGTGGTCGAGGCGGTGGGGCCGGCGTTGCCGTAGAAACGGACCGGGTTCCCGTATTCGTCGGTGGACGGCAGCGAGCCGCCGACCGGCGTCTCGCCGCCGACGGGAGCGGCGCCGGCGCCGAAGAAGAACGTCTGCGGCTGGCTGTCGTTGGCCAGGTGGTTCGCGGCGGCGTAGACGCTGAGCTTGCCGATCTTGTCGCCGTAGGAGAAGAAGCCCTTGTAGCCGTTCTCGGCCTCGTCGAAGCCGAGGGCGTCGAAGCGCTGCTCGAAGAGCGAGCCCTCGAAGTGGAGGCGCCGCGCGGCGGGGATGCGGGTCTCGATGTTGACGACGCCGCCCATGGCGTTGCCGCCGTACTCGGCGGAGAACGGCCCGTAGACGACCTCGACGAAGCCCAGCTCGTCGGCGTTGACCAGGCCCCAGCGGGGGGAGCCGCTGAACTGGGTCTGCAGGAAGTAGTGGAGCGGGATGCCGTCGGCGAAGACCATCGTCCGCGTGGTCTGGAACATGTTCGAGCCGCGCATGCCGATGGTGCCGTTGGCGTCGCCGATGAAGCGACGCCGGATGACGATCGAGGGCTCGTACTTGACCAGGTCTTCGGTGGTCACCGCGGTGACCGGGGCCAGGTCCTCGGGCAGCAGCAGGCTGTCGGGGCTGGCGTA
>DASWIG010000420.1:0-20336 GCA_036397835.1 Thermoanaerobaculia bacterium
GAGCAGGAGCTGGACGGCGGTGGCGTCGCCGGACGCGACGTCCCCTCCGAAGCCCTGCGGGATCACCAGGGCGACGCGGACCTCGCCGGTCTCGAGGGCGCGCTCGAGGGTCGCGTCGGCGGCGTAGACGCCCGCCAGGTCGAAGCGGCCCGAGGCGACGAAGGAGTCGACGAGGTCGCGGCTCGACGGGCTGAGGTCGCGGTCGTACACGCCCAGCGCCAGGTGCTCGACGTCGAAGCTGATGGCGTAGCCGAAGACCACGAGCATGAACGCCGGCAGCCCCAGGAGCATGAGCAGCGAGAGCGGATCGCGCAGGATCTGCCGCACCTCCTTGAGCGCCACCGCCCAGACCTTCTTCACGACGCTTTCGCCTCGTCGGTCTCGATGGTGTGGATGAAGACGTCCTCGAGCGAGGGCACGATGCGCTCGACGTGGACGGGCCCGTGGCCGGCCTGCTCGAGGACGTCGACGGCGCGGCGGCGTCCTTCGTCCGCGTCGTCGACGAGCAGGTGGAGGCGGGTGCCGAAGACGGAGCTCTCGCGGACCCAGTCCTCTCGTTCCATGAGCTCGAGACCTTCGACGGCGTGTGGGCAGTCGACCTCGAGCATGGTCTGGCGGGCGAAGACGTCCTTGAGCTCGGCGACGGTGCCGAGGGCGAGCAGGCGGCCGGCGTGCATGAGGGCGAGGCGGTGGCAGTGCTCGGCCTCGTCGAGGTAGTGGGTGGTGACGAAGACGGTGACGCCGGAGTCGGCGAGGTCGTCGATGAGGCGCCAGAAGCGGCGGCGGGAGATCGGGTCGACGGCGCCGGTGGGCTCGTCGAGGAAGACGACCTCGGGCTCGTGGAGCAGGGCGCAGGCGAGGGCCAGGCGCTGCTTCCAGCCGCCGGGGAGGTCGCGGGTGAGGTGGCCGTCCTTGCCGCGGAGGGCCGCGGTCTCGAGGGCCCAGGCGGCGCGGTCGCGCAGGCGTTTGCCGCGCAGGCCGTAGACGCCGCCGAAGAAGCTGACGTTCTGGGCCACGGTGAGGTCTTCGTAGAGGCTGAAGCGCTGGCTCATGTAGCCGATGCGGCGCTTGACGGCCTCGCTCTCGCGGGCCACGTCGAGGCCGAGGACGCGGGCCTCGCCCGAGGTGGGGGCGAGCAGGCCGCAGAGCACGCGGATGACGGTGGTCTTGCCGGCGCCGTTGGAGCCGAGGAAGCCGAAGATCTCGCCGGGGTCGACGGTGAAGGTCACGCGGTCGACGGCTTTGAATTCTCCGAAGTGCTTGGAGAGGTCACGGGTCTCGACTACGGCCATGGCGCCCCCACCGCCCGCTCCAACCCCGCCAAGGCCTGGCGCAACGCCACCCGCGCCCGGGTGAGGTCGAGGCCGGCGCGCAGGCGCGCGGTGGCGGCGTCGAGCCGCTCGGACGACGGCACCAGGCCCTCGCGGTAGCGCTCGCCCGTGACCCGCTGGTTCTCGTCGGCGGAGAGCACGGCCTTCTCGGCGACGGCGATGCCGGCGCGCGCCGTTTCGACTTCGAGCCGGCGGGCGGTGACCTCGAGGCGGACGGCGCGCTCGAGCTCGACGAGGGACTGGCGGGCCGCCTCGGCCTGGGCGCCGGCGCGGGCGACGGCGGCGGCGCGCTTGCCGCCGTCGAAGAGGTTGTAGGTGACGCTCACGGACACGTCCCAGGAGTCTTCGAGCTCGTCCTCGGGGGGGAGGATGCGGCGGTTGGGCTGGGCCATGTCGATGCCGGCGGCGGCCCGCACCTGGGGCTTCCTGGCCGCGCTCTCGACGGCGACGGCGGCTTCGGCCGCGGCGACGCGGGCCTGGAGCGCGGCGAGCTCGGGACGGCGCTCGAGGGCGCGGGTCACGAGCGCGTCGAGCTCGCCGAGGGCGTCGCCGGCGTCGGCGGGATCCTCGGCGGGGACGACGGCGGTGGACGCCGGCAGGTCGAGGAGACGCTCGAGATCGGCTTCGGCGACGCCACGGGCGCGCTCGGCTTCGAGCCTCCGGAGCTCGGCGCGGTCGCGCTCGACCTCGACGGCGAGGACGTCGCTGGCGGCGGCGACGCCGAAGCGCCGGCGGTTGCGGGCATCCTCGAGGTGGGCGTCGAAGGAGTCGATGGCGGCGGCGAGGACGTTGCGGCTCTCGTCCGCCACGACCAGGTTCCAGTACGCATGAGTGACCTCGAGCTCGAGGTCGCGGACGCCGGCCTCGACGTCGAGCCGCGCGGCCTCGTGACGCTGCCCGGCGGCGCCGGCGGCGGCGCTCAGGCGTCCGCCGGCGTAGAGCGGCACGGCGAAGCTGAGGCGCGCGGCGTAGTTGTCGGGGATGTTCGGGAAGATGACGCGCTGGGTGCCGTCGGGCTGGGGGATGGAGAGCTCGGGGACGTCGGAGAGGCGGGTGTAGCTGCCGGAGACGTCGAGGTCGGGCCTCTGCGCGGCCCGGGCGTGGCGCTCGTCGGCGGCCGCGGACCGGCGGAGGGCGTCGAGACGGGCGAGGCGGGGGGAGGCGGCTCTGGCGCGTTCGAGGGCGTCTTGGAGGGTGAGCGCCAGGGGGTCCTGGGAGGCGGCGGCGGTGGCGAATAGGAGGCCGAGGGTGAACGCGGATTTCTTCATGTCGTCATCTCCCTTGAGCCGTCCTCCGCCGCCCGGATCCGGGCGATGAAGACGTCCTCGAGCGTCGGCGCCACCGGACGCGCCTGCTCCACCTCGACGCCCGCGTCGCGCAGGGCCTCGGCGAGGCGCTCGGCGACGGCGGAGGCGTCGTCCGCCGCCGTCTCCGGCAGGTTGGCGTGGAGGCGCTCGCCGAAGACCTCCACGGCGGCGACGCCGTCGGCCTCGCCGAGGAGCTCGGCGGCGCGGCGGCGCGGGCGCGCCATGAGCTCGACGATGGCGCCGGCGTAGCCGCGCTTCAACGCCTGGGGACGGTCGACGGCGAGCAGGCGTCCGCGGTGGAGGAGGGCGACGCGCTGGCAGCGCTCGGCCTCGTCGAGGTAGGGCGTCGTCATGACCAGGGTGAGGCCTTCTTTCCGCAACCGCGACAGCAGCTTCCAGAAGTCACGGCGGGAGACCGGGTCGACGCCCGTGGTGGGCTCGTCGAGCACCAGCAGCTCGGGTTGGTGGATGAGGGTGCAGGCGAGGGCCAGCTTCTGCTTCATGCCGCCGGAGAGGCGCTCGGCGAGGCGCTTGCGGAAGGGGGTGAGCCGCACCAGCTCGAGCAGCTCCTCGCGGCGTTGGCGCCAGCCCTTGACGCCGTGGATGGCGGCGAAGAAGGCGACGTTCTCGTCCACCGAGAGGTCGCCGTAGAGCGAGAAACGCTGCGAGAGGTAGCCGACCTTGTCGGCGAGGGCGCGGCGCCGGCGGCGCGGGTCGAGGCCGCAGGTCTCGATGCGGCCGGAGGCCGGCGCCACGAGGCCGAGGGCGGTGCGCAGGGTCGTGGTCTTGCCGGCGCCGTCGGGGCCGATGAGGCCGAACATCTCGCCGCGACGCACTTCGAGCGTCAGGGCGTCGACGGCGGTGAAGTCGCCGTAGCGGCAGGTCAGCTCGTCGCAGCGCAGGAGCACGTCGGGGCCGGCGTCCTCCGTCATGGCGCGTCCTCCGTCGTCCCCTGCGTCCCCTGCGTCCTCAGGATGGCCTCCGCGGGCATGCCGGGCTTGAAGAGGCCGTCGTCGTTGGGCAGGGCGACCTTGACCTTGTAGACGAGCTTGACGCGTTCGTCGCGGGTCTGCACGTTCTTGGGGGTGAACTCGGCGCGCGGGCTGATCCAGGTGAGGCGGCCGGTGCGGCGCTCGCCGCCGTCGGTGGTCACCTCGACCTCCTGGCCGAGGCGGATTCGGCCGAGGTCGGGCTCGCCCACGTAGGCGACGAGCCTGGCGTCGGCGAGGTCGGTGACCACCGCGAGGGCGGTGCCGGGGGGCAGGATCTCGCCGGGCTCGACGAGCTTCGCGGTGACCTCGCCGGCGGCGGGGGAGGTCACGGTGGCGTCGCGGATCTGCTGCTCGATCTGGGCGATGCGGGCGTCGGCGCCGTCGACGCGGGCGCGGGCGGCGTCGACCTCTTCGTCGCGCAGGCCGCGTTCGAGCTTGCGGAGCTGGTCGCCGGCGGCGTCGACGGTGCGGGCCGCGGCGTCGCGGCGCGTCAAGGCGTCGTCGCTCGCTTTCTCGGTGCCGGAGCCGGAGTCGAGGAGACCCTGGAAGCGCGTGAGGTCGCGCTCGGCCGCCGCCAGCTCGACCTCGGCGCGCCGCAATTGGGCGCGGGCGGCGTCGACGTCCTCGGTGCGGAAGCCGGCCGCGGCGAGACGCAGGTTGGCGTCGGCGAGGTCGCGCTCGGCGCGGGCGGCGGCCAGCGCCAGCTCCTGGTCGACGGTCGAGAAGCGCGCCAGCTCCTGGCCGCGCTCCACGCGGTCCCCCTCGTCGACCTCGAAGAAGTCGAGAGTGCCGCCGACCTTGGCCGACACCCGGACCTCGGTGGCCTCGACGTGGCCGGAGGCGCGGACGACGTCGGGGTCCTGCTCTTCCTGGCAGGCGGCCGTCGCGGCGGCGGCGAGGACCAGGGCGCGGACGGCGGCGCGGCGGATCGGGGACATTCAGGCTCCTTTTCTTCGCGGGGGCGTCGTTCCGGTTATCCTACGGGAAACCTCGGCTGCTGCACCCTCACCCCCGGCCCCTCTCCCAGAGGGAGAGGGGAGTAAGATGCCGAGGCTCAGAGCCCCCTCTCCTCCTGGGAGAGGGGGTTGGGGGTGAGGGTTCCCGAACGGAGTGACCGGATGAACAACACCGTGCAAGTGATCGCAATCCTGGCCCTGACGATGACGGCTCTCGGTGCGACGGCTGAGGAGCTGCCGCCCGCAAAACAGACGGCGCTCAAGACGGCGGCGGCCGTCGACGACGAGGTCGACCGCCTGGCGCGGGCGCTGTGGCAATACTCGGAGATCGCCCTGCGCGAGGAGCGCTCGGCGGCCCTGCTGGCCGAAGTGCTCGAGGGGGAGGGCTTCGCCGTGGAGCGGCGCGTCGCCGGCATGCCCACGGCCTTCGTGGCGCAGTGGGGGCAGGGACGTCCGACGATCGGCGTGCTCGCCGAGTTCGACGCCCTGCCGGGCATCGGCAACGACGCGGTGCCGCGGCGCCAGCCGCGCGCCGACGGTCATCCCCACGGCCAGGGCTGCGGCCACAACCTCTTCGGCGCCGGCTCGGTGGCCGCGGCGATCGTCCTCAAGCGGACGATGGAGCGCCACGAGCTCGCCGGCACCGTGCGTCTCTACGGCACGCCGGCCGAGGAGACGGTGGTGGGCAAGGTCTACATGGCCAAGGCGGGGCTCTTCGACGACCTCGACGCCGCCCTCGACTGGCACCCGGGCCACGAGACCGAGGTCAACAACCAGACCGGCCAGGCCCTCAACAACTTCACGGTGGAGTTCCGCGGCAAGGCGGCCCACGGCGCCTTCGACCCGTGGAACGGCCGCAGCGCCCTCGACGCGGTGGAGCTGATGAACTACGGCGTCAACATGATGCGCGAGCACGTGGAGCCGACGGCGCGCATGCACTACGTGATCCCGGCGGGGGGCGAGGCCCCCAACGTGGTGCCCGACTACGCCCGGGTCTGGTATTACGTGCGCGACGTCGACCGCGTGAAGGTGGAGCGCAATTACGCCTGGGTGCTCGACGTGGCGGCGGGCGCCGCGCTCGCCACCCACACCGAGCACGAGGTCAAGCTGGTCACCGGCGTTCACGAAATGCTGCTCAACCGTCCGTTGCAGGAGGCGGCGCAGAAGAACCTCGATCTCGTCGGCGCGCCCGCCTACACGGAGGCCGACCAGGCCTTCGCGCGCGACCTCCAGACCTTCCTCGAGCTCGAGCCGAAGGGCCTGTCGACGAAAGTCGAGCCGCTCGCCGACGGCGTGAAGCCCACCGAGGGCGGCTCGACGGACGTCGCCGAGGTGAGCTGGATCACGCCGACGGTGAGCGTCGGGGTGGCGTCGGCGGGGCTCGACCTGCCGTGGCACAGTTGGGCCACCTCGGCCTCGCACGGCACGCCCGGGGCGTCGCGCGCCGCGCAGGTGGCGGCGCGGGTGCTGGCGCTGACCGGCGTCGACCTGCTGACCGACCCGGAGCTGCTGGCGTCGGCGCGGGCGTTCTATCTGGAGAAGACGGGGGGCGCGCCCTACCGTTCGCCGATTCCGGTGGACCAAGAGCCGCCGCTGCCGGAGGTCTCGCTGAGCCGCTGACTCGGCGCCTCGACGTCCCGGAGCTCCCACGCCGCCGCCTCGGGCCCGGCCGGCGCGGCCGAGCGCGGCGCCGCGGTCGCGGCCTGCTCGCAGGCCAGGTAGCTCGCCGCCAGGGCGCCGAGCAGGGCGGCGCCCCCCACCAGAGCGCGCAGGTAGAACGGTACGCCTACGCCGATCTTCTCCGTCATCCGCGTCTCCTCAAGGCACCAGGATACCAGACCGCGGGCCGTGAAGAGCTTTTTTCAAAAGCTCCGTGCAAATCTTGCAGCCGCCGAGCCGCGGAGCATTTCGACTTCGTGGAACGTCGACGGGCGGCCGTCAGGCACCTGGCACGAAAACTGCAGCCTCGTCTCACCGAGCGGTTGCGGATCGCGCGGATTCGTGATCGCAGGCAATTGAGATGGAGGCAAACACCATGAAGAAGACACTCGGTTTCTTGCTCGCTCTGGCGCTGCTGGGAGCCCTGAGCATAGGCCCCGCGGCCGCTGACGACAAGACGACGGACGACGAAGGAATCGTGCAGGAGATCTCCGACGGCCTGCTCGGGCTGAAGGTCAAGGCCTCGCTGCTCCAGGAGCTCGGCATCTCCGCGATGGGCATCGAAGTGACCGCCCGGACAGGCGAAGTGACGCTCTCCGGCAAGGTCGACGAGAAGCCCACCCAGGAGCTCGCGGAAGAAGTGGCCGCGGCGCTCGACGGCGTGCGCTCGGTGCACAACGACATCCGCATCGAGAAGGTCGCTCAAGACAGCAAACGCCCGGTCGGCGACGCCGTGGGTCACGCCGAGAGCGAGGTCAAGGACGCCGCTCTCGAGACCAAGGTCAAGACTCGCCTGGTCGGCGAGATCGGCCGCCATGCGTTCCGCATCGAGGTCGAAGCGTCCAACGGCGTGGTGAGCCTGCGCGGCAAGGTGCCCGACGAAAACCGCCGCAAGCTCGCGCTCGAGACCGCGCGCAACACCAGCGGCGTCGATCGCGTGATCGATCTCCTGGAGGAAAAAGACGCCTGATCCCCGGATCCTCGCATCCGGTTTTCTTGATCAGAGGAGACACATGATGACCACCAAGAAAGCCATCGGTACTTCCTCGGCAGGCGCGATCTCGGCGCTCACGATCGTGATCCTTCTCCTCGCGAGCTGCGCCTCGGTCGGGGGACCCTACGAGACCCGGCGCGACAAGACCGCCAAGGGCGCCGGCATCGGCGCGGCGGCGGGCGCGTTGGCCGCCATCATCGACGGCAAGAGCGAGGCCGACGAGATCCTCGCCGGCGCCGCCATCGGCGCCGCGGTGGGCGGCGGCGTGGGCGTCTACATGGACGCCCAGGAGGAGAAGATCGCCCGCATTCCCGGCACCTCGGTCGAGCGCGTGGCGAAGGACACCCTGCTCGTCCACTTCGACTCCGACGTGCTCTTCGACGTCGACTCGGCGCGTCTCGACGGATCCTCGCGCGCGTCCCTCGATCAGATGGCCGGCGTGATCAACGAGTACCGCAAGACCGCGGTCGTCGTCCAGGGCCACACCGACGCCACCGGCAGCGAGGAGCACAACCAGGGGCTCTCGGAGCGGCGCGCCGGCGCGGTGCGCAACGTCCTGATCGGCAACGGCGTGGAGCCGTCCCGCGTCACCGCGCTCGGCTACGGCGAGACCTCGCCGCGGGCGTCGAACGACACGCCCTCCGGCCGTCAGCTCAACCGCCGGGTCGACGTGATGCTGCGGGCGCGCGGATGAGACCGTCCACAGACGCGCGGACGAGCCAGGGGAATTCTTCCCTCGCCGGGAAGGATTCCCTGAGCTCTGGAAAGGAATCGACGCCATGGGCTTGAACGTCGCCCGGAAGCTCATCACCTCTCACCTGACCAGCGGCGAGCCGGTGCCCGGGCGGGAGATCGGCCTCAGGATCGATCAGACCCTCACCCAGGACGCCACCGGCACCCTCGTGATGCTCGAGCTCGAAGCCATGCGGCTCGACCGCGTCAAGACCGAGCTCTCGGTCCAGTACGTGGACCACAACCTGGTGCAGGAGGACTTCAAGAACCCCGACGACCACCTCTTCCTCGAGAGCGCCGCCCGGCGCTTCGGGCTGTGGTACAGCCGGCCGGGCAACGGCGTGAGCCATCCGCTGCACCAGGAGCGCTTCGGCAAGCCGGGCAAGACACTCCTGGGCTCCGACAGCCACACGCCCGCCGCCGGCGCCCTCGGCATGCTGGCGATCGGCGCCGGCGGCTCCGACGTGGCGCTGGCCATGGCCGGGTTCCCCTATTACCTGGAGATGCCCGAGGTCTGGGGCGTGGAGCTCACCGGCGAGCTGCCCGACTGGGTGAGCGCCAAGGACGTGATCCTCGAGCTCCTGCGGCGTCACTCGGTCTCCGGCGCACGCGGTTGCGTGCTCGAGTTCTTCGGACCCGGGCTGGCGTCGCTCTCGGCCATGGACCGTCACGTGATCGCCAACATGGGCACCGAGCTCGGCGCCACCGGCACCGTCTTCCCCGCCGACGACGAGGCCCGGCGCTTCCTGCGCCAGCAGGGCCGCGAGGACGACTGGCGCGAGCTGGTGGCCGACGCCGACGCCGACTACGACCGCCGCGAGTCGATCGAGCTCTCGGCCCTGGAGCCGCTCGTGGCCCTGCCGTCGAGCCCCGACAACGTCAGGACCGTGGCCGAGGTCGCCGGGGCGGAGATCGCCCAGGCCTACGTGGGCTCCTCGGCCAATCCCGGTTACCGCGACTTCGCCGTGGCCGCCGCCATCGTCGCCGGCCGCCAGGTCCACCCGCGGGTCTCCTTCGACGTCAACCCGTCCTCGCGCCAGATCCTCGAGAACCTGGTGCGCGACGGCTGGCTGGGCAAGCTCCTCCACGCCGGGGCGCGCCTCCACCAGGCCGGCTGCAACGGTTGCATCGGCATGGGCCAGGCGCCGGCCACCGAGGCGATCAGCCTGCGCACCGTGCCGCGCAACTTCCCGGGCCGCTCGGGCACCCGCGAGGACCAGGTGTACCTGGTGAGCCCCGAGACCGCCGCGGCCTCGGCCCTCGCCGGCAAGATCACCGACCCGCGCACCCTCGACATGCCCTGTCCCCGGATCCGCGAGCCCGAGGATCCGATCCTCAACCTCGAGATGCTGACGCCGCCGCCCTCCCCCGAGGAGAGCCGCGCGGTCGAGCTGCGGCGCGGCCCCAACATCCGGCCGCTGCCCGACCTCGAACCGTTTCCCGACGAGCTCGAGGTGCCGGTGCTGCTGGTGGCCGGCGACAACGTCTCCACCGACGAGATCCTCCCCGCCGGCGCCCGCGTGCTGCCCTTCCGCAGCAACTTGCCCGAGATCAGCAAGTTCAGCTTCGAGGGCGTCGACCCGACCTACGCCGAGCGCGCCCGCGACGTCAACGGGAGTGGCGGACACGCGGTGGTGGGCGGCCGCAACTACGGCCAGGGCTCGAGCCGCGAGCACGCCGCCCTGGCGCCGCGCTACCTGGGGCTGCGGCTGGTGCTGGCCGCGAGCTTCGCGCGCATTCACCGCCAGAACCTCGTCAACTTCGGGGTCCTGCCCCTGACCAGCGGCGACGCCGGAGCGCTGGCGCGCCTCGAGCAGGGCTCGCGCCTGCGGATCCGCGACGTCCACGGACAGCTCGCCGGCGGGTCGACCGTGACGGTGGAGGACCTCTCCGGCGGCCACCGCTTCGAGGCCGAGCACGGCCTCTCCGAGCGCCAGCGCGCGATCCTCGCCGCCGGCGGCGTCATCAACTGGGCCCGCGAGCGGACGGCGCCGGTGTAGGGGCGCACGGCGTGCGGCGTCGCGCGGTTCTGGCCTCAACGTGCGGCCGCCGCCCGCAGGCTGGGATAGGGATCGACGGCCCCGCCGTCGGGCCGCCGGAGCTCGAAGTGCAGGTGCGGCACGGTGCTCTCGGCGTTGCCGCTGTCGCCCACCCACCCGATCAGCTCGCCGGCCGCGACCTCCGAGCCCACCTCCAGGCCCGGGGCGATGCCGTGGCCGCGGCCGTCGTCGGTGCCGGGCGTGTCGTTGTTCAAGTGGAGGTAGCGGGTGCGCCAGCCGTCGCCATGGAGCAGGGTGAGGGCGCAGCAGCGGCCCCGGCCGACCTGGTCGGCGGCGTCAGGTCCGCCCTGCAGGTGGATCACCACGCCGTCCGCCGCCGCCCATACCGGCGTCATCTTGGGCGCCAGGACGTCCTCGCCCTCGTGGGCACGGTTGCCGGGCCGCGGGTCGCCGAAGCTGCGGGTCAGAATGCCGGCGTCAGCGGCGAGCGGCAGGACGAGCCGGTAGAGGTCCTCGCCGTCCCACTCGAGCGGGCCGCCGTCGGGCGAGGCCGGCGCCAGCGGCTCAACGTCGGGCGAGGTCACCACGACCAGCGCCGCCATCGCGGCGAGCAGGGCCAGGACGAGGAGCTGCCCGCCCACGACGGCGCGCGCCGTCACTGATCGTTCACGGGGTGCCTTCGTCCTCGATCTCCTCCTTGACGTCCACGATCATATCGTCCGTCTTCGCGAGAGCATTCCCGCCGCCGGGTGATAAAGTGTCTCGCCGTGGCCGAGCTTGGCGATCCGAAGCGTCATCGCGGGCGCGTCGCGGACCTGGACCGGCTGGCGCACGACCTCCGGGAGCCGCTGAACGCCATCGCCTTGAACGTGGAGCTGCTCCGCGTGCTGCCGCCCGAGCACCCGTCGCGCGAGAAGAAGCTGGCGGCGATCCAGGGCTCGGTCGAGGCAATGAGGCGCCTGATCGACGACGAGATCGCCGCCACGGCCGCGCCGCGGTGAGAATCGCCAAGGAAGCCCGAGATGCCCTACCGCCTGAAAGTCGACCTCGAAGGACGGCTGCTGCGCTTTCCGCTCGCCGCGGGCACGCACCAGATCGGCGCCTCGCCGAGCTGCTCCGTGCGCATCCCCCATTCCAGCGTGTCGCGGCGCCACGCCGAGATCGTGGTCGGCGAGGGCGGCGCGCGCTTGCGCGACACGGGATCGACCAACGGCACCAGCGTCGGCTTCGCCAAGATCACCGGCGAGGTCGCCCTGGAGCCGGGCGCGCGCTGCGCCTTCGGCAGCGTGGAGGCGTGGCTGGAGGAGGTCCCCGCGGGCGACCTCGAGGCGGGCATCGACCTGGGGCTCCCGGAGACCCCGCCGCGGCCCGAGGCGCCGCCGCGCGCCGCCGCGACCACGGCGCGGCTGACCAAGCTCGAGGCCTTCGCCCTGCAGCAGCTTCCGGCCCTCGTCGAGCGCCTGGTCGACGCCGCGCCCGAGGAGTCGCTGCAGCTCGTAGGCGGCGCGCTGTGCCACAGCCTGCCGGCCGAGCGGGTGGAGATCGTGCGCCGCCGGGGTGAGGCCGAAGGCGTGCTCTTCGCGGGCGGCGGAGAGGGTGGCGAAGCAAGCGGCGCCGCCGCCCCGGCGCTCCTGGCGATGGCGATCACCGCCGACATGACGTTGCGCCTGGCGTTCTCGGACCCGGCGGCGGCCGAGACCTACGAGCCGTTGGCCCGCACCTCGGCGGCGCTCCTGCGCCTGGCCATGGGCCGCGCGGCGCCGCCGGCGCCGCCCGCGCGGCGCGCCGCCACGCCGCCGCCGCTGCCCGACCCGCCGACCGTGGTGCCGGCGCTCAAGCGGCTCTACGAGAAGGCCTGGCGGGTGGCCGACGGCAACGTGAGCGTGCTCATCCGCGGCGAGTCGGGCACCGGCAAGGAGATCCTGGCGCGCTACGTCCACGCCGCGTCCCCGCGAGCCGAGGCGCGGCTGGTGACCCTCAACTGCGCCGCCCTGCCGCGCGATCTGCTCGAGTCCGAGCTCTTCGGCGTGGAAAAGGGAGCGGCTACGGGGGTCAGCGCGCGTCCCGGCAAGTTCGAGCTCGCCCACGAGAGCACGCTCTTCCTCGACGAGATCGGCGACATGGCCCTCGAGACCCAGGCCAAGATCCTGCGCGTGCTCCAGGAGCACGAGGTCTACCGCCTCGGCGGCAACGAGCCGCGGCCCGCCGACGTGCGGGTGCTCGCGGCCACCAACCGCGACCTCGAGACCATGCTCGACGAAGGCAGCTTCCGCCGCGACCTCTACCACCGCATCGCCGACTGGGTGGTCGAGCTGCCGCCGCTGCGCCGCCGCAAGGCCGACATCCCCAACCTGGCCGCCTGGTTCCTGAGCCGCGAGTGCCGCGAAAAGGGGCACTACGTGGCGGGCGTCTCCCGCGCCGCCGTCGACGCCCTGCTGCGCTACGCCTGGCCGGGAAACGTGCGCGAGCTCGAGAAGGAGATGGCCCGCGCCGTGCTCTTCCTGGAAGACGGCGCCCTGCTCGAGACCGAGCACCTGCGGCCCGAGATCGTCGCCGCCCACGGCGACAGCGTGGACGAAGGGCTCAAGGAGATCCTCGAGGACTACGAGCGCCGGGTGATCGCCCGCGCCCTCTCCGACGCCGGCGGCGACACCGTGCAGGCCGCCGACGACCTGAAGATCGCCCGCTCGACGCTCTACCGGCGGCTCAAGGCGCTGGGCATCGAGCCGTGAAACCGAGCAGCAAAGGTCTCAGCCCCGTGCCGTCGTCGCGATCAGCCGCAGGACGGCCAGCGCGCTCAGCAGCGCCTTGGGCACGAACGTCGAGCGCGACGCGTACTCCTGCTCCTTGCTGCCGTCGGCGCTGTGCTCGGGGCAATGGGCGTTGGCGCCGGACGGGCCCAGGCCGTCGAGCGTGGGCACCAGATCCCAGAGGTGGTTGGCGTCGCTGAGCCCTCCCCGCGCTTCCTCCGCGATGCGCAGGCCCAAGCCGGCCCCCTCGTGCTGGAAGATCTCCAGCAGCCGGTCCGAGGCGGGATTGCGCGGCCACGGACGGGTGCGACTCGTGACCTCGACGCGCACCGTGCAGGGGTAGCCGCCCTCGAAGCTGCGGACGGTCGAGAGCCCTTCCAGCGCCAGCACCTCGCGCATCCCCTCGGCGAAGACCTCCTCGGAGAACGAGCGCAGCTCCGCCTCGACGCGCGCCGACGGCGGCACCTGGTTGATCACCGTGCCGCCGCCCGCCGTACCGACGTTCACGGTCAGGTCGCGCTCGTAGTCGGTCAGGGCGTGGAGTCGCAGGATCACTTCCGCCATCTGCGCCAGCGCGTTGGCGCCTTGACGGTGTCCGTTGCCGGCGTGAGCGGCGCGGCCCCTGACCTCCACGCGGAAGGTCGCCATGCCCTTGCGGGCGACCACGATGCGGCCCGACTCGCGGTCCGTGAGGCCGCCTTCGAAGACCAGGGCGGCGAGCGTCCCGCCGCCGTCAAGACGCTCGCGGCACAGCGCTCCGAAGTCGTTCGAGATGCGCTCCTCGGCGCTGTTGAGCAGCACCACCCAGGTCACCGCGTCGAAGGCCTCGGGAGCCGCCGCGCGCAGGGCGTCGAGCATCATGTAGGCGACCACGGTGCCGCCCTTGATGTCCACGGTGCCCGGCCCGTAGATCCGGTCGCCGTCCTCGCGCCAGACGAAGTCGTGAAGCCGCTCCTCCTCCGGCGAGTAGACCGTGTCGAGGTGGGAGACGAGGGCGACGCGGGGACCGCCGGGGTCCTTGCCGGGCCGGGTGAGCACGAGGTGGTCGCCGAACTCCGGGTCCGCGGGCGGGATGCTCTCGGCGGTGAAGCCGAGCTTCTCGAACGACACCGCCGTCAGCTCGGCGAGCGCGTTGACGCCTTCGCGGTTGGCGGTGAAGCTGTTGATCCTCACCATGTGGCGCAAGAGCTCGAAGTAGGACGGCTCTTTGCGGCGCAGGTGCTCCTCCAGGCGTTGTCTCATGTCGTCCTCTCAAGGGGGATGAAGTCCCGACAACCGGATCGTCAATACTGATCACCGACCCGCCGCATGGCCCACGACGCCAGCGCGTAGAGGACGACGGCGAGCACCGCCAGAGGCAGCACCTGGGACGTCCACGATGGGGCCTCGCCGAAGAGCAGGGCGCCGCGCCAGCCGTCGACGGCGAGCGTCAGCGGGTTCCACCGCGCCAGCGCCGCCAGCCACTCCGGCATCTGCCGCGACGGCACCAGGGCGGTGCTGGTGAAGAGTAGCGGCATGTTGACCACCTGGACGAAGACCGCCATCGCCTCCTGGGCGCGCGACCCCAGGGCGACGGCGCAGGAGACGCAGGAGAACGCCACGGCGAACAGCGTCAAGCCGGCGGCGGCCGGCACCAGCGCCGTCGAGGGCGGCGTCAGCCGCGCCCCCAGCAGCCACGCCAGCGCGAGCACGGCGAGGGCCTGCGCCAGCAGCCGCGCCACGTCGGCGAGCACCTTGCCGGCGAGCAGCGCGTCGGGGCTCGCGGGCGTGTTGAGCAGCCGCGGCAGGAAGCCCGTCTGCAGGTCGCGGATCCAGCCGATCCCCGATTGCGAGGCGCCGAAGAGCACCGTCATCGCCGACACCCCGGGCGCCAGGAAGTCGAGGTACGCCACTTCCCCGGCGAGCTCCAGGCGGTAGCGCGCGAACAGGAAGCCGAAGAAGGTCATCCAGATCAACGGCTGGACCAGGGAGAAGTAGAGGACGACGGGACGCCGGATCGTCTTCGTCCAGGTGCGGCGAGCCGAGAGGGCGACGACGTCGAGCGCCGTGCTCATCCCCGCGGGCCTCCCGCCACCACCACGCCGCGCTCGAGCCGCACCACGGCGTGGGCGTGGCGCTCGACCGCCGCCAGGTCGTGGGAGACGATGGCCACCGACCGTCCGCGCGACGCCCGGCGCTCGAGCTCGGCCCACAGGAAGGCGCTGCCCTCGGCGTCGAGGCCGGCGGCGGGCTCGTCGAGACAGAGCAGCTCGGGGTCGTGGATCATCCCCGCCGCCAGGTGCAGGCGCCGCTTCTGTCCTCCGGACAGCGTCTCGACCCGCCGCTGCGGATCGAGGCCGAAGGTCGCGGCGAGCTCCGCGACGCGCCGCGGGCGCACCCGGCGGCCGACGCCGTGGAGGGCGGCCAGCAGCGCCAGGACCTCGCCGCAGGTCATCTCGGGGTCGAGCGCCGGGTCCTGCGACACGTAGCCCACGCGGCGCCGCAACGCCCGCGCCGCGCGTCCTCCGAGGGCCGCCGGCGCGGCGACGCCGAGCACCCGGACGCTACCCGCGGTCGGCGCCAGGATGCCGGCCAGCACCCGCAGCAGGGTGGTCTTGCCGGCGCCGTTGGCGCCCACCAGGGCGGTCACGGCGCCGCGCGCCAGGGTCAGGTCGACGCCGGCGAGGGCCTCGCCCGACGCCGCGTAGCGGTGGCGCAGTCCCCGCACCTCGGCGGCAGGGTCTTCGATCGGCGGTGCGGAGCTCATGCGCCGGCATGCTATCGCATGCCGGCGCGTCGCGAACCGATCTTCGCTCCGCGGGTCACGAGCCGCCCGAGGGCTCGAAGCCCGGCACCTCGAGACCGAGGAAATAGACGAAGTCGGTCCCCGGCGTGCCGGAGGCCTCGTTCACCGTGGACTTGCTGTGGCAACCCATGCAGGTGGACCGCTCGTAGCTCTCCATCGAGGTGTTGGCGAGGTAGGACCGCACGTCGTCCGCGGCCAGGGTGACCTTGGGCTCGATGACGCCGGTGATCACGTTGTTGCCGTCGTAGACCTTGTCCTGCACGTTGGGGCACGTCGTGCCGCCCAGGCCGGTCGACCACTGGGTGGTGATGAGCTGGTAATTCGCCCACACGCTGCCCTGGGGCTGGCAGGCCTGGTTGGGCGGCGTCGTGTCCCAGCTCGTGGCGCCGGCGTAGTAGGTGTCGAAAGGCACCTGGCGGCACAGCCGGGAATAGCCGGACTGCGACGCCGGCGGCTGGTCGAGACACCAGCTCGCACCGGTCGGCGAATCCGGGTTGACGCACTGCCCCGCCGCACCGTTCTGGGCGGGCACCACGTTGCAGCTCTGGCACTCGCCCGACGTGCCCTCCGCCTGGCACGTCTGCGGATAGAAGTTCCAGCTCTGCGAGGCCGTGGACGGACAGGCCGTGCTCGGGCCCGTTCCGTTCTGATCGCCCTGAGGGGGCAGGGCCGTGCAATCGGGCGCGTTGTCGGCGTGCTCGAAGGTGGCCCACACCCAGGCCGGCTGGCTGTTGGTCTTGCGCAGCACGTGCATGCCCACCAGCGCCAGCTTGCGGCAGGAGCAGGTCTCCTCGCCGCTGCTGTTGCGGTAGGACGGCGTGTACACGAGCAGGTCCTGGCTGTAGGAGTCCGCGGGCGCCGGATCGCCGCAGGCGCCGACCTCCATCCAGGCCAGCTTGAGGACGATGGACTGGTCGGCGTCGCTCGCGGTCGGGCAGGGGAAGTCCACCGATTGGGTCAGGCCCGAGAGCGTCGACTCCTTCTGCAGGCCCCCGAGCACGATCCAGTCGGAGGTGCCGGGGCTGACCACGATCTGATACCGCAGGAACGTGCCGTTGGAGGCGAGCACCGGATTGGAGGAAAGGCCCTGGGTCTGGGCCTCCTCGAAGTCGTCGTCGACCTTGCCGATCTGGTCGACGACGTCGTAGCCGTCGTAGCCCTCGATGCTCTGGCACGCGGTGGGGTAGAACTGGCCGTTCTCGCAGGTGCCGCCCGCCGGCGCCGAGTCCTGGTTGCAGTTGATGACGTCGACGGTGGAGAGCCAATCGCTCCACTGCGGCGTCGCGCCCGCGGCGCTCAGCGCCAGGAAGGTCTGCCACGCGAAGCCGTCGGCGCCGACCTGGTCCTGGCTGGCGAGGTCGGAGGGCAGCACGTAGGGCGCGCTGCACTGATAGCCGCTCGTTGCCGCGACGGTCTCGGCCGCGCCCGGCGCCGCGGCTTCCTCCGTCGTTTCCTGGGGTTGCGGACAAGCGCTGCAGAGGACGACGACGGCGACCATCAGCGCGGCGATCATGAGCGATTTCAAGTGTCTCATCTTGGGTCCCCTCTTGGGTCGATCGGTCGTGCCCCGGGCTCGGAGCACGCGCCTTCGTGCCGCTGGATGCGGCGGTTCGGCTCGTCTCGCCCGCCATGGACGCGACGGCCATCGTTGGGAGCTGGCGACGGGCGGGATCATACCACAGCGAGAACCGGAGCGGATCGCGCCGCCGTCAGTAGACGCCGGGCACGAGGCGTCGAGTCCTGGCGCAGTAGGCGTGCCAGCTCTCCCCGAGCGCGACCTCGAGCGCCGCCTCCTCGACGCGGATCCGTTCGAGCACGACGAGCGCCGGCGGCACCGTCGCCAGGGCGAGGCCGAGCCAGGAGCCGGAGGCGAGCCCCAGGCCCACGAACGAGATCAGGATGCCCGCGTAGGCGGGATGCCGCACCCAGCGGTAGGGCCCGGCGTCGACGATCTCGTGGTCGTCGCGGATCGTGACGTGCACGGAGAAGAAGCGGCCGAGGACGAGGACGGCCGCCGTCCGCACGGCGAGGCCGGCGAGGATCGCCGCGTTGGCCGTCCAGGAGAGCGCCGCCGGCGACAGCGGCAGGCGCAGAACGTCGAGGTACGACGCGGCCAGCGTCGCCAGGGCGCTCGCCGCGAGCACGATCCAGATCACCGCGACCGCGCCCCGCTCCAGCCTGGCCTCCGGCGCGCCGGCCTGCCGGAAGACGACGAGCGCCACCTCGGCGACGAGCCAGAGGACGATGAGGGGAGCGTAGAGGTTGGCGAGCATGGTGACGAGGGGATCTTACATGCGGTCCCCCGACTCGACGTCGCAGGCGTTCGACGCCGCGTGCGCGGCCATGGCGGCCGGCCGCTCCGCGTCCTCGGCGGCGAGGAGCTGGAGACGGTCGGTTTCGTCCACGCGCTCGACGAGGGCGAGCGCCGCCTCGCCCACGGCTTCGTAAGCTCGGCCGATGCGTTCGCTCGAGCGTCCTGGTCCGGATCGGGCTTTCCGAGAGCTCCGCTCATGATCATCCCCTCGTGGTCGAGACGGGCCGAAGGGGGTCCCCGAGGCGCACAGGCGGCACTCCGCCGGTGTCCACAGCTCCCGCTCCAGCGTCGCCAGGGTGAAGGAACGGCGCGGCGTGGCGCTCGCCGAGCAGGCCGTCGAGATCGAGCCGCAGGTCGCCGTGGTGGCCGGACTCGTAGACGAAGTGCCCGGGCGCGGCGGCCACGGCCTCGAGCAGGTCGCGCTCGATCTCCGCGCCGCCGATCAACTCAGCTCAAGGCCGATGTCGAAGGTCCCGGCGTAGCCGTCGCCGCCCTCGGTGAGGTCGAGCATCAGCCGGTCGCCGCCGCGGCGGAAGATGCCGTCGCGATCGTTTCTGCGGTTGCGCTCGCCCTTCTGGGCGTAGGGAGGTTGGGCGTGGACCCGGTCGGTGAGGGCGTCGTCGAAGTAGAGCTGGGAGGTGTGCTCGAGGGAGCGCGGGCCGTCGGCGGGCGTGCGGATCTTGAAGTGGACGTGGACGGTGCGACCGGGGTACCAGCCGGGATAGACGGTGGTGAACCGGGCCTGGCCGCCCGAGTCCGTCACCTGGTAGCCGCGCAGGAAGGTCCGGCCGCGGGTGTCGAAGTGGCCGTTCCTGTCCTGGAAGCCCGAGTAGAAGCCGAAGGCGTCGCACTGCCAGAGGTCGACGATCGCGCCCGGGAGCGGGCGGCAGGCGGCGCCGTCGACCCGGGAGACGCGGAAGAGGAGGCTCAGGGGTGCGCCCAGGACGAGCGAGCGGCCGGTGTGGTCGTCCGCGTCCGTGCGGATGTCGAAGCGCTCGAGCCGCTCGTCGAGGAAGTAGGGGCCCTCGGTCTGCTCCGGCCGGACGACGCAGGCCGGGGGCGCCGTCCCCGCGTCGCCCGCCAATCCCGGCGCCGTCCCCGCGTCGTCCTGCGGGGCGCCGTCAGCGTTGACGCCGCCGACCAGCGAGGCCGCGGCCGTCGCGCCCATGAGCCCCAGCACCTCGCGCCGGCTGAGGCCGCTACCCTGCCCGAACCGCCCATCGGGATTCCTTGTCATGGTCTCCTCCTTGGAGAATCATACGTTCCCGCCGGCCGTCGGGTTCTTCCCGATAGTCGGCGGGCAGGAGCCGCGCCGTCAGGCCGCGCGGATCCGCCGCGCGATCGTGGCCATCGAGGTCCACCAGCCCGCGGGCGGCCACCTCGGTCCGCGGCATGGCGTTCAGGAAGGCGACGAAGTCCGGAAAGCGGTCGACGCGCATGCGCCCTTTCGGGTGGACGCCGGCGGCGTGGAGGATGCGGCGCAGGCCGGCGACGCGCGCCAGAGGGCGCGTGGCCACGAGAGCGTCGGGCCGCCAGTCCGGCGTGACGAAGAGCGTGACGCAGAGCTCGGGGTGGCGCTCGAGCAGCCACGTGATCCGTCCCAGGGCGCCGCGCTCCAGGTCGCCCCCCGCCTCGTAGGCGTCGGCGGACGTCCCCGGGTGGACGTCGTCGACGCTGAAGCAGACGGCGGCGTCCTTGCCCGGCGCAAGCCAGCTCTCGGGAATGGATGAGCAGGTCAGAATGGGCTCCGGACTTCAGGGATGGCCGCCGCCGACCTCCACAAGGAGGAGGACTCAAGCCTCAACTTCTTTGAGATCGAGCAGCCGACTCCCGTGCCTGACGGTCAGAATCGAGATGGCGCCGTCGTCTTCCAGTCTGTAGATGATGCGGTACTTCCCATGAAGCAGCTCACGAACGTCGTCTCGGCCTACCTCGGGCACGACTCGACCTCGCTTGGGGAACCTCGACAATCGTTTGACGAAGTCAAAGACGTTTACGACCCAGCGCTCCGCTGCCTTGGCCCGGTCAAGGGCGATGTACTCGGAGATCTCTCGTACCTTCGCCAGCGCGAGAGGCGTCCAGTGATCTTCATCGCCTGAGAGTTGCCAACGCTTGCTCCTTCGCCTCTTCGTGGGGGATGCCCTCGCCTTGCTCCAACTGGCGCTCGGCCAACTGGACCTCGCGAAGGAGCTCGACCTCGTCAAGCAACCGTTCGTAGGCGGAGACATCGAGCATCACGGCGGCGCTGTGTCCCCTCTGGGTCAGGACCAGAGGACGCTTCGTGGCCCGCAGCCGTTCCACCATCGAGGCGGCATTGGCGCGGAACTCGGAGAGGGGGCGGATGTCTTCGTCCAGTCGTAGTCTCTGCATGGCGTCCTCCTGGCTGTACAGTCTAACGAGGCTCCGCCTCAGACCGACGAGCGTGTACGCTTTTCACTTCGGAGTGAGCTGGAAGAAGCGCAACAAGCTCCAAGAGAGCACGGATGCCGAAGCACTTCGCCCGTTCACCAAAGACA
>DASWIG010000421.1:0-3074 GCA_036397835.1 Thermoanaerobaculia bacterium
AGGGCGGGTCAAACCGCCCGGCTCGTTGTTGACCCTTCTTATGAACCTTACCTACCATCCCGTGGCCCCTCGGCGACCGGTGCCCCGGTGGCTCGCCACCATGTCCATCCCGAGCCTAGCCCGCATTTCTCACCACGAATCTGCTGCGCCCGCGCAACCGCCCGCATCTCCTGGCCGTGTCCTCGTCCGAGTCCTCGACATACTGCAAGTATGCCTGCGGGCTCGGACTTGCGGGCCGGCCAGGATCTACGTGCGTTTGCACAGTCTCGCTACGATCCGTGGTGAGAAATGCGGGCTAGTCCACCGGTCTCTCCCCGAGAGGAAGCAAGAGGATCCAGCGTCGCGACACACGACGGACTCGCCGTCACGGAGCCGCGGCAATCAATGACCCGCGCCGCCGGGCCACGGCACCCAAGGCGTGGCTCCGTGCCGGCGCCGGAGAAAAACCGAATGAAATTTCAACCTCTTGCCGTAGCGGCTGCCGCACTGCTGACCGTTGCCGCTACCATCGGCGGCTGCCAAGGCGACCCGAGCGTTGCCCGCAATGTGCGCTATCAGCGCGCCATCGAGTTACTCGACCAGGGCAAGCCCCAGGCGGCGGTGGTGGAGCTGAAGGCGGCGATCGAGATCGACAGACAGTGGTCGCCGGCCCACCGCAAACTGGGCGAGGTCTACCTCTCCCTGGGGAAAACGGACAATGCCCTGGTTGCCTTCAATGGGGCATCTGCCCTCGACCCGGAAAACCTCGAGCTGCTACTGGACGTTGCCGAGTGTGAGATCCGGCTCGACCGGATAAACGAAGCGCAGCAGCACCTGGAACGATACTCCAAGCGGATTGGCAGCACCGCTCGGGTCGAGCGGCTCCTGGGGGAGATCGCCCACCGCGAAGGTGATAAAGAGGCCGCCAAGGCGCATTTCGCGGCCGCCGTCGCAGCCGATCCGGCGAGCACCGACAGCCACCTGGGCCTCGCGCAGCTCGCGGTGGAAGCCAACGACCTGACCGCGGCCGCCGACGAGCTCGGGGCTGCGGCCGAGGCCGACCCGAAGGACCTCAAGGTCCAGTACGGCCTGGCGGAAGTGGCCATTCGCATGGGGGACCTCGGGCGTGCCAATGAGATCCTCGAGCACATCGGCGAACTCGACCAGGAGCAGGTCCTCAACCGCCTCCTCAAGATAGAAAACCTGATCCGCATGGGGGAGAACGACGTCGCCCTCGACCAGGCCACGCGGATCACCAGTGACATTCCGAAGCTCGGGCGCGGACACTTTCTGCGCGGCTACCTGCTCCTTGCCAAAGGCGAGTTGCCGGCAGCAACCGAGGCGCTCACTACGGCGACGACCCTCAACGACAACGACGGCTCCGCCCATTTCTACCTCGGCACGGCCCTGCTCGCCCAGGGCCGAGGGGAACAGGCGCGTGCCCATCTTGCCCGCGCCCGCGAACTGCGCCCCGACTTTGCCCTCGGCCAGGCCATCCTCGCCGAGGCGATGATCGCCGTGGGCGATGCGACCGCCGCCCTGGCAACCGCCACGGCCCTGGTGGCAGACCATCCGGACCTGCCCATGGCCCAACTGGCGCTGGCGGACGCCACCGCCGCCGTCGGCAACACGGATGCCGCCATGACCAAGCTGCAGGAGGTCGTCGCCGCTTATCCCGACTGGCGTGAGCCGGTCCTCCATCTGGCGCGTCTCTATCGCCGCACCGAGCGCGCCGGGGAGGCCCTCGGTCTCTATGCCCAGGAGCTCACCAAGAGCCCGGAGCGCCTGCCCCTACGACTGGAGTACGCCAGCCTGCTCGTCGCGGAAGGGGAGTGGGACCCATTGCTCGCGACGGTCAGCGCGGGTCTGAATCTGTCGCCAGATACCCCGGCGCTGCGCAGCCTCAAGGGCGTCGCCCTCGTCGGCCTCGGCCAGAGCGACGCGGCCAAGGTGGAGCTGCGCGGTGTGCTCGCCTCCCACCCCGAGGAAACCGCCGCCGCAGTGAATCTTGCCCGGCTGTACCTCGCGGACGACGACACCACCGCCGCCATCGAAGTGCTCCGCCGCGCGACGGCGGCCGATCCCGCCGCCCAGCGTCCGCGTGCCCTCCTCGCGCGCGTTTTGGCGTCGCAAGGGAACCAGGAAGAGGCCGTGCGCCTGCTAGAGGAGACGGTGAAGAAGGAGGCGACCGCCCAGGACCTTGCGAACCTCGTGGTCCTCTACCTGCGCGCGGGCAAGAACGACTCCGCCGTGCGCACGGCGCGACGCCTGCACACGGACTACCCGGACCTCGCCGCCACGCACCTGCTCCTGGTACAGACCCTGGCCAAGGCCGGAAATCCTCAGGAGGCAGTCGTCGAGAGCCAGGCCCTGGTCAACCGCTATCCAGACTCCCCACAGGCGTTGAACCTCCACGCGGCCCTGCAGGTCATCACCGAGAAACCGGAGGCCGCCATCGCCACTTGGGAAAGCTCCCTGCGGTCCCGTCCCGACCAGGTTGCGGTGCACATCGACCTCGCCCGCCTGCTCCTCAATCTGGGGCGACCCGACGAGGCCCGTGACCACGCCGAGAAGGTGGTGCGGGCCTTGCCGGACACGGCCGCCAGCTACCAGTTGTTGGGGCGGATACTTGAGGCGCAGGGCGACCGCGAGGGCGCCACCACCGCCTTCGTCAAGGGCCTGACGTTGCAGCCGGAGGACCCGCAGGTGTTGTCGGACGTCGCCTCCTTCTACTTGCGCGGCAACCGGCTGGACGAGGCAGAGCGGATATTTCTCCAGATCCTGGACACCGACCCGAAGTTCGAGCCCGCCTTGCTGCACACGGCGATGATCGCCGAGCGGCAACAGCGGTACGGCCTGGCCGCCGAGCGCTACGAGCATCTGCTCGCCACCTATCCCGACCACCTGGTCGGCCTCAATAACCTCGCCTGGGTACTGAGCGAGGAGTTGGGGCGACCCCAGGATGCCATCACTCGCGCGGAGGCCGCGAATGGCCTGCGCCCGGGGCAGTGGTGGATTCTCGACACCTGGAGCTGGGCCCTCGCCAAGGCCGGGCGCTATGAAGAGGCGTTGCGGCGGCTCGACGAGGCGCAACA
>DASWIG010000422.1:0-8924 GCA_036397835.1 Thermoanaerobaculia bacterium
CCGCCGGCGTCGACTGGGACGCCTTCGCCGTCTATGGGGCCGCCAAGGTGATGGCGGTGGACGCCGGCGGCGACCTCGCCGCTGCCCTGCGCGAGCTCTTCGTGCCCGTGGCGCCGACGCTGCGCGTCTTCCCGGCGGGCGAGGAGCCGCCGCCGCCCGCCTACGACTGGCCCGCGAGCACCGACGGTCTCCAGGTCGTGGCCTGGCAGCACGTGGGGGTGGGGCTCGGCCCGGGCATATACCGGAGCGTGCGGTCGCATCGCGGAGACGCGCCGCTGCTGTTCGCGACGCTGCCCGAGCCCGGCGAGCGCATCCGCGAAAAGATCGGCGCCGGGCTCGTCGTCGACTTGCCCCTCGCCCTGTGGAGCGACCACGCCACCACCCTGGGCAAGAACCCCGCGTTCCCCGCCGGCCCGCTCCTCGCCGAGCTCGCCGCCTTCAATGTGGGAGCGGCCGGCGACGCGGCCGTCCACGCCGGCGCGGTGACGGTCGCCTGGAACGTCTTCCAGCACTTCTATCCCTACTTCGACGTGGCCGGCGTCGATTGGAACGTCCAGCTCACCGCCCGCCTCGCCGGCGCGCTCGCGGCGCGCGACGCCGAGGAGCAGTACCACAACCTGCGGCGGCTGACCGCCGCCCTCGCCGACGGCCACGCCAACGTCTACCACCCCGGTCTGCTCTCCTCGCGCGCCGGCGTGCCCCTGCGCCTCGCCTGGGTGGAGGGCGAGGTCGTGGTCACCGCCTCGGGCGTCGACGGCGTGGCGCGCGGCGACGTGCTGGCGTCGGTCGACGGCGAGCCGGCCGCCGCGCGCCTCGAGCGCGAGGTGGAGCTGTCCTCGGGCACGCCGCAGTGGCGGCGTCACCGCGCCCTGTGGGCGGTGACGTCGGGCGACAAGGACGCGCCGGCCCGTCTCGTGGTCCGCCGCGGAGGCGAGGAGCTCACGGTCACCGCGGCGCGCGACCGCGCGGCCCAGCCGCCGCCGGAATTCGACCGCCCGTCGATCGACGTGCTCGAGGAAGGCGTCGTCTACGTGGACCTGAGGGCGGCGTCGATCGAGGAGATCGAGAAGCGGATCGACGAGCTCGCCGCCGCCCCCGGCGTGGTCTTCGACCTCCGCGGCTATCCCAACGGCAACCACGCCGTGCTCCGTCACCTGACCGCCGGGCCGATCCAATCGGCGAAGTGGAACGTGTCGCGGATCATCTACCCCGATCGGAAGAGGATCGCCGGCTGGCGCACCGACGGGCGCTGGACCCTGACTCCCGCCGCACCGCGCCTCTCCGGCAAGCTCGCCTTCCTCACCGACGGCAGCGCCATCAGCTACGCAGAGAGCGTGATGGGCATCGTCGAGGCCTACCGGCTGGCCGCGATCGTGGGCGAGACCACGGCGGGGGCGAACGGCAACGTGAATCCCTTCCAGCTTCCGGGCGGCTATCGCGTGACCTGGACCGGCATGAAGGTGCTCAAGCACGACGACTCGCCCCACCACCTCGTAGGCATCGCCCCCACCGTGCCCTGCACGCGCACGCTGGCGGGCGTGCGCGCCGGGCGCGACGAGCAGTTGGAGAAGGCGCTCGAGGTCGTCCGCGGCGACTGAGGCTCCATCCTGACGCGCCAGCCGTCCCAGCGGTCCGCCAGCCGGATGACGACCCAGCCGTCCGCGGTCTCGACGCCCGAGCCCGGTCTACCGCCGCACGACCTCGGCGCCGCGGATCTCGCCCTTGACCTCGCCGCCGCCCTCCAGGTAGACGGTGACCTTCCGCTTCGAGTCCTCGACGATCACGTCGCCTTCGACGACCGAGCCGCCGAGGATCTTGACGTCGAGCGAGTGGCGGCGGTCCGACGAGCCGCGAGTGCGCTCGATCACCACGTCGCGCGCGACCCGGGTCCCCTCGCGCAACGTCACGCCGCCGTTGTAGGTCGAGACCTTTCCCGTCACCACCACGCCTTCGAGACGGATGCCGCCGTTGACGGTGCCGACGTCGCCCCGGATCTCGCTGCCCGCGCCGACCTCGACCGAGCCGTTGACCGACTCGACGTCGCCCGCGACGGTCACCTTCCCGGCGACGTCGATCGAGCCGTTGACCGACGACAGGTCCTCGACCCGGGAGCCCTCGCCGACGCGGATCTGGCCGTTGACGGTGGCGCAGCTCCCGTCGACCTCGGCGTCCTCGCCGACGCGGATCGAGCCGTTGACGGTGTTCATGCCGCCGTGCTTCTCGCCGTCGCCCACGGTGAGCGACCGGTTGACGCTGGCGTTGCAGCTCGCCGCGACCAGCAGGACGAGGGCCGCCGGCAAGAGGGCCGGCAGCACGTAGTATCGCTTCCTTTCCATGTCGTCTCTCCTTTCATCCCATTACGGGGCGGGGGCGGCGGAAGTTACGGCCGCGCTCAAAGGAAGCGCTGGAAGAGGATCATCGCCGCCAGCGTGACGCTGACCCACACGCCCACCGTGGTCCGCGACGCGTTCTCGTAGGCATCGGGCAGCAGCTCGAGGAAGACCATGAACACCATGGCCCCGGCGGCGAAGCCCAGCCCGTAGGGCAGCACCGGGCGGAAGCTCTCGACGAAGAGGAACGCCGGCACCGCCATCAGCGGCTGGGGCAGCGAGGAGAAGACGCTCCAGCCCGCGCAGGCCAGGACCGACGACCCGCGCGGGCGCAGCACGGCGCTGATCGCGAGTCCCTCGGGGACGTTGTGCACCGCGATCGCCAGGGTGATCAGCGTCGCCAGCTTCTCGCCGCCGCCGAAGGCCACCCCCACGGCCACGCCCTCGGCGAAGGAGTGGAGGGTCATCACCGCCAGGATCAGCAGGATCTTGCGGGCGCCGGCGCCGCGCAGCTCGCCGAAGGGGATCTCGCGGCCCGCCAGCGCCCGCTCGCCGAGGACGATGAAGGCCACCCCCACGCCGCCGCCCAGGATCGTCTGCGCGGTGCCGTAGCGGGTGCCTTCGGCGATCAGGCCGAAGCTGGCGCCAAGCATGAGGCCGGCGGCGATGGCGTTGGTCAGGGCCAGGATGCGCGGCGAAGTCTCGCGGATCCACGCGAAGGGCACCGCGCCCAGGCCGGTGGCCAGAGCGGTCAGCAGGCCCGCGAGGAGGACCAGCAGCGCCGCCGTCATGCCTCGCCCTCGCCGACGAGCGAGTGCAGGAAGACCACGGCGCCGGCGGCGGTGGAGACCAGCAGCGCCACGCGCCGGGCGTCGAGGCGCTGATAGGAGGCGGGCACCAATTCGGTCAGGGCGAGGAAGACGAGGGCCGCGGCGGCGAAGCCGAGCAGCGCCGGCGCCAGGCCGCCGAGCGCCGGGGCGAGCGCGAAGGCGACGATCGCCAGCAACGGCTGCGCCACCTTGGTGACGACCGCCAGCCCCGCCGACTCGCCCGCCGTCATGCCGCGCCGGCGCAGCACGTCGGTCAGCGCCATGGCCTCGCCGACGTTGTGCACCGCCAGTGCCAGCGCCAGGTAACCGCCGAGCGCCAGCTCGTAGGCCATGGCCACGCCGATGGCGACGCCCTCGGCTGCCGAGTGCAGGGTGTTCTGGAGGATGATCTTGTAGCCGAAGTCGGCGCCGTCCTCGCGGCCCGGCCGCATGTCCAGCGTGTCGACGCCGGCGTAGTGCTGGATCCAGCGGGTGTAGACCACCCCGGCGCCGGCGCCGAGCATGACCGAAAGCGTGGCCCTGACGAGGCCGTGGGTCATCAACAAGTATCCGACGCCGAGCATGGCGCCGCCGGCGAGGGCGTAGGCGGCGCCGATCCCCGTCAGGTTCGGCCGCCTCCCGCCGGCGAACGGCAGCGCCCCGAGGGCGGTGGCCGCGGCCGCCACCGAGCCGAAGAGGAGCACGAGGAGGACCGGCTGCGTCGACGTCATGGCTCCTCAGGGCTCAGGGCGCGGCAGGGCGGGCGGAGCGTGTTCCAGGAAGTCGCGCAGGTCCCGCGCCGCCCGCGCCGCCAGCGGGTGGCCGCCGGCCTCGTAGCACCTCCGGCGCGCCGTCAGGAAGCCTTCTTCCCAGATCACGTGCGGCTCGAGGTCGGCGAACGCCGCCACGCACTCGCCCCGGAAGTCCACCCGCGCCGCGAGGTTGACGCGGGTCACCAGCCGCCCTTCCTCGAAGAGCAGCACCGCGAAGGGCTCGGCGAGCGCGCCGAGCAGGCGGCGGCCCTGGGACTGGTCGGCCGCCATCACCTCGTCGATGAGCTCAAAGCCGCGCCGCGCCACCGGCCGGAAGACCCAGCCGTCGCCGCGCAGGCTCAGGAAGGCGCGCTCGAGGTGCGCGGCGGCGGCGACCGCGTCGCCTTGGCGCAGGGCGAGGCGGGCGGCGAAGAACGCCGCCTCGGTGGGGGCGCGCCCCGCCAGCGCCGCGATGCGCGCCGCGGCCTCCGGATCGCCGGCCTGCGCCAGGGCTTCGGCGAGCAGGAAGCGGTCGGCGTCGGCGAAGGGATCGAGGGGCTGCTCGCGCCAGGCCCGCAAGGCCCCCGCCAGGTCCTCGTCGCGGTAGGCCTCGCGGGCCTCGCGGCGGCGGGCCTCGGCGGCTCCGACCGTCGCCGGCGGCGCTTCGAGGAAGGTCTCGATCACGTGGCGCACGTGGCGCATCTCGCGCAGCCGCGCCGGATCGAGGAGGCCGGCGGCGCCGGGCGGACGGTCGCGGCCGAGGCGGCTCGACAGCACCTGGAGATCGCTGAGCGGGAAGAGCCCGGTGCGCCCCACCGTGCGGGCGAAGCCGAACTCCGCCCGCGGCCGGTCGTCGGTCGACACCTGGTGGTCGGCGGCCAGCGCCCGGGCGAGCTCGTGGCCGCCCAGGAAGCCGCTGTAGAAGCCCTCGAGGCCCTCCACCCGCCAGGTCCTGGCGAGAGCGGCGGCGAAGGGCTCCTCGCCCACCCGGCGGCGCACGCGCTCGAGGTCGTGGACGAGAGGCGCGCGGCCCGCCAGCAGCAGCAGGTCGGTGGCGTTGATCTGCCAGCTCTCGACGTAGGGGAAGACCGAGGTCAGGGTGGCGTAGACCGTCCCGACCACGGCGGCGTCGACCTCGTAGCCCTGCAGCCACTGCATGAAGAGGCCGCCGGGGGCGAGCCGGCCCTCCACGGCGCGGTAGAAGTCCTGCGAGAAGAGGTCCGCGACGCCGGCGCGGTAGGGATTGGAGGGCTGCGACATCACCAGGTCGTAACGCCGCGGCGTGGCCAGCACCCGTTCGCGGCCGTCGCCCGCGCGCACCCGCACGTTGGGCAGGGCGAGGGCGTCGAAGGTGACCGCGGCGAAGGCCGGCGCCAGCTCGATCACCGCCGGCTCGAGCTCCACCACGTCGACCAGCTCCATGCCGTCGACCTGGGCCAGCCACCCGGCGGTGGTGCCGGAGCCGAGGCCGATCACCAGGGCGCAGCGCGGCTCGGGGTGGAGAAGAGCGCCCACCAGGGCGCTCCACACCATGGTCGGGGCGTCGGTGCGCACGCTGCCGTCGCTCTTGCCGTTGACGAAGAGCGACAGCTCGTTGAAGCGCATGAGCGCCACGCTCGACTCCACGCCTTCGGCCTCGCGCACCAGCGAGCGGCGTTCCTGGTGCACCTTGCGCCGCAGGTCGTTGACGCCGCTGAAGCTCACTTCGAGCCGTCCGGCGCCGATCGGCACGTGGCGCCAGAAGGCGGTGGGGCCGGCGGCGAGCGAGGCCGCCACGCCGGCCAGACCGGCCGCGGCGAGGCCGGCCACGGCGAGGGCGTTGAGCTGCCGCCGCCCGGCGAGCGCCAGCACCGCCGCGAGCGCCACCAGCGACAACGCGGAGAGTCGCCACAGGAGGGGCGCCGTGAGCAGCGGCATCAGCACGAAGCCGCCGGCCAGGGAGCCGAGGATCGCGCCCCAGGTGTTCCAGGCGTAGGCGAGCCCCACCTGCGAGCCCACGTGGCGGCGTCCGCTGCCGAGCAGCCCCACCAGGAGGGGAAACTGGTAGCCGGCCACCACCGCCGCCGGCAGCACCACGAAGGCGAGGACGGCCGTCCAGCTCAGCACCAGGCCGCCGAAGCCCACGGCGCTCAGTTGGCGCAGCACCGCCGCCGCCAGGGCCAGGCCGTCGCCGGCGGCGAAGGGCGCCGCGAGGCACACGGCCTCGAGAGCGCACGTCCACGCCAGGCCGGCGAGGCCGGGACGCCGGCCCTCGGGTCCCAAGCTGTAGAGGGCGCCGCCGGCGGCGATGCCGAGGAGCGCCAGGGCGAGGATCAGGCCGAAGGTGTAGGACGTGCCGCCGAGCACCGGCGCCAGCATGCGGTACCACACGAGCTCCATCAGGAAGAAAACGAAGCCCACCGCGAAGGCGGTGAAGAGCACCAGGCTCGTCCCCGGAGCTCGTGAGGCGTCGGCGGGCGGCGATTCCGCGGCCGGGGGGCCCTCGACAGGCGGCGGCGCCGTCTCGATCGTCTCGGCGGTCCTCGCCATGGACCTCACCGCCAGGGCGAGCAGCAGGTTGAGGGCCGCCGCTAGCCACAGCGTCTGGCGCACGCCGAGGAGCTCGATGAGCAGGAAGGTGGTGAGGAGGGCTCCGGCCACCGCCCCGAGCGTGTTGACGCCGTAGAGGGCCGCCACCCTCCGGCGTCCGGCGTCGGCGTCGCCCTCCATGGCCTGGGCCACCGCCGGGAGGGTGCCGCCCATCAGCGTGGTCGGCACCCCCAGGACCGCCACGCACAGCAGCAGCCGGAGGGCGGTGGCGGCGCCGAGGCCCAGGGTCTCGACGCCCCCGAGGCCCAGGTAGACGGCGCTCACGCCGGCGATCAGCAGCGGGCTCGCCGCCGCGGTCAGGGCGATGCCGATCTCGAGGCCGGCGTAGAAGACGAGGGGGTTGCATGCCTTCTCGGCGCGCCGGCCGAGCCACGCGCCGCCGAGCCCGAGGCCGCCCATGAAGATCGCCAGCACCGCCGCCGTTGACGCTGTCGACGATCCGAAGACCAGCCGCAGCAGCCGCAGCCACGCCACCTGGTAGACCAGCGAGCAGCATCCGGAGACGAGGACCACGGCTCCGATGCGCGCCAGGGTCGGGGTCATGGAATGCGCCTCCTCGAGCTCATGGATCCGCCTCGGCCGTCCAAGAGGATAGCCGATCTCGCCGCCGGGCGAGTTGGCGAGACCTCGCCGGCGAGCTATAGTTCCGGGTGGCCGGCTTTCGTGGACGAGGGCAAGGCCGCCCCGATCGAGGACGACCGTGAACGAGCTGTTAGTTGCCGGTGATCCAGACGTCGCATCCCCCTTTCCGCCGCCGGTTCCGCACGTGCTCACCCGCCTGGCCCACGGGCCGCGGGTGATCGGCGAGCTGCGCGGCTGCGAGGACGGTCCCCTGCTGATCTGCGTCGGCGGCCTGCACGGCAACGAGCCCGCCGGAGTCCTGGCTCTCGACCGCCTGCTGCGTCGTCTCGCGACGGCGCCGCGGGCCGGTCTGCGCGGCCGCATGGTGGCGATGGTGGGCAACCGCCGGGCCCTGGCCGTGGGCCGCCGCTTCCTGCACCACGACCTCAACCGCTTCTGGAACGAGGAGCGGGCCGCGCGCCTGCGCCAACGCGCCGAGCCGCTCGAGGCCGAGGCCGACGAGCTGCGCGATCTCGACCGCGAGATCGAGCGGTTGCTGAAGGAAGCCGCGGGCCGCCGCGTCTACTTTCTCGACCTCCACACGACCTCGGGCCACGGACCGGCCTTCGCCAACCTCGACGACACCTTGCCCAACCGCAGGTTCGCCCTCGAGTTCCCGGTGCCGCTGGTGGTCGGCATCGAGGAGGAGCTCGCCGGCACCCTGGCCAACTTCCTCTGCGGCCGCGGCGTGACCACCGTGGGCTTCGAGTCCGGGCAGCACCAGGAGCGGGAAGCCGTCGACCGGGCCGAGGCCGCAGTCTGGATCGCCCTCGAGGCCTCCGGGGTGCTGGCGCGCGGCAGCCGGCCCGAGGTGGCCGCGGCGCGCCGGACCCTGACCGAGAACCGGGGGGCGTTGCCGCACGTGGTGGAGGTGCTCTACCGCCACGCGATCCGGCCGGGCGACCAGTTCAAGATGTTGCCCGGCTTCCGCAACTTCCAGCCCATCAAGGCGGGCCAGCCCCTCGCCCGCGACCACCGCGGGCTGATCGTGGCACACCACGACGGCTGCCTCCTGATGCCCCTCTACCAGGAGCAAGGCGAGGACGGCTTCTTCGTCGCGCGGCGTGTGCGCCCGATGTGGCTCAAGCTCTCCGAGGCCCTGCGGCGCCTGAAGCTGGAGCGTTATCTCCACGTCCTGCCCGGAGTGCGGCCCAACCCGGCCCTGGCCGAGAGCTTCACGATCGACCGCCGCTGGGCGCGCTGGTACGCCCTGGAGATCTTCCACCTGGTGGGCTTCCGCCGTTACGACGAGGTGGGCCGCTACCTGGTGATGGCCCGCCGCACTCACGATCGCTAGCTAGCTCTGGCGGACATTGGTTCTCGGAAGAAATCCTCCCCCCAGCCCCCTCCTTTTTCAAAGGAGGGGGAGCCAGATACCTCAGGACCCGAAGCGCCAGCGAGGAGTCCGTTTCCCCCCTCGGACGGGGGATCGGCGGGGGAGCGGCGCGGCTTCTGGGGCCGCGATCGCGACGAAGCCTGAAGTAGAGCGGGCGCAGCCCTGCCGAGGTGACGCCGAAGGTCGCGGCCCGAGAGTCAGCCCACGAGGCGGCCCCCGGCGCCGGTCAATTCGGCTTCAGCTCCCCTTCCAAGGCCCCCGACTCCCAGGCCAGGACCAGCCGCCACAGGTCCATGAAACCGCCCAGCGGCCTGGGCTCGGGCTCGACGCGATAGTCGTCCCCAACCAAGCCGGAGAGCTCCGGCAGCTCGAAGGGCGGCCGTTCGCCGCCCTCCAGGAACAAGATGCCGCCCCACGCCGGCTCGCCCATCGCCTCGGCAAGCAGCAGCTCGCGCTCTTCCCAATATGCCGTCCGCTCCCACTCCGA
>DASWIG010000423.1:0-13453 GCA_036397835.1 Thermoanaerobaculia bacterium
GGAGGCGCGGCTGACGATCCTCAGCTACGGTCTCTGGCAGCGCAGCTTCGGCGGCGACCCGGCGGTGGTCGGGCGCACCGTGCAGATCAACCGCCGCGCCTACCAGGTCGTCGGCGTCATGCCCGCGGGCTTCGCCTTCCCCGAGGCGTCGGTCGACCTGTGGCTGCCGCTGCGCTGGAGCCCGGACAACCGCGAGCAGGTGTGGTTCCGCCGCGCCCACTTCCTCCGCGTCGTGGCGCGTCTGGCGCCGGGGACGGCGGCGGCGGCCGAGGCCGAGCTCGAGACGATCGCGGCGCGTCTCGCAGCGTCCTATCCCGAGACCAACACCAAGATGGGCGCGGGGCTCACGCCGCTCCATGAGTGGATCGTCGGCGACACCCGCCCGGCGTTCCTGCTGCTGCTCGGCGCGGTGGGCCTGGTGCTGCTCATCGCCTGCGCCAACGTGGTCAACCTGCTGCTGGTGCAGGCCGGGTCGCGGCGGCGGGAGATGGCGGTGCGCACCGCCCTCGGCGCCGGCCGCCGGCGGCTGACGCGTCAGCTCCTGACCGAGAACCTGATGCTCGGACTGGCGGCGGGCCTCCTCGGCGCCTGGCTCGCCCGCTGGGGCGTGCGCGCGCTGGTGGCCCTGAGCCCCGAGGACGTCCCGCGTCTCCACGAGGTCGCGCTCGACGTCCGGCTGCTGCTGACCGCGGTCGGCGTGACGCTGGCGGCGACGCTGATCTTCGGCCTGGCGCCGGCCTTCGCGGGCTCGCGCCTCGACGTCCGCGCCTCTCTCCACGCCGGTGGCCGGAGCGCGTCCCAGAGCCGTCCCCAGCGTCGCACCCGCGGTCTTCTCGTCGTGGGAGAGGTGGCGCTGGCGCTGCTGGTGGTGGCGGGCGCCGGGCTCCTGATCAAGAGCTTCTATCGCCTCTACCAGGTCGACCCCGGGTTCAGACCCGAGGGTCTGCTGGCGGTCAAGCTGGCGCTGCCGGGAGCGGCCTACGACAACGCGCCCAAGGTCGACGCGTTCTACGACGAGCTGGTGACGCGGGTCCGCGCGCTGCCCGGAGTCGAGGCGGCGGCGACCGCCAGCGACGTGCCCTTCCTCGCCGGGCCGTGGACCAGCGACTACGCGATCGAAGGCCGCGACCGCGAGGCTTTCGGCGTCGAGGTGCAGCACATGGACCTGAGCCCGGGCTATTTCCGCGTCCTCGGCCTGCAATTGCACGCGGGGCGGGACTTCAGCGACGCCGACCACGCCGAGGCGCCGCGGGTGGTCGTGATCAACCGCGCGCTCGCCGAGCAGGCCTTTCCCGACGAGGACCCGATCGATCAGCGCCTCGCCTTCGACCGTTATCCCGACGAGGAGTCGACCTGGTACACGATCGTCGGCGTGGTAGGGGACGCGCGGCTCGACGGCCTGCGCGCCGAGATGCGTCCCTTGATCTACCAGCCGGTGCGCCAGGAGCCGAGCTGGACGCGCGAGCTCCTGGTCCGGACCTCGGGCGATCCGCGCGCGCTGGCGCCGATGGTCCGCGACGTCGTACGTTCCATTGACCGCGACCTGCCGGTGATGCGGGCGACGACGATCGTCGACGCGATGGCGTCGTCGGTGGCGCGCGAGCGTTTCGTGATGCTGCTGCTGGCGGCCTTCGGCGCGGTGGCGTTGACGTTGGCGGCGGTGGGCACCTACGGCGTGATGGCGGTCACCGTCCACCAGCGGACGCGCGAGATCGGCATCCGCATGGCGCTCGGCGCCAGCGCCCGCGACGTGCTGCGCCAGGTCACCCGCGAGGGCATGGTCATGGTCGTCGCGGGCTTCCTGCTCGGCCTGGCGGCGGCGGTGGGCCTCTCGCGCTGGCTGACCTCCTTGCTCTTCGAGGTCAGCCCGGCGGATCCGTCGACCTATGCCGTGGTGGCCGCGGTGCTGCTGGCGGCGGGGCTGGTGGCCTCGCTCCTGCCGGCGCGGCGGGCGGCGCGAATCGACCCGATGACGACGCTGCGCTGCGAGTAGGGGGCGAGCCAGGCTATGCCTGGGCAGGCTCGAAGGTTTCGAACTGCACGTCGGCGTACGCCTTGCCAAAGCCCGGGACGTGCCGGTTCACCCAATCGATCTGCTCTTGGTTCAGCCCGGTCGCCACGACCTGGGGAAGCCGTCTGGCGGGCCGGAGACCCCTGTAGATGTCCTCCCGCTCGCTCCTGACCTTGGTGAGAAAGGCAGTTCGCGCCGCGTCTTCTTTGAACTTCAGGATCATCTGTGCCTCATGGTGTGCTCTCGGCTGCCGATACGGCAGCGGCTATCCCCCCACGGCCCGGCCATCGGCGGGCAGCAGCTCCAAATCCCAGCGGTCGCGTTCCTCGTCGCGTCCGCGCACCCGCAGGCGCACCTCGTCGCCCACGGCCCAAAGCCTGGCGCCGTCGTCGAGGCGGCGCAGGGTCATCCCGTCGCGGCCCTGGCCCACGCGGACGCCGCCGAGCTGCCGGGCGACGTGGTCGGCGTAGACCTTGACGTCGATCGGCGGCTCGTCGAGACCCACGTAGACCTTCGTGTGCGAGATCCCGAGCACGGTGCCGCGCCGCGCCGGACGGTCGTCGCGGGTGCTCGCCAGGTCGTCGCCGAAGAGCTGGTCGAGCACGCGGCGGTTGGCTTCGTCGTCGAGCGCCTTCTGCGTCTGCCGCGACCGGTTCGCCGCCTCGATCACCTGCTCGCGCAGCCGCTCGTCGTCGTCCCAGGGCGGAGGCGGCGTCTGCGTCTTGCCGAACTTCTTCTCCCAGGTCTCCTTGTGCAGGAAGACGCCGACGATCTCGCGCATCGGCGCGGTGAAGCGGCCGTAGACGTCCGAGCCGACGCCGAAGTGGGCGCCGGGGGCGGTGGCGAAGACCGAACGGCCGCTGGTGAGCATCGCCTGCCGGTGGACGGCGCGGGCCAGTCGGGCCGCGGGGCCGCTCTGCGCCGAATCGCTCGCCGGAAGCGCCTCGAGGTAGCTCGCCAGGCTGCGGTGCCCGCGGCGCCACCCCCAGGTGGCCTCGTCGAGGCCGTGCAGGCGCACCAGGGCCGCGATCTGCTCCGCGAGCTCGGCGAGACGTTGGGGCTCCGGCGGGTCGTGGACGCGGTAGATCGGCTGCACCTCGTCGTCCTCGGCGTCGCCTTCCCGCAGGAAGCGGGCGCCCTCGACGTTACAGAGCAGCGAGATCTGCTCGCTGTAGCGGTCCACGTCGTTGCGCGGGTCGGCCATGGCCACGAAACGCAGGCCTTCGGCGCCCGAGAGCGACACGGCGATCTCGCGCCGCTGGAAGGCGACGACGTCGCGCGCCTCGGCCAGCTCCATGCGCAGCGTCCCGACCTCGCGCAGCAGCTCCATGCTGGCGGCGATCCGCGGATCGCCCGCCGGGGGAGCGCCGCCGTCGAAGAAGTCCTGGACCGCGTCGTACGACGTCTTGAGCCGACTGCGCACCCGGGCGCGGCGGATCCGGGTTTCGACGACGCTGCCGTCGGCGGCGAGGTCGACCTCGAAGACCATGGAGCGGCGGTCGACGTCGGGGTTGATCGAGATCGTGCCTTCCGAGAGCTGGCGCGGCAGCATGGGGATCACCAGACCCGGCAGGTAGTAGGTGGAGCCGCGGCGCAGGGCCTCGGCGAAGAGCGCCGTGCCCGGCCGCACGCTCCACGCCGGGTCGGCGATCGCGTACCACACCTTGAAGCCCCCGTCGCGCCGCTCGACGAAGACCGCTTGGTCGAGGTCGCGGGAGTGGGGCTCGTCGATGGTGACGAAGGGCAGGCCGGTGAGGTCGTCGAGAGCGGGGTCGTCGATGCCGGGAGCGGCGGCGACCGCGGCGGCCTCGGCCACGACCTCGGGCGGGTGGAGCGGGGAGAGGCGCCGGCGCGCCGCCAGGGCGTAGAGGTCGGCGAGGGCGCTGCCGGGTGCGGCGAAGGGCTCGCCGGTGAGATGGGCACGGCCGCCGCGGATCTCGAACAGACCCCAGGTGCCCGGGGGTGGCGGCGCCTCGACGGAGTACGACGGGCCGTCGTCGGCGAAGGCGTCGCGCACGCAGGCGCCGTCCTCGACCTGGCCGATAAGACGGTCTGGCGTCGATGAGGCTGGTTCCATGCGTCCTATCGTATCCGTTCAGGGAAGTAACCACTGATCGTCCACACTCGAGCGTACCTGGACAGGCTCAGATGTGCGTATCACGGGCCCGAATGTCGAGGAAGTCCTTGGGCAGACGGACAGGGACGTCCGAGCAAGAAGCGTCCAAGAGCTTCTGATCCCCGGTTACCAGAACGGATCCCTTCCAGCCCGCCACCAGATCCCAGAGATGTTGATCCTCCGGATCCGGTGCGAGGAGTAAGCTCGACGCCGGTTCGAACCAAATGGCGTTGACCTTGAGCTCCTGCAAGAGATTCGCGATTTCGTGCTCTGAGCGCCGGTGGTACTTGCTGAGCTTCGGACGCGACAGGACTTCAGAGTACTCTTCGAGGAGCGCCGTCGATAGGAGAAAGCGGAGTTCCCCCGAAAGCATCCCGTCGAGGACCTTGGCTTGGAGGGACTCGGGGTTGGAGGTGATGATGCCGCTCGCGACGACGTTGGTGTCGATCACCGCGACGGATGGCGTCACGCACTCTCTCCTTGCCGACGACGGCGCTCAACGCGCTCCTTTCGGACCGCGCGCGTTTCGGCAATGGCGATCGCGAGGGCTTCCTCATCGGAGAGGGGAGAGCCAGCTCGGGCTTCGCGGAGCGATGCCGCGACGGCTCGGGACCGCGACCGGAGGAGGCCAGACTTGGCGAGGCTTTCTTCGACCAGCTCGTCGATCGAACGACCGCACGAGGCGGCGGAGGTCTCCAGGGCGGCGTGAGCTTCTTCCGAGAGATGGATGGTGAGCTCTGGCATGATTCTCGTCCTTTCCTCAGATGGCGATCCCCTTGGGAAAGTGGGGAGATTCTAGCACGATCGGTTCTCGGCCGGAGCCGGCGCGAGGCCGAGTCGCCGCTGACGAGGTGAGCCAACGGAACTACCGTGACCCCCGACGCACCCACCAAGTCTTGACAGGATCGCTTGCGCGCTATAGCCTTGAAGCATTTCACCCGACACCGGCGCTTTCGCGACCTGCCCGTGAGCTCGGGTCAGGGGAAGTAGCCCTGGATCGTCCTGACCTCGAGCCCGGGCCGCAGGACCCGCAGTTCGACGCGGCGGAAGCCGTCGTCGCCGCGGTCGTTGGAGGACTGGTAGACGATCAGGTACTTCGAGCGCAGCTCGCGCTCGATCTGGGAGTAGACCTCCTCGAGCTCGGCGACTTCATCGATGAAGTAGGCGCGGCCGCCGGTGGCGTCGGCGAGCCGCCCGAGCCGGTCGCGGGCCGCGGCGAACGCCTCCAGGTCGAGGCCGATCGCGTAGAGCGTCACGCCGGCGCTCTGGGCGTAGGCCAGGGCGTCCTCGAAGGTGAAGCGGCTCGACTGGTCCTCGCCGTCGGAGAGCAGCAGGACCGCCCGCTGTCCGCTGATGCCGTTGAAGTGGTGCAGCGTGAAGACGACGCTGTCCCACAGCGCCGTGCCGCCCTCCGCCCGCAGCGTGGCCATCTCCCGCGCCAGGGGCTCGACCTCAGGAGCTTGCGCAGCCAACGGCGGCCGACGGGGGGTAGAGATCATGTCGAGCCCGGAGTCCAGGGGCGCTTGGGTCTTCACGTGCGGCATCATACCGCGGAGGTCTGTCCTGGTGAGGCGGATCCGGAAGATCGCCCCTGTGTCCGTCTCAACGTACGAGGATCACTTCTGTCAATTGAAGTGAAGGAGGAAACCATGGCCGAGAACGACGATTCAGGCACTCATGAGCCGATGTCTACTGAGCTCCCGATCCAGGAAGACGGTAACCAGGCTGACGGCAACCAGACTGGCGGCAACCAGACTGGCGACAACCAGACTGACGGCGGCGGCGACAAAGGCGGCAACAAGAGCCAGCGTGCGATTGTGGCCCTCGGCATCTATCTGACGACTCTGTCGCTGGTGCTGCTCGTTCTGATCTGGTTCCTCTGGCCGTCGCCAGGCCAACTCGAGAAAGCCGAATGTGACAAGGCTGACCAGCCACGTAACGAGAGTCCCGTTGGGGCGCCGACCGCGACCGATGGTTCGGCGGAAGGTAGCTCGGCTTTGCCACCGGGTCCCCCAACGACGCCGTCGGGCGCTGCCGCCGCGCCTTCGTCGACGGTGCCGACGGGGCAGAGCCTTGCCGCATCCTCTTCCGAGGGCGCATCCTCGCCGTCACAGTACGCCGCGACGAATCCGGAACCGAAGGAACCGAAGAGCCTGGAGGAGGAGGAGGAAGAGAAGCCGAATCGCATACTCCTGCTGGTCCGGTCTCTGCCCACCGACCAGCGCATCCTGCTGCTGGTGATGGTCGTGGGCATGCTGGGCAGCGTCATAGGCGCCGCCACGTCCTTCACGGGCTACGTCGGCAACAGGACATTTGAAGGATCCTGGGTGTGGTGGTTTATTTTGCGTCCGTTTCTCGGCTGCATGCTGGCGCTCCTGCTCTATTTCGTTGCCCAGGCGGGTTTCCTGACGACCCCGGCCGAGGCGGTCGATCAGGTGGCGAACGGGAGAAAAGACGCGCTAGAGAACCTCTTCTATACGACGCTGGCGCTCGCTGGCCTCGCCGGGATGTTCTCCAAGGTGACCGCCGACAAGCTGGAATCGATTTTCAAGAACATCATGCAATCTGACGCCGACGATAAACGCAGGGACAAGATGGAAAACGGTCAGGGCGATGCGGGGTAGCTCCGTGACCGTAGCGCTTGACGTCCGCGTCGACGCAATCGGGCAGGGTCACAGGGGTGCCTTCGCGCCCGCTCTGGACCGGCATGACGCCCCCTCGGACCAGGCGTGGTGCATGACGAGCTCCAAGTGTCGAACCGGGAGTCTATAGGCAGAGAATCCCAACGACCACCAGGATCGCCATGGCTGCCGAGCCCAGCAGCCATGGCATCGTGGTTGAGGGGCCCGGCGGCGGCGGTACGCGTGCCCGCTCCTCGGGCGTCGCGGCGCGGCGACGGGCGAGCTCGAGTCGCAGGCTCTCCTCGCCCCGGGCCATCGCCCACCGGTGGTTGGCCTCGAAGATCGGTCTGAGCAGGAAGGTGAGTCGGCGCAGCAGCGGTTTCTCAGCGCGGATCTTCCAGTCGTAAGTGACGTCGACCTGGTCACCGTCCTGCGCGAACGTCCAGATGCCGCGCCCGACGAAATCGCCCAGGGCCTCGATGGTGAAGCCGTAGGGCGATCGCGACTCGGTCACCCGGAACTGCCAGCGCAAGGTAGGGCAGCCAGCCCTTGGTGTAGAGGTCGACGAGCTTGCCCACGCCGCCGTCCCCGCCCGGCTCCAGCTCCGTCGTGGTAGAGACGTCCTCGAAGCTCCGCGGCCAGCAGCGGGACGTGCGCCAGCTTGAGGTTGGCGACGAGGTCCGCGTCGTTGGTCGCTCGGGGCATACCGTGATAGGAGCTGGCCAGCGATCCGCCCACGAGGTAGTCGATCTTCCACTTCTCGAACGCCCGGATCACCGCCAGGCTGGCTTCGAAGGCTTCGGTGTTGAACACCTCAGTAGCCCTCTTTTTCAGGGTCCCAGCCGAAGACTTCGACCATCGTGTCGCGATCGAGGTGGAGGGCGGCGAACCGCAGCCGCAGCTCCCACTCGGGGATGTCGCGCCCGTACCGGGAACGGATCCGAGCCGCCGCCATCGCCTCGGCGGCCTCGCCGAGCTCGATGACGCGTCGGAGCTTCTCGGCGGGCGTCATGCGCCGGTTGCGCCGGTAGCCTTCGAGGAGGATCTCTTCGATCTCGGGAGGGGTGTCTCGCGATTGGGGTCTTCACACGCGGCATCATACCGCGGGCGCCGCGTCACGGCTCCTGTTCCGGGATGCGTACCGCCGGATCGCCAAGGACGATGAGGCTTCGAGCATCGGCGTACCTTGCCCACAGGAGAGCCACGTCTTCTTGGGAGACAAGAGCAGCCCCATCCTGGATCTCTTGAACCAGGTCGGCCAAGAGTACCGCTGTGGAGGCTTGAAGATCACAAATGGGACGCAAAGCGTGACCTATTCGCCGGCCGCGGAAAAGCCTCGTCAGGACATCCTCAAAGACGTCGACGCTGAAGGCGGACCGGTTATCGAGTGAGCTGTTGAGGGAAGGAGTCCAACTGTGCTGGATCCGTGCAACGATTGCCAAGGCTCCCCCATTGGGATGACTCAACAAACGCTGTGGCAAACGGCCGATAAAGTCCTTCGGAGCCAGTACGTTACCATTTTCGCCCTGACTCACTTTCCCTATACTCGGCTTAGGCAGAAAGTCATCGACAGACGGCGTGCCGCCACTGAAGTCAGAGAGTAAGAACACGATCAAGCCATGGAAACGGGCGTGATCGTCAATGTCGTCCGCGGAGAAATAATGCTCTCCTGTGATCCTCGTCTGCTGCCTTGGCCCTGACCATTCACGACAGACAATCGAGCCTTGTTTTTCTTCTTGGTTATTATGGCCAGGGGGAAACTGGAGGCCGTGGCTCGAGATCAGCAGGAAACTTGGGATTTGCTCTCCTTCAATCAAACGCCTCAATCGCGGCTTGGTCGTCTCCGAACCGGTGAAGACTTCTACCGTCCACTCGGGTAATCGGGCGGAAAGTTGTTTGGCCAACGGTATAATGAGTTGATTAGCCAGGCGTACTGTAACGGCGTCATCGTCGTTTTGAACCGCGAAGAAGGTAGCACGTTGCGAATGTGCTATGCCTCGTGTTTCGGCATCAACCAAGCTTTCTGCATAGTGAGTGTAGCTCTCGACCTCTTTGAAGAAAACGCGCCCGACTGCCAGACTGACGCTCAGTTGCTGTTGAAAGTTGAAGGGAATCGAATCGGGATCGCCGACGATAAGTAAATAATAGGGTATACGATTCGGATCTACGACGCCTGGTAGGGCGCCATGACGACGCAGAAAAACCCGGGCGGATTCGGCGCAATCGACAGTGAAACGCCTGTAGCGTACTCCTGCTTGACGCCGCCGGTGCTCGATCAGCCTGAGCATGGCACGCTCGATCACGGGATCGGTATCGCGTGCAAAGATAACCCCCCAGCCCGTTTCCGCCAGGTTGTCGGGATCAATGCCGGCAGGTAAGGTCATTGGCTTCTCTCATTACGTCGCCCGAGGGATAGGGCTGTTCATAGCGTAGCGTTTCAGCACGTGCAAGAAGACTTTGGCATAGTGCTCATGGATCGTCGTGGCGGCAGCCGTCAGACGGTCCGCGGTCAGGGCGGGAGCGGGACGTACAAATCCGTCTGGGGCCTCCAATTCGCATCTGTGCCAGGTCTCGAGCACGGGAGCGACATCGCTCCACATTCCGTCAAGCTTGACCAGTGCCCGCCGCAATAAATCGCCTAGTCCCGCGTCTTCTTCGATGTCGCTCCATGGCGTCCGCCAGACTCCGCGAAGAAACCCCTGACGCCACCTCGGAACGGCGGAGAAGGCCACCCCCTGCTTGCGGCAGGTCGCGAGCCACCGGCGACGGAGCACAGGCTTCTCGTCACCGTAGCGGGCGACTAGCCTGCAGAGTCTCCACAGTCGCGCTCCGGCAGCGGTTGGTTGGACCTTGGTCAAGGCACGGTAAGCCAGGCTTAAGAGCTCGAGACGGGGCGCCAGTGGCAGATAGCCTGTTTCCAGTTGCTCGACGCTATGGTCGACCAGACGGGCGATCCGCAGCGTCTGTTGATCAGACCAATCGGGTTGTACGGGCATCACAGCAAGCCAGATATCGAGCGACAACGTGGCCAAAGCGAGTGCCGAACCATCGAATTCGATCAAGCGGTGGAACGGACGATCTAGCTGGGTCGCGAGGAATCCATAGAGCTGCTGCTGCACCAACCGCCTCAGGTCCTCGGAATCCACCACTCGTGTATGCCCGACCAGCCTCGCAACCGCGTCGAGATACTCGAGGTCTTCGCCTCGGTTCAAGCCGTGCATCAGCAGATCAACCGCAGCGCGGCGCAAGGTCTCCAACGCGTTCGGCTGGTCGATATCACGTATGACACGGTAAATCTCATAGATCAGGGCATTGCGATCAGGTTCGTCGATCTCGAGAGCTGGGGAGCGCAGCTTTCGCTTGCCCCCGCTGAACGAAACGACGACCGGCTCTTCACTTCCGCGAATCCGTGCATCGAGCACCGCGGTCAGATTTCCTGTGCGCTCGGACTGCGCCAGCTCGATCACGGCCTCGATGTACTCCTGTGTTTCGCTCATGATTGAGCCGGGTAACTCAGGACCCGCACCTCGACGTCAGTGTCTTCCTCGAAGATTTCTAAGTACTCGGCACTCGAGCTCACGACCTCCGGCCATCCGCGAAGCTGTGGATCCGCGGGTGCGGTGCGGCCGTATTCCATGCCGCTCAGCTCGGGACGAAAAGGCGTGTCGGGACCGAAGCCCTCGAGCGAGGTAGGTTTGTTATAGCGGTCGCTCGCCCTGTCTGCGTCAAGGACCACTTCCACGACAGCTCGATCGCGTTCCGCCCTCCGGCGCTGGCTCTCACCAAGAGCCAACTCAGCAACATAGAGGCGTCCTTCGGTCGGTATCGGCCGCTCAGCTTCCTCAAAGCTCCACCAGCAGGGCCTGCCAGCAGGACCAGTACGGCCGCTAAAGTCACTACCGTCGAACTTGTGCTCACCCGGACTTAGAAGCTGAGTCCAAAGCTCCGTTTCGGACTGGTCCGCGGAACCTCTGAGAACATGGTAGCTGACGAAATCCGATCGCGCCATAACGCGTCGAACCCGAGACGGGGGCAAGCATCGTCGGTGAAGCCGAGGCGAGTTCGTCGACCAGTGGTCTTCGATCGCCCGCTCTACGGGTTTCCCGGTCCGGCAGTCATCGTCGATCGAGGCAACGAGGTCGGTGCTCAGGTTGCCGTGAGGGTTGGTCTCCAAGCGTATGTCGGCGCGCACGTTGTCGACCGCCTTCTTGAATGCCGGGTTCCGCTGGCGAAGTGCCGCGAGTCTTTGGAGGAAGTCCTGCACCTTCTGTCCGTCCTTCAGGTCGTCGTCTTCATCTTCTGCTGAATTCTCAGCCGCTGCCGCCTCTAGTCTAGAGCGGATCACATCTCCTCCGCAAGCTGAGGAGAGTAGCGGGTCCATCAGCGCGGCAGGCGCGCCCCTTCGAGCTCCATGGCCAGCTTGACGCGGCACGTCACCATCGAGGAGAGCTTCATACGGCGTATCCTGAGCTCCAGGATCGGCGTCGTGCCTCACTCGATCCGCAGTAGCCGCGTCCCGAGGACGCCGAAGAGCGCCGCGAACGCCAGCAGCGCCAGCGACGGCAGGGCCACGGCCTCGACGCCGTGGCCGAAGGAGATGAGGGCGTGGAAGCCGTCCATGGCCCAGGCCGTGGGCAGGACGTGGGCCGCCGTCTGCAGCCACTCGGGCATCACCTCGCTCGGCCACCAGCAGCCGCCGAGCCCGGCCATCACCAGGCTGCCGATCCAGCCCACGGGCCCGCTCCTCGGGCGTCGCGGCGCGGCGACGCCCGAGCTCGAGGCGCAGGCTCTCCTCGCCCCGGGCCATCGCCCACCGGTGGTTGGCCTCGAAGATCGGTCTGAGCAGGAAGGTGAGTCGGCGCAGCAGCAGTCTCCCTGCACGGATCTTCCAGTAGGTGGCCTCGACCCTGTGGCCCGTCCTGCGCGAACGTCCATATGCCGCGACCGACGAAGTCGCCCAGAGCCTCGATGGTGAAGCCGTAGGGCGACCGCGACTCGGTCACCCGGAACTGCCAGCGCAAGGTGTAGGGCAGCCAGCCCTTGGTGTAGAGGTCGACGAGCTTGACCACGCCGCCGTCCCCGCCCGGCTCCAGCTCCGTCGTGGTAGAAGCGTCCTCGAAGCTCCGCGGCCAGCAACGGGACGTGTGCCAGCTTGAGGGCGGCGACGAGGTCGGCGTCGTTGGTCGATCGGGGGCGAAACTTCTCGGCGGGCGACATGCGCCGGTAGCCTTCGAGGAGGATCTCTTCAATCTCGGGAGAAGTGTCGGGCGATTGGGTCTTCACGCGTCTATCATATCGACGCCTGGAGAGGGCCGGACCAGCGGAGGCCGGGTGGCAAGGTCAAGCTCGAGCACCGGTCAAGGGCAAGCCGACCGTGTCCTCGCCGTCGACGGCCGAGTCGCCCCCGCCCTCGACGTCGCGTTCGAGACGCCGGGAGCGCGGCTTGACGCGGTCGGCGGCCTCTTCGAGGCCCGCCATGCGGAAGAGCATCTCGACGGTCTTGGCGATCCACAGGTATTGACGGTCGAAGTCCTTGATCGCCTGCCGCTTGCGCGCCGCCGCGGACCAAACCTTGCGGCGCGCGCGCCGCACCTCCTTGACGCTCTTCGTCAAGCCCTCGACGTCCGGCTCGAGGCGGGACGCCAGCGCCGTGAGCGGCGCCCGGACCTCCGGCCACTCCTCCGACTCGAGCTCGAGGTCGTCCTTGTGAAAGCGCTTCCACGTCTTCTCGGACTGCCGCAACACCTTGACCGGCTCCTGGGCAACGGTGCCGGCGAGCCCCAGCGTCAGCAGGTCCTGCTCGGTCAGCAGGCCGCGGGTGGTGCGTCGCATGTTCACCAGGCGGTCGTAGAGCGACTTCGCCTGCACGGTCTCGCGACGGCGCCAGCTCTGGCGCTCGGAGACCGTCTCCTGGTGCGCGAGGTCGAGATCGCACAGCCACCCGCGCCACCAGGCCATCTTGAGGCGCAAGCCGTCGAGAAACGTCCTCGCGTCGAGCGGCGTGTCGTCCAGGACCGGCAGGAAGAACTCGCCGAGGCCGACGAGGGCCTCGTCCGCATTGACCGCCAGCGCCCCTTCGAGCTCCATGGCGAGCTTGACGCGGCGCGTCACCATGATCGAGAGCTTCATACCGAGTATCCTATGGCGCCACGGCCCCAACGGACGGTCCGTGGCGCTCATTTCGTCCATCTGACGCGGTCAGATGGACGAAATGAGCCTCAATCAGTCCATCTGACGCGGTCAGATGAGCGGAATGAGTATCAGTCGGTCCATCTGACCGCGTCAGATGAGTTGAATGAGTCTCAATCAGTCCATCTGACGCGGTCAGATGGGTCGAATGAGACTCAAGCCGTCCGTTCGACGGCGTCGAATGAACGGAATGAGCTCCGGGATCAGCGCCCCTTGGGAGCAACTCTACCTGGATCAGTCTGGTTGTTCGAAATCGACAGGTGTTTCCCGCTGACCTTCGAGAGCCCCCGATTCCCAGGCCAGCAGCAGCCGCCACAGGTCCATGAAGCCGCCCAGCGGCCTGGGCTCGGGCTCGACGCGATAGTCGTCCCCAATCAAGCCGGAGAGCTCCGGCAGCTCGAAGGGCGGCCGTTCGCCGCCCTCCAGGAACAAGATGCCGCCCCACGCCGGCTCGCCCATCGCCTCGGCAAGCAGCAGCTCGCGCTCTTCCCAATATGCCGTCCGCTCCCACTCCGA
>DASWIG010000424.1:0-7910 GCA_036397835.1 Thermoanaerobaculia bacterium
CTTCAACTCGGGCCTCGTCTACGCCCTGATGAAGTGGCTCAAGGTGCCGCACGACGTGGCGGCGCCAGGGGCGCTGATCGGCGCCAGCAACTTCTTCGAGCTCGCGGTGGCCACGGCGATCGCGCTCTTCGGCCCGGAATCCGGAGCCGCCCTCGCGACCGTGGTGGGCGTGCTCGTCGAGGTGCCGGTGATGCTCTCCGTCTGTTCCTTCTGCAACCGCACGAGGCACTGGTTCCCGGCGGCGAGAGCCGCCGAGGGCTGACTCGTCAAGACCCTGATGGAGGTAGGTCATGACCACACAATCCGTAGGATTCATCGGCGGCGGCCGAGTCACTCGCATCCTCCTCGGCGGTTGGCGCCGAGCCGGCCGCCTGCCGCGTCAGATCGCGGTTTGCGAGCCCGATCCGGCGGCCCGCGGCGTGCTGGAGCAGGAATTCGGCACCGCCCTCGTCACCAGCGACGACCCGGCGTCCGCCTCGCGGACGGACGTGGTCGTCCTCGCCGTTCATCCGCCCGCGGTCGAGCCGGCCCTCGCGGCGATCCGTCCCGGGCTGCGTGCCGACGCGGTGGTGCTCTCGCTGGCCCCCAAGGTCACGACGTCGCGGATGGAGAGCGTGCTCGGCGGTTTCTCGCGCCTGGCCCGCGCGATTCCCAACGCCCCGTCCATCGTCGGCGCCGGGTTCAACCCCGTCGCCTTCGGCCCCCGCCTCGGCGACGCGGAGAGGCGGACGGTCCTCGACCTCCTCGAGCCCCTGGGCGAGTGTCCGGAGGTGCCGGAGGAGGACCTCGAGGCCTACGCGGTGGTCTCCGCCATGGGCCCCACCTACCTGTGGTTCCAGCTCGCCGCCCTCAGGGACCTCGGCGTCGACTTCGGGCTCTCGCCCGAAGCGGCGACGCGGGCGACCCTGCGCATGGCCTCGGGCTCCGCCGGCGTCCTTTTCGACGGCAGCCTGGACGCGTCGGAGGTGATGGACCTCGTACGGGTGCGTCCGCTGGCGGCGCACGAGGACGCGATCCTCGGCGCCTATCGTAGCGCGCTGCCGGCGTTGTACGAGAAGCTCGCCGGCAAGCCGTTGGCGGCCGCAACGGTCTGAGCGGCGCACCACGTCAGGTGGCAAAGACGTCATCGAGGGACGAAGCGCTGAGGATCCTCTTGGCCCACCGCAGGATCTGCTCCCGGCCGGCCTTGCGGACGTTCTTCCGGAGCGAGTCGTCGAGCGGACCGAACCGTTCCTCGATCAGCGACAGGACGACCTCCTGCTGGCCCTCGAGCTGGCCTTCTTCACGGCCTTCTTCACGGCCTTCTTCACGGCCTTCTTCACGGCCTTCTTCACGGCTGAGCCTTTCGATGCTGGTCACGTACCTCATCTTGGACTCCTCTTCCATCCGGACGACCCTTTCTCGGAAGCTCTTTTCCAGTCCCCGCGGCAGGATCAGCAGCCAATCGATGAACCGGAAGAGCTCCAAGACGTCGGCACTCTGGTAGCCGCGTTCGTAGAGTTGGCGAACGAGCTCCACTTTCCAGCGGAGCCGCTCCCGAGCATTGCCCCGAGTCGCCTTCGTCTTCAGGTGAACCATGATCACCAGGGCAAACGGATTCGGATGCCTCTCGAGCTCCGCCCAACGGTCATTGTACTCCCACAGCTTGACCGTCCGGAAGCCGAAGGACACGTCGGTGCCCAGGAGCTTGTGCCTGTAGCGCTTCGGCTTCCAGCCGGGCTCCTCGTCGGCGAGGATCGCCAGGCTCACGACCGACTCGGGGTAGAGGTCGTAGAGGCGGTAGTAGTACACGAACATGCGCTGCGGGAAGCCGGACTCGCGGCTGACCTGGATCTCGATGTGGATGACGACGTAGAGCGGCTTGCCCTTCCTGGTGCGCACTTTCACCACCTTGTCGACCCGGCGCGGTCCGGTCTCGGTGTCCCGCAGCACCTCGCGCAGCTCCTGCTCGAGGACCTCGTAGCCGGCCTTCCAGTCGATGGCCCTGTAGAGGCCGGGGGTGAAGAACTCGACGAGCTGGGGGAAGAAGCGGCCGGAGACCTCCTTCCAGGGACTGTCGTAGTCGTCGGGCGGGGTGCGGACATCGTCCCCAGGCGATGACGTAGGTGCTTGTCGCGACATGGCGGTGCCGAGTTTCGCAGAGATCTACGCCGGCCGCAACTTCCTCGGCGTTGGTGGCGGTGGGGAGCCGGTCGACGTCCACCGGCGCGCCGCCAGCCGCCGCTTCCGTGAGTGAGCGGGCGCGAGGCCGTCCGCGTCTTCGAGTCCCTTGGCTGGGAGGTGGCCCGTCAGCAGGGCAGCCACGTCATCCTCGGGAAGCTCTACAGTTTGTAGTAGCCCGTGTCTCTTCACACTACCACATGTAGTGTCCCAATTCACTGAATCTTCATGGAGCGTTTCATCGCGCTTCACGGCCCCACTTCAGTGTTGCACCGGTTCAGCGGACAGTCTCACGGTCTGGCTCCTGACGAAACGAGAGCCTCCGTGTGGACTGCGATTGAGGACACAACCAAGAACCGGACGGAGGAGAGATGCACCACAAAGCTCAGAACCTGGCACGCCCGCTGCTGATGGCCGCACTGCTGAGCCTGGCGATGACGCCGGCGCTCCAGGCGGCCCCCAGGGTTACCGGCGTCGTCTTGAACGCCGTCACCGGCCAGCCCGTGCGCGGCGCGGCCCTCGAGTTCGAGGGCACCGAGACCGCCGCCACCAGCGACCTCGACGGCCTGATCCTCGTCGAGCTGCCGGCCGGCAGCTACACGGTCGTCGTGACCAAAGAGGGCTTCAAGCCCCAGAAGGTCACCCGCGTCGGGGTCACCGCCGGCGGAGGCAATTTCGCCGTCGCGCTCGAGCCGGCCGGCGGCGATGACGGCTCCGTCGTCTCCGAGGAGATCACGGTGACCGCCGAGGCCGCCCTGGCCACCGAGGAGGCGCTGCTGACCGAGCGCAAGAACGCCGTGCAGATCTCCGATTCGATCGGCGCCCAGGAGATCTCCAAGACCACCGGCTCGGACGCCGCCGGCGTGATGCAGCGGGTGACCGGCATCTCGCTCCAGGACTCGAAGTACGTCTACGTGCGCGGTCTCGGCGACCGCTACTCGAACACCACCTTGAACGGCGCCAAGCTGCCGTCGACCGAGTTCGAGAAGAAGGTCGTGCCCTTCGACCTCTTTCCCACCGGCCTGATCGAGAAGATCACGGTGTCGAAGTCCTACACCGCCGACAAGCCGGGCGACTTCGCGGCCGGCTTCGTGGAGCTCTCGACCATCGACTACCCGGCCCGGCGCACCGGCAAGATCGAGATCGGCGGCGGCTGGAACAGCGTCACCACCGGCGAGGAGCTCTTCGAGTACGACGGCGGCCTCTCCTTCTCGGGCGGCGGCGGCCAGGCCCTGCCGTCGACGGTCCCCGACGTGCCCCTGGTGCGGCGCAGCCCGGTCACCGGCGCCGGCTTTACCGAGGACGAGCTGGAGGCCATCGGCGAGTCGATCGGCGGCGTGTGGCTGCCCGACCGTGAGGGCTCGGCGCCGTTCGACCGCGGCTTCAAGGCCAGCTACGGCCAATCGGCCGGCAACCTCGGCTTCGTTGTCTCCGCCAACTACGAGCACGACTGGGAGACCAGGACGGACGAGGCCGTCAACTTCTATGCCGCCCTCGGCGAGGGCGAGGTGACGCTGACCGACAACTACCTGCTCGACACCACGGACGACAGGGTGCGCCAGGCGCTCGCCGGCAACCTCTCGTACCGGTTCGGAACCAACCACCACTTGCAGCTCAAGTCGGTCTACACGACGCTGGCCAACGCCGAGTCGCGGGTTCAGGAAGGTTTCTTCTCCGACGTCGCCAACGACGTCCGCGACTACCGGGTGACCTACCAGGACCAGGAGGTCACCAGCTTCCAGCTCGCCGGCGACCATTACTTCACCGGCGGCGGCGCCGGCTCCCTCTTCGAATGGAAGCTCACGTCGTCGGAAGCGACGACCGAAGAGAACCGCCGCCAGGTGCTCTACGAGGAAATCCGCACCGACGTCTACCGCCTGACCGACAACGCGCAGAGCGGCTTCCTCTACTTCAACGACCTCGAGGACCAGCTCGACGACGCCCAGCTCCACTGGACGAAGTTCTTCGACGGCGGCAAGGCCTCGGGCTCGCTGAAGGCGGGAGCGGCCTACACCCAGAACGACCGCGAGTTCGTGGGCCGCCGCCTGCGCTTCTTCCAACGCGGCTCTTTCGGCGTCGACCTGACGCTCACGCCCGAGGAGCTCTTCGTTCCCGACTTCATCGGTCCCACCGGCTTCGAGATCCAGGAGGTCACGCGGCCCACCGACACCTACCTCGGCGACCACGAGATCCGGGCCGGCTACCTCCAGGGCGACGTGGCGTGGCGCAAGTGGCGGCTCGTCATCGGCGCGCGGGTCGAAGACTCGAACCAGGAAGTGACGACCTTCGACCGCAACAACCCGGACAACCCGCCGATCGTCAGCGTGATCGACGACGCCGACGTGCTGCCGGCCCTGAACCTGGTCTACGCCCTGAACGGCCACGCCAACCTGCGCTTCTCGGCGAGCCGGACGGTCAACCGCCCGGAGTTCCGCGAGCTGGCGCCGTTCCAGTTCACCCACGTGGTGGGCGGCTTCGCGGTGACCGGAAACCCGGACCTGGTGCGCGCCGAGATCACCAGCTACGACGCGCGATGGGAGTGGTTTCCGTCGGCCGGCGACGTGATCGCGGCGAGCCTGTTCTACAAGGACTTCCAGGATCCGATCGAGAACGTGCTGCTCGCCGGCGCCGAGTTCCTCGAGACCTACCAGAACGTGGAGAAGGCGCGCAACTACGGCTTCGAGCTCGAGCTGCGGCGCGGCCTCGGCGCGCTCGCCAAGGCCCTCGACGACTGGAGCGTGGTCTTCAACTACGCCTTCGTCGACTCGCGGATCACCATCGACCCCTCGATCTCTCCGCTGACCAACGCCGAGCGCGCGCTGGTGGGGCAGCCCGACAACGTGTTCAACGCCATCCTCGAGTGGTCGCGGCCGGAGAGCGGCTCGTTGGTGCGCCTGCTCTACAACTTCACCGACGACAAGGTGGCGCGGGCCGGCGGCTTCGGCCAGCCCGACGTGATCGAGGACGCCCGCGGCACCTTCGACCTCGTCTGGGGGCAGGCGCTGCGCCGCGGCTTCGAATTCAAGCTCTCAGGATCGAACCTCTTCGCCGAAGAGCGTCTGTGGAGCCAGGGCGGGGAGGTCTTCCGCCTCTACGACCCCGGCCGTTCGCTCAGTTTTTCCATCGCCTACAAACCCTGGTCCTGACGACCACAATCTACAACCCCTGGAGGTCCGCTACATGAGAAGGAAAGCGTTCGTTCCTTCCGCCGCCCTGGCGCTGCTCACCGCGGGGACGGCGTTTGCCGCCTTCGCCCCGGTGGTGCCGAGCATCCCCAACCGGCCGTCGACCCTGCTCGAGACCAGCTACTACGTGTACGGTCCCGGCCTCGACTTCACCGACGTCGAGCTCAGCCTCTCGATCAGCAACCGCCGCGACTACAACGACCCCGTGACCCTCTACCTCTACTGGGAGGACCGCGACAGCGGCGAGCGGGGTTACTACAACGTGCAGGAAGGCAATTTCATCGGCGCGGTGCTCGACCTCTTCGGCAGCGCCGGCAGCCCGGTGAGCCTGATCGCCCCCAATCTCTCGAACTTCCGGCTCTTCGGGGAGGACGGCGCTCTCGGCCCGGTGCCCGACTCGATCTCCACCGACACCGGTCACTACCAGTTCGTGTTCGAGGTCCGCGACGCCCAGGGCGCGCGGGTGATCTCGCGGGCCAACGCCATGTACAACCACGTCGACGGCGTGGTGCAGGTCAGCGGCGCGCTCAATGCCGACGCCACCTGGACGTCGAACAACGTCTACTATCTGGCGACGCCGGTCAACGTGGGCACGGAAAGCTCGACGACGCTGACCATCGAGCCGGGCACGGTGATCCTGGGCTCGAACGCCGGCCAGGGCGTGCTGATCATCCGTCCGGGCTCGCAGATCATCGCCGACGGCACCGACACCCATCCGATCGTCTTCTCCTCCGAGCAGCCCGTGGGGGTGCGCGCTACCGGCGACTGGGGAGGGCTGGTGATCTCCGGCCGGGCGCCGACCAACCAGGTGAACCCGGTGGGGGAGGGCGACTCGGGCCCCTACGGCGGCCTCCAGCCCAACGACTCCTCGGGCATCCTGCGCTACGTGCGCGTCGAGTTCGCCGGCATCCGCTTCTCGGAGCAGAACGAGCTCAACGGCATCGCGTTCCAGGGCGTGGGCCGCGGCACCGTGGTCGACCACATCCAGGTCCACTTCAACCAGGACGACGGCGCCGAGTTCTTCGGCGGCACCGTGAACGTCAAGTACCTGCTGCTCACCGACGCCCAGGACGACAGCCTCGACTGGACCTTCGGGTGGACCGGCAGCATCCAGCACTTGGTGGCCATCCAGCGGACCTCGTCGCACGACCTGGGCATCGAGGCCGACAACTCCGAGACCAACTTCCTCGCCCAGCCGACCTCGCGGCCGACGATCTACAACGCCACCTGGGTGGGCAACGGCCCGATCGCCGCGGCCGACCCGACGGCCGACACCGGCGGCGGCTGGCTGCTGCGGCGCGGCACCCTGGGCCTGATCAGCCACGCCATCGTCACCAACTTCTGGGAGCAGGGCGTCCAGGTCGACGGCGAGCCGGGCCTGGCGGCCTTCGGCGGCGCGCTCGACGTACGCAACTCCTTCTTCTTCCGCAACGAGATGGGCGGCGCCGACGAGTTCCCGCCGCAGGCGGCGCTCCAGGGCGTGCTCAACCGGCCCGCCAACAACAACAGCACCGCCAACCCGCTGCTCCCCAACCCCAACCACATCGTGCAGCCCGACGTGGCGCCGCTGCGCGAGTCCCCGGCCCGCAACGTCGGCGCCACGGCGCCGAACGACGGCTTCTTCGACCAGGTGCCCTGGGCCGGCGGCGTCAATCCCGAGGATCCCTGGATCGACGACGGCTGGACCACGTTCTCGGACAACTAGGCAGCGCGCCAAGATCGACTAAGGAGAGAAGACCATGAAGAGAATGCTGAACCTCTCGGCCGCGCTGCTGCTCGTCGCGGCCGTGTTCCCGACGCTCGCTCTGGCCCAGGACCTGAGCGCCGACCTCTCGGGCGCCACCGCGCGCCAGGAAGGCTTCGCCTCGCTCGTCGGCCAGGGCAACGCCGTCCGCCTCACCGCCCTGACCAACGGCATCGGCACGCCGACCCGGGCGGTGATCCGCCGCGGCGGCGCCGACGTCGTCGAGCTCGACGCCGAATTCAACTTCGGGCTCGCCACCGGCACCACGTCCGGCGGCCCCGTGGCCGCGATCCTCGCCGACCCGGCGAGCTACCAGCTCCGCGTCGAGGGTCCGGACGGCGTCATCGAAGGGCCGATCGTGGGCGTGGCGAGCGCGGCGGGCGTCATCGTCGACCCGCTGCGCCGCAACTTCGGCAACGTCCCGGTGGGCACCAATTCGGAGCCGCGCCGGATCTTCGTCACCAACACCGCCGACCAGCCCTACCGCGTCACCCTGGTGGGCATCTTCGGGCCCAACCGCGCCCAGTACCGGATCCTCGGCGACGAGTGCTCCGGCACGAACCTGGCGCCGAACCAGAGGTGCATCGTCACATTCCGCTTCGTGCCCGCCGCCGCCGGCCTCCAGAAGGCTCTTCTGGTGGTGCGCTCGAACGACCCCGCTCACCTCGAGACCCACGTGCAACTGCGGGGCGACGGCGTTTAGATAACCGGCAGGGAGATCCCTCCGGTGTAGGGGCGCGTGGCTCGGCCGCGCGCCCCTTCCTCGTCCTGGTGATAGCTTGACGGCCATGCACCGTCCGCTGTGCGGCCCGGATGATGCG
>DASWIG010000425.1:0-4712 GCA_036397835.1 Thermoanaerobaculia bacterium
CGGCGAAGGCGTAGACGACGCCGTCCTCGGTGCCGATCACCAGCCGCCCGGCGGCGATGGCCGGCGACGCGGTGAAGCCCGAGCCGGTCTCGTACCGCCAGAGGGCGGCGCCGTCGGCCAGCGCGAGCGCCGCCAGCACGCCGGCGGTGTCGGCGACGTAGACGCGCTCGCCCGCGACGACCGGCGAGGCGTCGACGCGGGCGCCGGCGGCGTGGGTCCACGCCGGCTTGCCGGTGGCGCGGTCCAGCGCGTGGACCATCTTGTCGCGTCCCCCGATCACCACCAGCTTCTCCGTCACCGCCGCCGACGAGTAGAAAGGGAAGTCGAGCTCGGGCGGGTCGTAGTCCCACAGGATCTTGGCGTCCTTCAGGGAGACGGCGACCACGTTGTTGCCGAAGGTGCCGAAGTAGGCGACGGCGTCGCGCACCGCGGGGCTGGCGGCCACGTAGGCGCCGACCTCGAGCTCGGCGGCGGTGGCGCCGGTCTTGACGTCGACCAGGCGCAGGAATCCGTCGCAGCCGCTCGAGATCGCCTTGCCGTCCACCACCGCGGGCGTGCCGTGGACGTAGCCCTGGGTCTCGACCTTCCAGACCACGGCGCCGTCCGCCGGCTTCACGCAGTAGATGAAGTTGTCGTAGGAGCCGAAGAGGATGCAGCCGTCCCCGAGGTTGGCGGAGCTCGAGATGGCGCCGTCGACCTCGACCTTCCAGCGCCCCTTGCCGGTCTCGGCGTCGACTGCGTGGAAGCGGCCGTACTCGTCGCCGAAGTAGACGGTGCCCTCGTGGACCAGGGGCGAGGACTTGACCTCCTCGCCGTCCGCGTCGTAGGTCCACAGCAGCTCGCCGCCGTCGAGGCCGAGGGCGTAGAGCTTGCCGGCCAGACTCGGCACGTAGACGCGTCCGCCGGCGATGGCGGCGGTGGACTCGGTGCCGCCTTCGACCTCGAAGGTCCACGCCGGGTCGAGCTGGCTCGGCAGCGCGCCGCCGGCGACGCCCTGCTGCTCGGCGCCGCCGCGGAACTGCGTCCAGGCGTCGGCGGAGCCGCCCGCCGGCGCGTCGGACGGCGTCCAAACCGGCATTGCGGCGAGGAACAGGAAGAGCGCTGAGGATCTGGGATTCATGGGTCGTTTTCTCCTCCGGGTCAATAGGCCGCGGCGTAGAGCTGGCGCAGCTCGCCGGCGGCGACGGCGCGGGGGTTGAAGCGCGCCGTCCACTGCTCGGCGGCTTCCGCCGCCAGGGCGTCGAGGCGCTCGGCGTCGACGCCGCAGTCGCGCAGGCGCGCCGGCAGGCCGGCGACGGCGAGCAGCTCGCCGACCCGCGCGCTCACGCGCTCGGCGTGGGTGACGCCGCCGCCGTTGAGCCGCGCGGCGTGCGCGAGCTCGCCGTAGAGCTCGTCGACGGCGGCGCCGTTGAAACGGATCACGTGCGGCAGCATCAGCCCCACCGCCACGCCGTGGGTCACGCCGTAGCGCGCCGTCAACGGGTTGGCGCAGGAGTGAGCCGCGCCGAGCATCGACGCCTCGATGGCGGCGCCGCCGAGATGGGCGCCGAGGAGCATGCGGCCACGCGCGCCGCGGTCGTGCGGGTCGGCGAGGAAGGCCTCGAAGCTCGACTCGAGCAGTCGCCAGGCCTCGCGGGCGTAGAGCTGCGAGATCGGGTTGCGGCGACGCGTGACGTAGCTCTCGAGGGCGTGCGAAACGGCGTCGATGGCGGTCGTGGCCGCCACCCTGCGGGGCATGGTGGAGACCAGCTCGGGGTCGAGGACGACGGTGCGGAAGCGCGCCTTGCGGTCGCCGCAGGCCATCTTGCGGTGGGTCGCCGGGTCGGAGATCAGGGCGAAGCGCTGGGCCTCGCTGCCGGTGCCGGTGGTGGTGGGCACGCCGAGCGACGGCAGCATCGGCCGCGTGGCCTTGTCGACGCCCTGGTAGTCCGCCATCGAGCGGCCGTTGGTGAAGAGGAAGTTGACGGCCTTGGCGCAGTCCATCGAGCTGCCGCCGCCGAGACCGATCAGGCCGTCGGCGCCGTGGGCGTGCGCCTCGGCCACGCCGCGCCCCACGTGCTCGGTGGTGGGGTTCTCCTCGACGCCGTCGTAGACGCGCACGGCGACGCCGGCGCGGCGCAGCGACTCGATCGCGCGGTCGGCGTGGCCCGCCTTCTCGAGGCCGGCGTCGGTCACCAGCAGGGCGCGGCGAATGCCGAGGGCGGCGGTCTCGGCGCCGAGGCGCTCCAGGGTGCCTTCGCCGAAGACCACGTGGATCCCCCCGAGGTCGACGGTCCAGGGCGTCCGGTCGGAAGGGTCGAGAGGGAGGTCGTAGGCGTCGTTCACAGGTGGATCAGGCCACGCGCTGGAAGGCCCGCTGCTGGTAGAGGTGGTCGAACAGGTTCCCCTCGTGGGGCTGGTCCCACGAGATCTGGTACGTGGGGACGGCGCCGAGGTTGAGGCGGTCGATGGCGCGGCTCGTCAGCGCCCGGTTGACGAAGAAACGGTCTTCCGAGATCACGGTGCCCACGAGCGTCGGCCCCAGGCGGTCCCACAGCTCGAGGTCCGGCACCTCGACCACGGAGACAAAGGGAAAGACGTATTCGGCCTGCGCCAGCGGATGCTCCGGGCTCTCGCACCACACCACCGTGGGCAGCAGGAAGGTGCAGCCGCCCGCCTCCGCCACCCGCGAGCCCTCGCGGTACTTGGCCGTCAGGTCCTCGGCGCCGCCCGCGGCGAGCTGGCTGTCGACGAGGTCGGAGATGCGGCGGGCGATCTCGGGATCGGGGAAGGCGGCGAGCTCGGCGGCCGGGTCGTCCAGCGGACGCGCGACGATCGACGCCAGCTTCTCGGCCAGGGCCTCGGCGATCTCGCGCGCTTGCGACGGCGTCCAGACGCCCGAAGCGTTGATGCAGGAGCGGCCGCCGTTGGCCGCGACCGAGGACGCGACCAGGTCGAGGTGCCGCCGCCAGTCCTCGGCGGCGTCGGGCCCGAGAATCACCTTGCTCCAGCCCGGACCGTGGACCTGGACCTTGCCCTGGCCCTGCCAGCCGCGCACCGTCGAGGCGTCGCCGAAGAACATCGAGCGTCCCGTGCGCAGCAGGATCTCGGTGGCGCCGCCGTAGTCGCTCGGGTAGAGGCTGAAGGCCTCGCGCGGCAGGCCGGCCTCGAAGAAGGCCGCGGCCAGCCGGTAGGGCGTCCACGGCTCGGCGCTGCCGGGCCGCAGCACCAGCGGCACTTTGAAGGGGATCGCCGGCAGCCACAGGTTGTGCACGCCCGGCGAGTTGTTGGGCAGCACGGCGCCGAGGTTGTCGCTCTGGCGCTGATAGGAGATCTGGCGGTTCCCCCAGGTGCCGTAGCCGCCGTCGAGCACCGTGTAGTCGAGGCCGCGGGTGAGACCGCCGAGCACGTGCTCCATCCCCGCCAGCACGCCCGTGATCTTCTCCATGTTGCGGCGGCCCATGGCGATCGGCATGCCGCTGGTGGCGGCGAGCTGGTCGAGGTATTGCTCGGGGGTCTGGGTCGCCTCGCCGAGCGGCAGCTCGGCCTCGCCGAAGAGCTCGCCGGCGCGGCGGCAGACGAGCAGCAGGTCGGCCACGGTGCGCTCTTCGAGCTTTGCCTGGTTTTCGGCGGCGCGGCCCAGGTCGCGGGCGATCACGCCGGGGATCGCCTGGCTCACCTCGGCCACCAGGGCGCCGTCGCGCACGTCGCGCAGCTCGGCCACCTGCAGGCTGCGGTAGGGGCGGCCGGCGCGCAGCACCGGTACGTGGAGCGGCGCCATCAGTACACCCCCACCGCCACCGACTTGGCGAAGCGCGAGAAGAGGCGCAGGTTCGACACGCCGTTCCAGGGGTATTTCTCGATCGGCGACGCCCGCTCGCCCTCGTCGCGCTCGAGGAAGCGCGGCATGAAGAACTCTTTCGTCAGCGTCGTGAGCATCACCCGTCCGGTCTCGCCGTAGCCCACGGTGCGGGTGGTGTCGTCGGGGTCGACGATGTCGAAGACGGCGCGCGGCAGCGGCGGATAGTAGGTGATCGTGTAGTCGGGATGGGCGGGGTCGAACGGCCGCGGCGCCGCCAGGCCCATCAGGGTGTTGCCGTAGACCGGCACGAAGTCGACGCCCGGGGCCAGCTCCTCGCGCGCGAAGCGGTGGAACTCGGCGTTCATCTCGGTGCCGCCGCAGAAGATGCCGGTGATGCCGGCCTTGTCGAGCGAGACCTTCTCGCACAGGGCCTGGAGCAGCTTGGGGGTGGTGAAGAGGCAGCGGATCTCGTGCGCCTTGAGCACCTTCAGACCCTGGTCGATCACGTGCGACTTGTAGGCCTCGAGCTCGTCCCAGCGCTGGTCCTTGACCAGCTTGTTGACCCAGCGCGGATCGCAGTCGACGTGGAAGGCGGTGCCGCCGCGGTGGTGGGCGAGGTGCTCGATCGCCAGCCGCAGGCGCCGCGGCCCGGTGGGGCCCAGCATCAGCCAGTCGCTGCCGCGCGGAAAGGTGTCGTCGTCGAGGCCGTCGCCGAAGATCTCGTAGTCGACCTCGAAGTCGTGGACGTTGATCCGGCTCTTCGGGATGCCGGTCGTGCCCCCGGTCTCGAAGACGAAGAAGGGCTCCGCGGCCAGGCCCTTGGGCAGCCAGCGGCGCACCGGGCCGCCGCGCAGCCATTCGTCCTGGAAGTGGCCGAAAAGCTTGAGGTCGTCGTAGCCGCGCACGTCGCGGATCGGGTCGAAGTCGAAGC
>DASWIG010000426.1:0-2320 GCA_036397835.1 Thermoanaerobaculia bacterium
TTGAAAAAGGGGGGCCAGGGGGGATTTCTTCGGGGTCAGGGGGCTCCGCCCCCAAAAAAGCCGCGGCGCCCGCCGTCAGGCGCCGCGGCCAAGGGCCCTACAGCGGCGGCTCCTCCGCCGGAGGCTCCTCCGTCGACGGCGGCTCCTCCGCCGCCGGCTGCTCCGGGCCCGCGGGAAGCTCCTCCCGCGGATTCGGGCCGCGACGCGACTTGCGCACGCGGTAGAGGCTCGGCAGCCTCTTCCCGAGGTCGGGCCGCCCCGCCAGAAAGAAGAAACCGCGCAGCACCGCGAGGCCGTGGATGAAGACGAAGTTGAGCTCCTTCATCGCCCGCGACTTCGCCTCCACGGTGTCCGCCGCCATGCTACGGTCGCGGCTCACCCCTTGCAGAGCCTCGTCGAGCGTGGTCACGAAGGGCTCGAGGTCGTCGGCCCACTTGCCCGGGTCGGGCGAGATTCCTTCCACTACGGCGGGCGGCTGCTCCTCGGGCGGCCTGCGCAGCCGTTCCTGGGTGTGCTGCGCCTGATCGAGCAGCTCGTCGGGCACGCTCGCGGTCGGACCGTCGACGGCGATGAGCTCCTTGGCCCGCGCCTTGCCGTAGGCCGCGTCGGCGAGACGGCGGGTCTCCACCATCTTGCCGTAGAGGCCGGTGAAGGCCGCGTCGCGCCGCTGCCGCGTCTCGAGGTCGTTGTCGAGCTCGTCGCGGTGCGCCTTCTTGAAGCTCACCAGGTCTTCGAGCCGGCTGCGGATCAGCCGCCCGAGGGTGCGCAGCAGCACCGACATGCTGGGCAATTGCTCGCCCTGCGGCACGTGCGGCGCCAGCAGCCCTTCCAGGCGCTGCGCGATCTCCTCTACGTGGGTGAAAAGGTGCGAGAGCACGAGCGCCACCACGCGCGTGCGGATGAGAACCAGTTTGTCTGACATGACCAGTCTCCTTTCTGAATGGTTTCCATGGATGGTGACGAAGATGGGCGGCGCCCCGAAGGGCAACGGCGGCGACTACCGAGATGACTTACCGTGATGACGACGCCGCCGCGACCCGCCCGGGGCGCCGCCCGATCTTCCTCTTATGTACCGATCTGGAAGCCGGCCGCGGTGGCGCCGCGCTCCAGAAGCTCGTGCAGTTGACGATGGACGTCGGCGGCGTCGGCATCCCGAGCGACGGCGAGCTCGACGATCACGACGACTCCCGTTTGCTCGTGCCGCACCTCGAAGTCCGGCTCGGCCGTTCATTCCACTGCCAGAGAGGATACGCATGCCAGAAAGAGACGTCAAGCCTTTTTTCAAAGAAAAATCGGCTCATCTCTTTCTGCCGTGGAATCGCCAACGAAACTCACCGTTTCGGGCGCGTCGGAAACGGATATTCTCTGTCCGTTTCCTGGAATGCCACGTCGTTGAGCGGCAAACGGTGACCGGAGAAAGGACTAACTGTCCGTTTGCGGCATTCCCGAAACGGATCGTCGATTTCTTGAGATTTTTTTCTCCCGGGCCGGCTTCCGGGACCGGCAAGGGCTCCGGACGGGCCAATCCGTCCTCAGAGAATCTGCAGCCGCCACAGGTCGTGGAGGTGGACGACGCCCTCGAGACGGCCCGCAGCGTCGCAGACGAAGAGCGAGGTGATGCGGTGCTCCTCCATCAGCTTCAGGGCCGAGGACGCGAGCGCGCCGCCGTCGATTGTGCGCGGACCGGGCTTCATGCAATCGCCGACGGCGCGGTCGAGCGGGGCGTCGCCGCGCTCGAGCAGACGCCGCAGGTCGCCGTCCGAGAGGCAGCCCACCAGCACGCCCCAGACGTCGGTCACGGCGACGATGCCCAGCTTGCCGCGTGACATCTCGTAGATCGTCTCGCGCAGCGACGCCGACGCCTTCACCCTCGGAACCGCCTCGCCCGTGTGCATCACCTCGCGGACCGTGAGCAGCCGCTTGCCCAGCCAGCCGCCGGGGTGGCGGCGGGCGAAGTCCTCGGGCGTGAAGCCGCGCGCCTCCAGGAGCGCCATCGCCAGCGCGTCGCCCATCGCCAGGGCGGCCGTGGTCGACGCCGTGGGCGCCAGGTTCAAGGGACAGGCCTCGCGGTCGATTCCGATCCGCACGTGGACGGCGGCCAGGCGGGCGAGCGGGCTCGCGGCGGGGCCCGGCGCCGAGTCCTCAGACAGAACGAAATGGCTTGACCCGCCATGCTCGGCGAACGATAATCGGGCCATGTCCGAGCTCAGACATGATCCGGCCTTCCTGGAGGCCCTGCGCTACTACCTCTACCAGAAGAAGTGGCGGCCGGCCGACCTGCACCGCGCCACCGGCCGCCTGGTGGCCAAGAGCGCCATCA
>DASWIG010000427.1:0-7270 GCA_036397835.1 Thermoanaerobaculia bacterium
TGGCGTCGCCGGTCTTCGAGCTCGCCGCCGGCGACTACGGCGTCACCTACCGGGGCGAGCTCACCGAGCTTTTCCTCGTCTGGCTGCCGGCCGACGGGCGGCCTTTCGTGCCGCGTCCGGAGCTGCAGGCAGCCGTCCAACCGACCTCGGATGAGCCTCAATGAAAAGCGAGCAAAGTAATGGCCGGCTCCGGCTCCCTCCGACAGGCGCTCGGCGTCATTCGATCGTAGCCCATCTTGATGAGCTGGTGGACACGTTCGATGAAGATGCGCCGATAGTCAGACGAATTCCCGGATGGTCCTGCGGACCCTACGCTCCGAATCAAGTAGCGCTTCCTCCCGAAAGCGTCTCCGCGATGATCTCTCTGGCGTCGAAGAGCGCTTGGCTCTCGGTCCAATGAAAGCGCTGCATCGGCTTGAAGACGAACGTTCGAGTGCCTTCGTAGACGCGAAGATTGCGGTTGAAATACACCCACTGTGAGCGCTCGACCAGCAGGCGGCGGCGAGTCTCGGTGAGCGCCGACGCTGTCGATGCGTCAGCCTCTGCAACCGTGATCTTCCCCACTCCCTTTGCACCTTGGACGAAATCCACGTCGATCATCCCAGAGAGCTCGTCGTAGACCACTCCCAGTCTATGCTTCTTGCCCAAGAAAGACCCGACAAAGCCGTCAAGCTCCCGCTTGAGGCGTCGGGCGTACTTCCGGATCTCCTCGTGTTGCGGTGGTCTTACAGCCGCCTTGCCAAGCTTTCCGTCGTTCAACTCGAGGCGGACTCGGACGAGGTCATGGACGAGGGCTCGCTCGCGAGAAGTGAGTCCGAGCGCGCTGTACGTCATCTCGTTGAGGTCGTCGAGTAACACGGCCAGGTCGCCACCTACGTTGTCGAACAATGAGGTCTGTGCAACTGATAGGGCGCTCACTCCATCGCGGGAAGCATCAACGAGTTTCGCGTGGAGACCGCCCCATTCCCCTAGCTCGCGGCGGGATAAACGGGTTAGCGGTACCGGCATGGTGCGCAACGCTGCAAGGGTCGCGACATCTCTCTTGACCCCAAACTGGCTCGATGTCAAGAACTGATGGTAGAAGGCGAAATCGGAGCTCAGATAGAGGGACAGCGCCTTGAGAAACAGCTCATCTCCCGAAGCACTAGCAATGCCAACCTGCCGCGGAGGCACGATCAAATATTGATCCGAATAGACCGCGAATCTCCTGGCTGCGTTGACGATCACGTGCGGAGGCCGGCAGATCACAAGTCCCCTCTCGCCCCCCCGGGTGCGGATGAAATGGGTTTCGTTCTTCTGCAGCGCTCCGTCAGGAAAGGCAAAGACTCTCCACGCTCGCCGCAATCGACTCATGGCAATCTTCTCCTTCCCAACCACCTCAGCGCATTTCCTGTTGCGGTTGGTGCCAGCCTTCAATAGCGCCTTGTGAAGCTGTGGCCCTTCAGAGATCGTAAGGATTCCCCTCTCCTCGAGGTCGTGAAAATCGTCAAGCCGCCGGTTGAGCCTTCCTAGCAGACGAATATCCAGATGCGAACCCCATGCAGCAAGTTTCCACGGTAATCCGTCTCCTTCGAGAATCTCCTCTCGGTTGACGTTACGTACCTCGCTGGCATTGACTACCAGACTCCAGGACTCACTTCGCGTTTTCTCGGAAACGGGCTTTGCAGCCTCCTGGTTTGCCACCAATGGCGAATAGGTTGCGATCGTTTCAGCGGTGGCCCCCGGCTTCTCCGCACGATTCCTCGGTTGAAAGAAGAACGCCGCCGCCGGCACACGGGAGCGGCCTCCAAACAGAACCTCGGCGAGATTTGCAAAGTTGGCTACGGACTCGACCTTCATCCTCTCGAAGAACTCGGACCGGAATCTCTTCGAATGAGCCTCGAAGAGCGTCATAGCGGGCAGCAATAGGCCTACGTAAGCGCCAAGAGGGAGACGTTCGAGATGCTCGACCGACCGCCATGCGAAGGCCTGAGCTACCTGGTTCTCCCCCACGGGAAGATCGGTGTTCTCGATCCACGACCATGTAGCTCGATCATTCTCTCCGAGATCGCCAGAGGTCAGCTTCTTCCATGGGGGATTGCCGACAATCCATACTTTTTCGCTCTGCTCTAGTCGCTGTCCCCACGGTCTTTGCTCTGCAAAGAAGTCGGCGCAAAAGATGTTCGTCGCGCGTAAGGCAGGGAGTTGGAATGACGGGTATTTCTCGAGGTCCGATGGCTCGACGTAGCCTAGAAGCGTCAGGACCAGACTGAGCTCCGTAATGCTGCACGCGTCGGGATCGCGATCGACTCCGAGAATGCTCTCTTCCAAGAGATCGCGGAGCTCGCGAGGGCGCAACGATCGGCGAGCACGTAAGCTCTCTTTCTCTATGAGGCGGCGATAGCACTGGACGAGAAAGGCGCCCGACCCGCAGGACGGATCGAAAACCGTTGTCCTCCTATCCAGCGGCAGGTGGTCCTCCATCTCGGCGAGCATGAAGTTGACGAGCGGAAGCGGAGTATAGTACGCGCCGGCTTCCCTTCCCTTCGTTTTCCCGGTATCGTTCTCAGGAGTATGGAGGAATTGCTCGTAAATTACAGAGAGCGTTTCGATCGGTATGTAGGAAAAGTCGTAAGCTTGAAAGTCGAAGCTGAGCTGGCGATAGCCGCGTTCGCCGACCTCGTCACCGGCGAAGGTGCCAGCGACCCAAGTCAAATGCTCCTGGCTCGGCGCGGCCTTGGCCTTGAAGTCGATCGGGAATATTTTGCCGTTGAGCCAGGTCTCCAGGTGTTTCGAGAGCTTTACGACCGAGGCGAGGCGCGCGGTCCGGCCGAGAACGTCCTGCTCGCGCAGCCCCCAGCCATCAAGTTTGCGCGACAAGGGACGGTGGAGAGGTAGCCAGTGACTTCAGTCACTGGCGGCGGGCCGAGGGACCGCGGGGCGTTCAGGCCATGCTGACGGCGCCAGTGATTGAAATCACTGGCTATCCTCCACCGTCCCTGACGGGACGAAGAAACGCGCGGCGCTCCTGCGGGCGGCTTCAGGGCGGCGGCGGCGGTAGCGGCGTCGCGGATGGGCTCAGTGCTTGCGTCAACAACAGCTGCGGGAATGCACCTACCGGCCTGACTGCTCATGGCCACGGGTCGGATTGAGGTCGGCGAGCCAAACTTCACCCCGCTTGGGGGGTGGGTCGTGCCGCATTCTCAGTCCTCAGGCAGACCGTCCAGCAGGGTGACGTCCCACTCGGCTCGCTCCTCCGCGATCTCTGACCAGGCTTGAGGATCCTCCCGTAGATCCGCGTAAGCGGCGTTCACTTCCTTCAAGAAGCACTGGCGACGATAGAGGTCGATCGCCTCTTCGACCACGGTCTGCATGGACTTCCCTATCTGGGCCGCGAGATCACGAATCTGGTCGCGAGTACCCAGGCTGATCTGAACCGTCGCACTTCCCGCCGCTGCGCTGCTCATGGTCGGCCTCCAACCGTCGTCACAAGTGGAGAATACCTCATCCCGGGCCGAATAGCAGCCTGAGCCAGACGTCCTGCCGGCGACGGCCGGGCCAGCCGGAAGCTCAACTGGCCGTGGCCCGTCACGTGGGATGGTCCGGTGACCCGGATCTCGTCCTGCCTCCAACTCCCACGACCGGGACCGGTCCCCGACCGACGATCCGTTTGACATCCTCCGACTCCTCGATGTCCAGGGGCACGGCGAGCTGCCGGCGGATCTCCCCGAGCTGACTTTCGGGGTCCGAGCAGCGTGAGTCGCTGGGGCTCCACTCCGGCCAGAGTTGGCTCGAGGAGCGCCTTAGATGAAGTCAACCCAGGGAGGCGCGCTTCGCGCTTACTCTGGGCCCCCGGCACGTCCTGCGCGCACCACCTCGCGGACGTTGTCCGCGCGGTTGCGGTCGATCCGCCGCAGGAAGGGATCGACGGCGACGTAGCGCGGCTCCTCGGCGACGACGGCGGAGACCTCCGCCGCGCCGTCGACGCGTAGGCGGCCGGCCCAGAGCACGGCGTCGCGTCCGCCGGCGCTCGGGTGCCGCGAGAAAACGGCGACGTCGAGCTCCTCGTCCATCGGCAGCGGCCGTTCTTCTCCGTCGTCCAACGCGGTCTTGGCCGCCGCGACGCGTGCCGTCACCCGATAGCGTCCGTCCGCCAGGCGCTCGTAGGCGGCCGACTCCACCCGCAGGTCGTAGTGCACGACCTGCTTCCACCACTGGTCCACCAGGACGCGGCGGTCCTCGGGGGTCACGCGGTAGATCTCCTCGAGCAGGTCGAGCGAGGTCGGCGCACCCGCGGCCCGCGCGAGCAGGCCGCGCAGGGCCCGGCCGCCGCCGCGGCGAACGTGAGATGGCGGGTGTGGTAGCGCCACTCGAAGCGGAGGATGTGGATCAGCATCACGTTCTCGTCCTCGACGTGTCGTCCTCGAAGCCGAAGACGGAATGCGGCGGCGGAAGGTTCCCTCACCCGTCGCAGTCCGTCTCACCTCGTCTCCGCGCCGTCTCAGGCCGTCGCGCTCGCCGCCGGCGCGGGCGGGTGGGCTCGCGTCCGCGGCCTGGCACCGCGCTTGCTTCAAGAGGGGCAGGAACCAGGCCGTGCAGGAGGCCCAGAACGCGATCGAAGAAGCGCAACGCAACCGTTGCGTGCCGATCAGCATCGGCGGCGGCACCGGCGCCGGCGTCGGCCTCGGCCTGTGCGACAATGCGAATCCGCACGCACCCTGCACCGAACGCCAGGAGGTGGGCGCGACCTACAACGTCCACGTGCTCGTCGAGTGTCCGCTCGACGGGCCGGCCCTGCTGTCCACCGGTATTGCCGTGCCTTGAAGGCCCCACTCCGCCTGACGGTATACTCGCGCGCTCGCAAGCTGCTGACGATCACAACGACGTTCCGACCCGCCACCGACCTCGGCTACCCCTGCACAAGAGCCCCTCCCGGGTGCAGGAGGTGGCGCTGAGCTTCGGGTGCGCCGAGCGGCGCTCCCAGGGCCTCGAGGAAGTGCGGCGTGACGACCCGGACGTCGCCCCAGGGATTGAGGGCGGAAGGAGGCGGCTCGTAGCTTCGATGCAGAACGTCCCGGTGCTCCAGGAGCCGCCGAACGGCAGCACCGACGTCGCCCCGGCGGCGCGCACGCCGGGCAGCGCCGTGGTCCGCTCCAGGAGTTCTTCGTAGAAGGCGCGGCTCTGCGGGTCCGAGCGTGACCCTTTTTGCCTACAAGCAGAAAAAGTTGCGTCATTTTTTGCTTTGAGGCAAAATTGGCCCGATGGACCTGGGGCGCTACATTGAGGAGTTCGTCGTCACGGACCTGGCTTCGAAGATGGTCTTCGTGGCGGGACCGCGGCAAGTGGGCAAGACCACCCTCGCCCGGCGGATCCTGGCCGCCGCCGGTTCGGGGGTCTACCTCAACTGGGACAACCGCGGCGATCGCCAGCGGATCCGGAGCGCCGAGTGGCCGGGCGGGGAGCCGCTCGTGGTGCTCGACGAGATCCACAAGTGGCGTCCATGGAAGAGCTGGATCAAGGGCGAGTTCGACAAGCATCGTGACCGGGTCCGCTTTCTGGTCACCGGGAGCGCGCGGCTCGACGTGTACCGTCGTGGCGGCGATTCGCTCCAGGGGAGGTATCATCACTACCGCCTCCATCCCTTCTCCTACGCCGAGCTCGTCGGCGGTGTGCCGCATCCTCTGCCGGAACCCGGAAACGAGCTTCACTTCCCTCCGGCCGGAGCCCCCGCGACGGTGGCCGCGCTCCTGCGATTCGGCGGTTTCCCGGAGCCCTTCCTGGCGCAGTCGGAGCGTACCTTGAGGCGGTGGCAGAAGGAGCGCGTCGACCGCTTCCTGCGCGAAGACGTGCGGGACCTGGAGGCGGTACGGGACCTCTCGTCCTTGCAGCTCCTCGCCGACCTCCTGCCCGAACGGGTGGCCGCGCCGCTCTCGCTCAACGCGCTGCGCGAGGACCTCGAGGTCAGCCATCGTGCGGTGACGCACTGGATGGATATCCTCGAGCGTCTCTATTACGCGCTGCGGCTTCAGCCCTTCACGAGCCGCCAGGTGCGGGCCCTCCACAAGGCTCCGAAGGCCTATTTGTGGGATTGGAGCCAGGTTCCCGAGGAGGGCGCGCGATTCGAGAACCTGATCGGGCTTCACCTCCTCAAATTCTGCCATCTGCTGGCGGATCGCGAGGGCTATCGGACGGAGCTTCGCTATCTGCGGGACCGATCGGGAAGGGAGGTCGACTTCCTCGTCACCGTCGATCGCAAGCCCTGGTTCGCGGTGGAAACGAAGCTCTCCGCAACCAAAGTCGAGCCGTCGCTTCACTACTTCCGCCAGCGGATCGGCATCCCCTGGTGCTACCAAGTCGTCCTCGCTGGTGAGCCCGACTTCGTCCAAGAGGGCGTCCACTGCCTGCCGGCTCATCGTTTCTTGGCGGCCCTCGTATGACTCCGGTGGCGCAAGCCACCTCGCCGACTACCGGAGGCACCCCCACGTCTTCTTCGTTCAGGCTCGGGCGTGGTTCCGCCCCTGGCCGCCGCCCTCGCGGCGGCGGGTTGCGCCGGCGAGCCCGCGCCGCCCGCGGATCCGCCGCCGGTCACCGCGGCGCCCGCGGCGCCCGGATCTGCGGAGCGACGGCGACCGGGTCGGCGGATTGCTCAACGAGCCGGTTCCGGTTACGATCGCGAGAAAGTCGACCGTGACCGTCCGTGGAGCACGCCATGTCCTGGATCGCCCGATTTCACCGCCGCGCCTTTTTCCTCTCCCTGGTCGCCGCCCTCCTGGCGGCGGGTTGCGATGGCGAGCCCGCGCCGCCGGCGGATCCGTCGCTTCCAGCCGATGCCCCTCCCGCCGTCACCCCACCGCCGCCGGTCGACACGGCAGCGATCGCCGGCCGCGTGCACCAGGGGGGGTTCGACGTGTCGTGGCACAGCGGCGCGATCGACTGGCCGGCGGTGGTCGCGGACGGCCCCGGCTTCGTCATCCTCAAGGCCACCGAGGGCGTGGACCTCAAGGACGCGGCCTTCGACGACCACTGGCCCGCGGTGCGCGAGGCCGGCCTGGTGCGCGGCGCCTACCACTTCTACGTCACCGAGGACGATCCCGACGCCCAGGCGGCGCTCTTCACCTCGGTGGTCGAGCTCGCGCCGGGAGATCTCGCGCCGGTCGTCGACATCGAGCTCATCGGTCACGGCACGGCGCCCGGCCTCCCGGCCCGGCTGCAGCGCTTTCTCGACCTGCTCGAACAGCGCTACGGCATCACGCCGATCATCTACACCGCGCCCAACTTCTGGAACGCCCAC
>DASWIG010000428.1:0-2707 GCA_036397835.1 Thermoanaerobaculia bacterium
CTACGTCGTCCAGGAGACGATCCTGCGTCCCCTCCACGAGCCCGCCGAGCTCCCCGACGTCGAGCTGCGGCCCGCCTCGACGCTCGAGGTCCGCGTGCTCGACGCGGACGGGGCGCCGGCGGACGCCCGGATCGGGCTCTCCGACGCCGGAAGCTCGAGCGACGGCTGGCGGCCGCGGCTGCGCCTCGCCCGCACCGGCGACGACGGCGTCGCCCGTCTCGCCGCCGGCGGCGACGAGGAGCCGCGGCTCGAGGTCCTCGGACCCGCCCACCCGCTCATCGTCGTCGTGGGCGACGAGGCAGCGCCCAAGGACGGCCGGGTCGAGATCCGCCTGCCCGGCGGCGTCGCCGGGACCGTCACCGTGGTCGACGCGCGCGGACGCCGCGTCGCCGGCGCCGTGGCCTACCAGGAAATGGGGATCGTGCCCCTCGGACGCACCGACGGCGAGGGCCGCCTGCGTCTGACCGTGGCGCCGCCGGAGAACGAGCCCCCCGGCGTCAACTTCCTGACCGCCGACGGCCGGCGCGGCTACTACGAGCCCCGCTTCACGCCGGACGGCACGAACGAGGCCGAGGTCGTCGTCGAGCCGCTCCGCGCCGTCCGCGGCCGGGTCGTGGACCGCGAAAGCCGCGACGGCGTGGCCGGCGCCCTGGTCTGGGCCCCCCGCGGTCCCACCGCCGTATCCGACGCCCGCGGCAACTACGAGCTTCGCCTCTTCCCGTCGCGGCAGATCATGGTCCTGGCGGTCGCCGAGGGCTATGCCCCGGCCTTCGAACGCAAGACCCTCGACAGCCCCGAATCCGAAGACGGCCCGACCCTCGCCCTCGAGCCGGCCGCGGCGGTCAGCGGCACCGTGGTCGACTCCGAGGGCCGTCCCGTCGCCGGGGTCGACGTCACCGCGGAAGCGCTCGACGCCACCATGACGGCCCGCTACCCTTCCTTCCGCCTCGACGCTCCGAGCGCCCGGTCGACGCGCGCCGGCCGCTTCTTCCTCTCGGGTCTGTCGCCGGCAGCGAGCTACGCCTTGCGCTTGCGCAAGCCCGGCTACGCGCCGGCGCGCCACCAGGTCGACGCCCTCCGGGCCTTCGAGAGCCGCTCCGGCCTGCGGATCGTCCTCGACTCCGGCGTCACCGGCGTCGGCCGGGTGGTCGACGGCGCCGAAGCGCCCGTCGCCGGGGCCGAGGTACGCCTGGTGCCGGTGGAGGCCGGCGACATGCGGCGGGTCTTTTTCCGCGCCCGGCTCGCGAGACGCGGAGGCGACGAGGACGGGCCGACGCCGGCCGTCACCGATTCCGAGGGACGTTTCCGTCTTCCCAACCTCGCTCCGGGCCGCTACGACTTGGAGGTGAAGGCGGCCGGCTTCGCGCCGGCCGCCGTCCCCGGCCTGGCGATCCCCGCCGAGGCCGGCGAGACCGACCTCGGCACCGTGGTGCTGGCGGCGGGCGTCCGGGTCGAAGGCGCCGTCCGCGACCCGCAAGGCGCCGCCGTCGCCGACGCCGAAGTCTTCCTCGCCGAGCGGGAGGCCCCGGTCTTCCAAACCGGCGAAGAGCCCGCGGCGAGAAGCGACGCCGCGGGCCGCTTCACCGTCGCCGACCTCGAGCCCGGCAAACGCCACATGTTGGTGGTGTCCAAGGCGGGCTTCAGCTCCGAGACGGCGAACGTCCTCGCCGGCGAGGGCGCGACGGTCGAGGTCGTGCTGCGGCCCGCGGGGACGATCTCGGGACGCGTGCGCGACGAGGACGGCGACCCCGTCGCCGAGGCGACCGTCTTCGCCCAGCCGGAGGCGGCCGCGGGTCCCCGCGTGCTCGCCAGGCCGCGAAGGCCGGCCACGAGCGACGAGCAGGGCGCTTTCCGGAGCGAGGACGTCGAGCCGGGCGACGTCGAGCTCACGGTCGGCGCCACGGGATACCAGACGTACCAGCGCCGGGGCCTGAAGCTGGCGGCGGGCGGCGAGCTGCGCGACCTCGAGGTCGTGCTGCTGCGCGGCGCCACCGTCGTCGGCACCGTCACCCGGCGGGACGGCTCGCCGGTGGTCGAGGCCGACGTGACCTGCTCGCCCGCCCAGGAAGGCCCGATGTACGGCGGCGTGCAGATGAGCGGCCAGACCGACGGCGAAGGCCGCTACCGGATCGACGGCCTGGCGCCCGGGCCGGCCGTCGTCAGCGTCCAGCGCGGCCGCTTCGGCCAGGTGTCCAGGAGCGTCGAGATCGGCCCCGGCACCCAGAGCGTCGACCTGGTCGTCGACGAAGGCTTCGCGGTCTCGGGCCGGGTGACCGACTCCACGGGCCTTCCCGTCGCCGGCGCCTCGCTGAGCCTGATCGCCACCGACGTCGCCCGGATGCGATTCTCCATGAGCCACGACAGGGGCGCCGCCACCACCCGCCCCGACGGCACCTTCACCCTCGAGGACGTGGGCGCCGGCCACTACTTGCTGACCGCCGCCAAGGACGGCTACGCCGCGGCGTCGACGCCGGAGCCCTTCGAGGTCGCCGGCCCGGTCGCCGGCCTCGATCTCGAGCTGCGGCGCGGCGCCACGCTGCGCGGACGCGTCCTCGGTCTCGAGCTCGACGAGCTCGCCGGCGTCGTCGTCCGGGCCTTCGGCATCACCATGGGCGGCGGCCTCCAGCAGGGCATCGTCGACTACGAGGGACGCTACTCGGTCCCCAACCTCGGTCCCGGCGACTGGCACGTCACGGCCAGCGACGAG
>DASWIG010000429.1:0-10813 GCA_036397835.1 Thermoanaerobaculia bacterium
CGTGGACGCCTACTTCGCCCGGGACGGCGTCCCGCCGCGCCTCGTCCTTCTTTTCGACGAGTTCGACCGCTACGCCGAGACGGGTGAACGGCGTTCGGCCCATCCGCCGGGGCGCGGCTTCTTCAACGATCTCGAAGCGACGCGGCGCGACGTCGCCGGATTGGGAGTCTTGGCGACCGGCTCGCTGGGCATCTTCGTGGTGCGCGACGTCCTCGGTTCGAGCTTCTTGTCGCGGGCCCTGCACGTGAGCCTGCTACCTTTCGAGCGCCCAGAGGTCGTGCGGCTGACGTTACCTTTCGCCGAGCGTGAGAAGGGCCTGACGGAAGACGTCGTGGACGCCCTCTATCTGACGACGGGCGGTATTCCCGCGCTGACGACTTTCGGTCTGCAGCAACTGTGGTCCTTCGAAGGACCGCCCGTGGAGCGGGACGTTTCCGACGTCTTCGCCGACTTCTCGGAGGTGCACGACGAGTACGTGCGCGACCTCGTGCGGTCCATCTCCGATCCGCGCTTTTCCGACGCGCCGTTTCGGGTGTTGGAGAGGATCCGCGGCGATTCGAGGCCCCTTCCACGAGCCGAGCTCGAGGAGCTCGTCGGAGCACGGAAGGACCGTCTGGACCTCAACCTGACTGACGTCCTGAAGCTCCTTCAGGCGGCCGGACTGGTGCGGTTTCAAGGTTCGGTGGTCAAGTCCAATCCGGTCGTCGCCCAGCCGATCGCCGGCATCGTCAATCTGCCGTCCTCTTCCCTGTCCCCTCAACCGCCGCTCTCCGAGCTCTTGGGACGGGATCTGGCGCAGTTGCTCGTCAAGCTTCACCGCTCGAGTGCCGATTTCTTCCGCCCGGTTGCGGGCGGCAAACGGCTCGTTCCGGAGGCGGTCTTCGCTGTCTATCTGGCGCTGGGTTTCGAGCTTCTGGGCTGGCAGACGGAGAGGGAGGCCCAGAACGCTGCCGGTCGAACCGACGTCAAACTGCGTCGGAACGGCTCCGGTGAGATCGCCGTCGTCGAAGTGAAGCTCTGGGGCCGCAACGACTTTCGGGACGCGCAGCACCAGATCGAAAGTTACTGGACGGCCGAGGTCACGGCCGGCGCCGTCGTTCAGATTACCGACCTCGATATCGAGGACTGGCCGCAGGTCTACCAAGACCGGTGTCTTGCGCATGCCACGGGCGTCGAGGCGCGAGTCGACTCCGACTCTCCGATCCGGGCACGGTTCGCCGTGACCGCGCAGACCAGCGACGGCCTGACGGCTCATGTAGAACACTTCCTGCTGCGGTTGGCGCGGAGGCGCTGAAGGCCGGACGAAGACTGCGCGTCCGCGCGAGCCGCTGAGCTCGCCGAAGAGCTCCATGACCGCCAGGACCTCGTCGGCGTCCACGGCCGGCTGCACCAGGAGCGCGGTCAGGCCCAGGCCGAGCGCCGGCCGCAGGCGGCCAGCCGATCAGGCTCGTCCGGAGCCGGCCGCCGGGAAGAGATATTGATATTGGCCCGCGCCGGGGCGCAGGTGGCGGAGCTGCCGGGCCAGCCGGTCGTGGGCCCGGTGGAGCCGCGACGCCACGGTCCCCGGCGAGATCCCGAGCACCGCGGCGATCTCTTCGTAAGACAGCCCGGCGCCGTAGCGCAGCACCACCGGCGCCCGCCATTTGGGCTTGAGGCCGGCGACGGCGCGGCGCACGACGGCGGCGGTCTGGCCGTCGACCGCCGAGCGCTCCTGCGGCGGCTCGAGCGTCAGCTCGCGGGGCGCTTCCGAGCCGTCGTCCGACGCCTCGAGAGGCAGCCAGGGCCGGCGGCCGCGGCGTTGGTCGAGGAAGGCGTTGAGCACCACCCGGTAGAGCCAGGTCGAGAGCTCGGCGTGCTCGCGGAACTGGCCGATCCGGTCGAGGAGCTTCAGGAAGACCTCCTGCGTCACGTCGGCCGCCGCGTCCTCGTCGCCGCTGAAGTACAGGGCCAGCGTGTAGACGTGGTCCTTGCTCCGCTCGAAGAGCTCGTCGAAAGCGTCGGGATCGCCCTCGCGGCAGCGTCGGACGAGGTCCGGCGCGATCTCGAGGCGGGCGTTCCGGGAGGGACCCTCGGGCGACGGCCGCGGCTCGGCCACGGCGAGCGTCCGCGGCGCCGGCAGGAGCCCTCGCGGAAAGCCGTGGAGGTTGAGCGTGCGCGCGGACATGGACGTTCTCGGGAGCTCTCGCCAGGACCCATACGCAGGGCGGCCGCGTAAGTTCGCCGAAGTCTATCGCCCCGGCCGTTCGACGAGAAGCGCCGTCCAGTCGTCGTCCTGCTCGGCCGCGGTGGCCGCCCGCACCCGCTCGATCAGCCGGTCGAGCCACGCCCCGGGCTCCCCGGCGCGATGATCGAGCAGGGCCTCGAAGGCCGCGTAGCCCAGCGGCTCGCCGGGGGCGGCCTGCGCCTCGGGGAAACCGTCGGTGAGGAAGAGCGCGCCGTCGCCCGGCGCCAGCTCCACCGCGACGCTCTGGTGCTCGACGTCCGGCCACAGGCCGAGGGGCAGGCGCGGCGGCGGCGCCTCGATCGGCGCCGGAGCGGCGCCGTGGCGCAGCCGGTACGGGTCGGGCAGGCCGGCGTTGACGAGCTCGAGACGGCCGCTGGCCGGGTCGAAGGTGGCCAGGGCGAGCGCCACGAACTCGCGCTCGGCGAGCTCCGCGGTGAGCTTGCGGTTGAGCTCCCGCAACGTCGCCGCCAGCGAGCGGTCGGCGGCGATCAGCGGCAGCACGGCCTTGACCGTGGCCATGATCAGGCTCGCCGCGATGCCCTTGCCGGCCACGTCGGCCACGGCGATGCGCAGCGTGCCGTCGGCGAGGGTGAAGTAGTCGTAGAAGTCGCCGGCCACGAAGCGTGCCGCCAGGTTGCGGGCCGCCAGGCGGAAGCCGTCGCCCGAGGCCTCGGCGGCCGGCAGTAGCCGGCGCTGGATGGCGCGGGCGAGCTCGAGCTCGCGCGCCGCCAGCTCCTGGTTCTTCTGCGCCTCGAGCGCCCTCTTCTCGGCCGCCCGCGACGCCTCGAAGGCCAGGTAGAGGTAGCTCGCCGCCACCGCCAGCAGGTACAGCACGAGGCCGGCGGCGAAGAAGAGCGGCACCTGCCGCCGGTAGCCGGCGGCGGCGCCGGCGAGGGCCGGCACCTCGCTCACCAGCCGCGCCCAGGCCAGGCCGAGCAGTAGCCAGAAGCCGCTCGACAGCAGCGCCGCGAGCGCGTGGGTGACCAGCGCCCGCCACAACGTGGCGCCGCCCAGAGGCGTCGACCGGCTCGGATACCAGGCCGCCAGGCAGAGGAAGGCGTAGACCTGCGACAGCGGCAGCGCCAGGGCCAGCGCCACGGCCCACCCGACGTCCTCGCCCATCAGCGCGATGACGGCCGCCAGCACCAGGCTGCCCGGCAGCCATACGGCGAGATAGACGGGGAGACGGCCGCCATGGCCGAGGATCGGGTGCATCAGCTTCGGACGTCGACGCCCCCCATCATGGTGAATCCGCGGACCACGAGGTGCGGCCGCCGGCCGCCCGGCTCGACGGCGGCGAGCTCGGCCGCGTCGCGGGCGTCCTCGGCGCCGCCCATCACGGCGGTGATCTCGAGGCTCACCCGCCACTCGGGCGGCACCCGCACGTCCACGCCTCCCCACAGCGCCAGGACCTCGAGCACCGCCTGGCCGCCCGCCGGCAGCGCCTCGGTCAGGTCGACCTCGCCGCCGCCCAGGATCGCCACCACGTCGCCGCCGCGAAAGGCGCGGGAGGTGACGCGGCGGCGGCGGGTGGCGAAGACGGCCGTCAGTCGGATCTTGTCGTCGGGCGCGGCGACCGGCGCCGAGCTGCGCCGGCGCCGCCGGTCGTCGAACGAGCGCGTAGCCACGCGCAGGCCGATCAGGATCAGCAGCAGCGGCCACAGGTCGCCGACGTCGACGCGGCTATAAAACCGCGGCACCAGGAAGAGGACGCCGGCCAGGATCCAGAAGAGCCCGCCCCAGAGCGAGCTCGAGAGCTTCGCCAGGCCGATCACCACCAGGACCACGGGCCAGAGCTCGAAGACGTCGTCGACCTCGTAGCCGAGATTGCCCGCCGTCAGCACCGTCCCGAAGGCGATGAAGAGCAAGCCGAGGACGATCCTGGGCCTCAGTTTGCGCGCTCGTTCCTGCATGACGAGGAGGAGCTTAGCTCATTCCGCCCTGGGTAGTCTTCGTAACGGAAGCTGGGTAACGCTCTACCCACTCCATCGCCGCCATGCCCGTCAGGCCCGCCACCGGCCCTGCCCGCGAGCCCGCGCCATCGTCCTAAGGGCTTTATTTCCAGGAGGTTGAACGCGGCAACGAAATCCCTCCGCGAGCCCGGCGGAGTTGGCCCGCAGGTTGCTTCTCCACCTATGGTGAACGGGTTGCCGCGGGGGGTCCCGCGGGATCTCCGGCGGGCCGGAGATCGCGCCTGGTAGGTCAGCGGCAGGCCGTTCAAACGAGGGGAAGGGTAGATCATGGACGAGCGCGGCGCAGCGGAGAGGGGACAGTGTCCGTCGCGCCCGCCGTCCGTCAGCAGGGATAACCGTCAGGTTCGATCGCGAGCTCAAAGAGGGTAGGTCGCGGGAGACACCTTGAGTTTCGAGCTCTGGGCCTGTACCCCCTTCTCCAAGGCCTGGAAGCGCTAAGCCGGCTTGCTCCCAAGCAAGCCGGCAATTTTTTCGGGCCTTCGCCGGCGATTCTTGCGCCTTCGGCTTTAGGATGGCGCTCCGATGAGCCCCTCGCCGGTCGTCGAGCTGCGCCGCGTCACCAAGGTCTACCGCGAAGGCAGGGTGGACCGCCCGGTGCTCCGCGACGCCGACCTCGCCGTCGGCGGCGGCGAGATCGTGGTGCTCCTGGGGCGCAGCGGCTCGGGCAAATCGACGCTGCTCAACCTGCTCGCCGGCATCGACCTGCCGGACTCCGGCCAGGTCTTGCTCCGGGGGGAAGACCTGACGCGTCTGTCCGAGCGCCAGCGCACGCTGCTGCGGCGGCGCGAAATCGGCTTCGTCTTCCAGTTCTTCAACCTGATCCCCACGCTCACGGTGGAGGAGAACCTGCTGCTGCCGCTCGAGCTCGCCGGCCGACTCGGCGCCGGCGAGCGCCACCGCGTCAAGCGCCGGCGCGCCCGCGACCTGCTCGACTCCGTGGGCCTGGCCGACCGCGGCGCCAGCTACCCCGACGTCCTCTCGGGCGGCGAGCAGCAGCGCGTCGCCATCGCCCGCGCCCTCGCCCACGGCCCGGCGCTGCTGCTGGCCGACGAGCCCACCGGCAACCTCGACGTCGAGACCGCCGAGCAGGTGCTGGAGCTGCTCGAGCGCTCGGTGCGCGGCGCCGGCAAGACCATGGTCATGGCGACCCACAGCCGCGAAGCGGCGCGGCTGGCCGACCGCGTCCTGCACATCCGGGACGGGCGCCTGACCGCGTCCGCAGGGGCCTGAAGGCCCGTGATGTTGAGGGCAAGCCCTGGCCGTGAGCTCGGCTGCGTTAAGATCCCGCCCCGGCCACGCTGGCGGCCCTCGGAGACACGATGCTCTTACGACGCCCTCTGGTGCTCCTCGCCCTCCCCCCGCTCCTCCTGCTCGGCGGCCTCGAAGCCCAGGAGCCGCCGCGCCTGCTCTTCATCGGCCTCGACGCCGTGCCCTTTCGCACCGTGGAGCGCCTCTCCGATCCCGCGCTCGGCGACGCGGCGCTCTTCCGCGGCCTGCGCGGCCCGGTACCGCTCATCAGCACCTTCCCCTCCACCACCAGCCTCGCCTTCGCCGGCATCCTCGAGCCGCTCGGCCTCGAGAAGTCGCCGGGCTACGAGGCCAAGTTCTTCGACTGGGGTGAAGGACGGGTGCGCGGCGGCGGGCTGATCAGCTACAACCGGATCAAGTTCCCGTGGCGCGAGTTCTGGGACTGGAAGATGCGCGGCCTCGGCCGCAAGCTGGTCAGCGGCGCGCGGCCCGTCAAGACCACCTACCGCTCGATCCGGCAGTCGCTCGCGGCCTTCGCCGCCGGCGACGACGACGTCTTCTTCATCTACTACACCACCACCGACCTGGTGGCCCACCTCGACAGCCCGCCCGGGCTCGAGCCGGTGCTGCGCCGCCTCGACGAAGGGCTGCGGGAGCTGCGCCGGCGCCCGGGCGCGCGGCCGTTCCGCGTCGTGCTCTTCTCGGACCACGGCATGGACGGCGGTGAGCCGCTCGTCAACGTGCGGCAGGGCGTCAAGAGGGCTTTGAAGGACGCCGGCTACCACCCGGCGCGGCGGCTGCGCCACGCCGACCACGTGGTCTTCGTACCTTTCGGCCTGGTGTCGAGCTTCGTGGCCTTCACCCGCGACGAGGTCCGGGAAAAGGTGGCGGAGGTGATGGCGGCGGTCGAGGGCGTCCACGTCTGCGCCACGCCCGCCACGTCCGGCGACGGAGTCAGGGTGTTCGGCGGCGGGGCCAGCGCGCTCGTGCGCCGGACCGGTCCCGAAGGCCAGGAGCTATGGTCCTACGAGCCGCTCGACGGCGATCCGCTGGAGCTGGCGCCGGTCGTCGCGGGCCTGCGCCGGCGGGCACACGACGACCAGGCGGCCGCGTTTCCCGACCGCTGGTGGCTCGAAGCGACGCGCGAGCGGGAAAACCCCGACCCGCTCTACCGCATCGTCCGGGGATTCGATCTGGTGGAGAATCCGGCCTCGGTGATCTGCGGCACCCGACCGGGCTTCATGTACGGCGCGTGCTCCACCGAGCTCGCGTCGCGCCTGTCGGTCGGCCGCCTGCGCTGGACCCACGGCGCCCTCGACAAGGAGGCCTCGCTCGGCTTCGTGATGAGCGACGTCGAGGCGTGGGAGGTGCCGTCGGGTCCGGTGAGGTTCAACGAAGCGCTCCTGCCCTTTCTCGGGGACGAGGATTACCGGAAGCGGTAGACGATGCGCCCGCGGTTGAGGTCGTAGGGGGAGACCTCGACCTTCACCTTGTCGTTCGGCAGCACGCGGATACGGTGACGGCGCATCTTGCCGGCCATTTTGGCCAGCACCGTGTGGTCGTCGGTCACCTGGACCCGGAAGTTGGTGTTGCCGAGGGCTTCGGTCACGGTTCCAGTCAGCTCGATCGGTTCTTCTTTCTGCATTCACGTCTCCTGATGGTCGTTGCGGATGGGGACCCGGCCGCGGCGGACGCCGGCCCGGCTCTCTGCCTGTGCACACGGCGGCCTGTGCTGCGACCCCGCAGCTCTATTATGCATCATCGATGCCAGATCACCAAACGCGGAGCTGGCAGGGTCCACGAAGGAGCCTGCCCCTGGCACGACGCTGGCCACGCTGGGCTAGAATCGGACGGTTGACGACGATCCCGGTTCGGACGTCAGCATGGAGGACGTGGATGAGACCCCCCGACATCGTCAGGCGCACCCCCGGCAAGCGAATCCTCTACCTCACCAAGGATCCCGACCTCATCCGCCGGCAGCTCGCCGGCGAGCTCGACCTGACGATGGACGACGTCACCGTCGCCGACCTGCTCGACGACGTCAACACCGACATGATGACCCCGGCGTGGGTCTGCTTCCACCACCGCCCTGAGGACATCGCCCGCGAGGCCTACGCGGGTCACGTGGTCGACGGCCGGCGCGTGTTCGAGCGCGACGCGCTGGCCGACGGCAACTTCGAGATCGTCGTCTCGGGCTACCGCAAGGGCGTGGGCAGCTCGCGCGAGACGGCCGTGCAGGCCGAGAAGTGGTCGGGCATCAGGATCGCCATCGCCGCCTCCTTCGCCCCCATCCACGCCGGCAACAACGTCAACCAGGGCGTGCTGATGGGCGGCCACGACCTGCTGCGCCGGCTCGAGGCCGGGCAGGGCGTGCCGCTCGAGGAGTTCTGCCGCGGCTACGACCCGATCACCCGGCTGATCGTGCGCCACGGCGGCCTCTTCCCGTTCGCCAAGGCGCTCGCCGCCGGCGAGGTCGAGGTCCCCTCTCACGGCACCACGGCACGGCCCATGACCATGTGCGAGAAGATCCTCGCCGGCCATCTCCTTGGAGACGTGCCGCGCTACGTCAAGCCCGGCGACGCCGTGCTCGTGGAGGTCGACGGCGGCTACTCGCACGACTTCACCTCGGCCCAGGTCCACTACTTCCTGCAGCAGGAATACGGCGAGGGCTACAAGATCCGCAACCCGGAGCGCTTCGCCGCCTTCGAGGACCACCTCGTCTACGCCGACGGCGTGAGCCGCATGGTGAAGTTCCTGCCGCACATCAACACCATGCGCGATCTGCAGCGCGACTTCCAGCAGCACTCGGGGGTCGACGACTTCCTCACCCACGACGGCGTCTCCCCGGGCATCTGCCACGAGGTGGCGCGCGAGCGCATGATCGGTCCCGGCGACTTCATCCAGGCCACCGACAGCCACACCTGCATGGGCGGGTGCAACAACGCGCTGGCCTGGGGCGTGGGCTCCACCGAGTACGCCAACCTGATCTACGACGGCTTCACCCAGGTCGAGGTGCCGGAGTCGATCCGCTTCGAGCTCACCGGCTCTCTCGCCGAGAACGTGACGGCCAAGGACGTGATGCTCCACGTCCTGCTCCGTTACGCGCGGGCGCAGATGACGCTGAACCGGGTGATGGAGTTCACCGGTCCGGGCGTGGCCGGCCTGTCGATGGACGAGCGCGCCACCCTGACCAACATGGCCACCGAGTGCTCGGCGCGCACCGCCATCGTGATGGCCGACGAGAAGACGTACGCGTGGATCGCCGAGTACCGTCCCGGGATCGATGTCGAGGCGATGCGGCGGCGGTCGGTGGCGCCCGACCCGGACGCCGTCTACGCCGGCGGCGTCCACCACATTGACCTCTCGTCGATCGAGCCCATGGTGGCCCACCCGGGCGATCCCGACCACGGCATCCCCTCGGACCCGACCAACGGCGAGCTGATCAGGAACCTCGACCGGGTGGCGATCGACATCGCCTACGGCGGGAGCTGCACGGCGGGCAAGATCGACGACCTCGAGTTCTACCACCGGGTGGTCAAGGAGGCGGTGGACGCCGGCCGCAAAGTACACGAGAACGTGCGCTTCCTGATCCAGTTCGGCTCGCAGGCCGTCGAGAGGTACGCGCGCGAGAAGGGCTTCGTGGAGGACTTCGAGCGCGCCGGCGTCCGGCTCATCAAGCCGGGCTGCGGCGCCTGCATCGGCTGCGGCCCCGGCGTCTCAGAAACGGCCGACGAGGTCACCGTCTCGGCGATCAACCGCAATTACAAGGGCCGCTCGGGGCCGGGGCGTCTGTACCTCGCTTCGCCGCTCTCGGTGGCGGCGTCGGCGTTCGCGGGGTACATCACGGAGTACCGTCCGGGGATGTTCTCCTGAGCCGACTCCGGCGCCGTGAGCACCAGGCCTGCCGGAAGCTGGCGGGTGCGCAGCACGCGGCCCAGGAGGCCGTCCGCCTGCCGGCCGTGACTCACGAAGGCCCTGCTCTTCCTCGGCGCCGGCGCGGTGATCCTCGCCCAGCACCACGAGCAGGACATCTTCAAGATGGGCGGGTTGCGGCGCCGCCTGCCGGTGACCTTCGCCGTCTTCGTGATCGCCGGCGCCTCGCTGGCCGGCTTTCCCCTGGTGACCGCCGGCTTCTACAGCAAGGACACGCTGTTGTGGGCGGCCTGGGCGTCGGAGCGCGGCGGCTTCTGGCTCTGGCTCGCCGGGCTCGTCGGCGCCTTCGTCACCTCGCTCTACGTCTTCCGGCTCATTTTCGTGGTCTTCCTCGGCGAGCCGCGGGCGCCGGTCGACCACCGTCCGGGCTACCGGATCAAGGTGCCGCTCATCATCCTCGCGGTGCTGTCGATCGTCGGCGGCTTCGTCGAGATCCCGGCGACCCTGGGCGACCTGCCGCTCTTCACCGACCTGCTCGACCGGGCGCTGCCGGCGCCGGAGCTGGCCCACGGCGGGCTCGCCGGCGAGTACGCCCTCCAGGGACTCGCGGCGGCGGCGTCGCTGGCGGGCATCGCACTCGCCTGGGTGCTCTTCGTGCGCCGTCCGCGTCCGGAGGAGCACCCCGAGGAGTTTCCCGGCATCGGCCACCGCCTGCACCGCTTCTGGTTGAGCGGCTGGGAATTCGACCGCCTCTACGACGCCGTCTTCGTGCGTCCCTTCGTGGCCCTGGCCCGGATCAACCGCGACGACGTCGTCGACCGCCTTTACGCGGGCCTCGCCGCTCTCGCCGTCCTCGGCCATCGCGCCGTGCGCGTGACCCAGAACGGACGCCTGCGCTGGTACGCCGCGGCCCTGGCGCTGGGCACCGTGATCGTCGTCGCATGGGTGGGCCTGTCATGACGTTGCTCGCCCTCATCGCGATCCCGCTGGCGGGCGGCCTGCTGGCCTGGCCGGCGGGCGGCCGTCTTGCGCGCTGGATCTGCCTCGCCGCTCTTGGCGTCGACCTCGGGCTCGCACTGACCCTGTGGCGCGCGCCGGCGGCCGGACCTTGGATCGCCGAGCTCGAGCTGCCGTGGTTCCCGCGCTTCGGCGTCGGCTTCCACCTCGGCGTCGACGGGCTGAGCCTGCTGATGGTCGTGCTCACCCTCTTGCTGGGGATCCTCTCGGTGCTCGCCTCGTGGACCGAGATCCGCGAGCGGGTGGGCTTCTTCCACTTCAACCTGATGTGGATCCTCGCCGGCATCCTCGGCGTGTTCCTCGCCCTCGACCTCTTCCTCTTCTACTTCTTCTGGGAGCTGATGCTGGTGCCGATGTACTTCCTGATCGGCATCTGGGGCCACGAGAAGCGGATCTACGCGGCGCTCAAGTTCTTCCTCTTCACCCAGGCGAGCGGGCTGCTGATGCTGCTGGCGATCCTCGGGCTGGTCTTCGCCCA